>JACPRP010000040.1 GCA_016189905.1 Chloroflexota bacterium | reverse complement strand
GGTGCCTACGCTAACTAAACCGTATTGGGACAAGCCCCCGCGCTACGGTCTTGGGGTGAGGTCTGACACTAAAGACCAGGTGCCTACGCTAACTAAACCGTATTGGGACAAGCCCCCGCGCTACGGGTAGCCACATCCAAATGCAAATTGCTATAAATGTCTTCGGTGGTAACTACTCAGGTGCCTTGGCCGCCAGAATGTTAAAGGCACGAAAACCATTATCTGACAGCACTTTTCGGATGAGCGCCTGTCACCATTCTGGGCTGGTGGATGTAGTTGGTACCGTCAGATAACCGCCCTATTGACACGAACGCTAAACTTCAGGTGCGAATGTGTGGTGGGGTGGTGGACGTGGATCTGGAGAAGGCGAGCCGCGAGGAACTCGTTGTTCTTGTCCGAGAGCTTATAGATCGAGTGAAGGAACTGGAAGCCGAGGTTGCGGAATTGCGGGCGCGGCTAGGCACGAACAGTCGCAACAGTGGCAAGCCGCCCTCGTCCGATGGACCAGGCATTAAGCCCCATCCCAAGAGCCAACGCAAATCCAGTGGGCGCAAACCCGGCGGTCAACACGGACACGTGGGACATAGTCTGCGCCTGGTGGACGATCCCGACGAAGTGAAGGTGCATACGCCCTCGCATTGCAAGGCTCGCCACCAGGATCTCGGGGAGGTGCCAGCGACCCATTGCGAGCGGCGGCAGGTCGTGGACATTCCACCGGTGAAAATGCGGGTTGTCGAGCATCAGGTTGAGAGCAAAGTCTGTCCGGAATGTGGGGTCGAGACGAGCGGGACGTTCCCCGATGAGGTGGCTGCTTCGGCGCAGTACGGGCCAGGGTAGTGACGGTCGCGATCTACTTAAACCAGGGGCAGTTGCTACCGATGGACCGTACCTGTGAAGTGATGGCTGATCGACGCTACGCAAGCAGGGCACGCCAATCCTCGCCGGTCTCCGCCAAGCCATTGCCGGCGCCCCGCTCGCGCCAGCTACAGCGTAGACGCGCAGGCCTGAGTGGCTAGCGGTTTTAGCATTCTGGCGATCAAGGCACCTGAGTAGTTACAGCGGACTTCATAATGTGCTAAAATAGCTCAGTGGAACGGGAAGGAGTGACTGGTATGAGCGTCGAAAAGCAGAAGGCCCGCAAGGCGCCCCGCAAGGAGAAAAGCAGTTTTGCCAGAAGTTCGGTAGGCAGACCTTTATCTCCCAAGGATGGTATCTTCAAGATCATCGGTATCGGTGAGAGCAAGAAACCCGGCGGCTACTCCACGTGCAAGCACGACTTAGACTAATTGGAGCGGATTCCCCGATCAATCAACGAGCGGAGGGTTTTTGTTGACACCTCCGCTTTTTTGGCCCTGACTGACCGCAAGGATGGCCGCAACCAGGAGGCAAAGACCGTGCTCACCGGGTTGGCAAAAGGCCGGCATCGGCTGTTCACTACTATGTACATTGTGGTTGAGGCCCACGCTTCGATCTTGCGGGCCATGAATCCAGCGGCCGGAAGGCAGTTTCTGACTGACGGCTTAAGCGGTGTCTTCTTTCTTCCCACGACTGCTGAAGATGAGGAAAATGCCAAAGCTCTGATTCTAACGCAGCGGGACAAGGGCTACTCGCTTTGTGACGCCATTAGCTTTGTGGTAATGCAACGCTTTGGGTTATTCCTTGCCTTTGCCTATGATGACCACTTCCGCCAGCACGGATTCTCCAGCCCGCTCGATAGACAAGAGTGGCCACAGTTTTCCGTCCTTTTTTGCGACAGGGATCGTTATCTCGCATCACTATCACCTCGCACCTCGAAGGAGATACTACCCCCGCCTACGTACCCCTATCACGTCATCTGCGCCGTCCAGGCGGCGTTTTACCAGCGTCTCGTCTCATGACGGTGTATCGGGATGTTCGGCCCACGGGTTTAGCTGGGTCTGGATTTGGTCCGACATCCCCCCACCTCTACATTGGCTTGTTCCGTTCTTGGGGCTGGGGCAAGTGCGTCGCTGTCGGTCCTCTATCGGGATAGGCCACACCACTGGCCGGAGATCTGGTCATTTGGTCACGCCACAGGCCGCTCGCGGCACCGCCATATATGAGGAACGATGCACTAAGCTTAGACTGCAACGAGACGCGGCAGAACGTGGCCGGCGGGTGAGCAAGCTAATCACGGAAGCGCTCCGCAAGGTAGGACAATGAAGTACGCGACAGCTAATGCGTTTCGTGCGGCTCTCGAAAAGAACCTGATGCGCTCAGCCACTTTCACAACGTGTTCCCCTTCCATGTGGCACGCATTTTGCGACCCCGTCGTCTGAATGCTGCGCGAACGCGGGGTGATATGCTATAGTTATGCACAACGGCGGGGGGGGAAATGCCCCCCTGGCGAGGCAAACGAGGAGGCAAAGCTTGTACGGCCAACCGATGCTGTTCACCGGTAACGCTAATCGCCCGCTCGCCGAGGCTATTTCTCTGCACCTCGGGATACCTCTCGGTGTCGCGGACGTCACCGAGTTCAGCAACGAGAACATCTTTGTCAGAATCAAAGAGGTAGTGCGTGAGCAGGATATCTTCGTCATCCAGTCGTTATGCTCGCCAGTCAACACCAGCATCATGGAGCTGCTGATCATGATGGACGCGCTCAAGCGCGCCTCGGCGGCGCGCATCACGGCCGTCGTGCCTTACTACGCTTATGGGCGCACCGATAAGAAAGACCAGCCACGAGTGCCGATCACCGCCAGGCTCCTGGCTGATATGATCACCGTGGCCGGGGCAAACCGTCTGCTAACCATGGACCTGCACGCCGGCCAGATTCAGGGCTTCTTCAGCATCCCGGTGGATGAACTCACGGCTTTACGGATGCTGAGCGACTATTTCGGGCAGAGCAGGTATCTCGACGATCTCGTGGTCGTGGCCCCGGACCTCGGTGCAGCTAAGCGCGCGAGGAACTTCGCCGAGAAGCTTCACGTCCCTATGGCGGTGATCGAGAAGCGCCGCGACCCGTTCGGGGTCAGAACCGTGGCCCTGAGCATCATCGGCGATGTCACCAGGAAGCGGGCGATAATCGTCGACGACGAGATCGACACGGCCGGGTCAGTCGTGCAGGCGGCAGAACTGCTCGAGCGCATGGGCGCCCGAGAGGTCTACGCTACCTGCACGCACGCGGTGCTGTCAGGCCCGGCGGTGGAGCGCCTGCGAGCGAGCAACATCAAGGAAGTGGTCGTCACCGACACCATTCCTGTTCCCGAACACAAACGCCTGCCGAAGATAACGATCCGCTCCGTAGCTCCTTTGTTTGCCGAGGCAATCGAGCGAATCCACAGCGGCGGCTCCGTCGGCGCCTTGTTCAGATAAGATTAGAAGCGCAGCCCAGTCTGCTTGGCCCCGGGCAGCTTCTGCTCGACTTCGGCCTCCATCTGCTGCGCCGACTTCATCGGCATATCGTGGCGCTCGTCGATGCGCAGGTTCGTGATCACCCGTGGAGCCCCGGCCTTGAAGCACGCCTCCTCCATGTCCGAGACGACCTTAAGCACTTTGTCACGTTCGCCTTCGAGGATCGTGCCCATCGCCGTGACGTCGAACTTCACGTCCTTCTGTCGATTGAGAACGCTGACGCAAGCGGTCACGATGTCACTGTAGCTAGGATCGGCCGTTCCGATAGGCTCAAAACTGACTTCTGCTACAACCATTGAACACCTCCTATGTTTAGTGAATGACTGTCCAGTCCACGATGTGCACACCCTTACCTATGCCCCTCCAGGGATGCACGATTCGTGCCAGGTTCCCGGCAAACGACCGTGGTACAAAACTTGCCTAGTTTAGCTGAGCAGGTCGACTCGGCTAGCCCTGGCAAAGGCCAGTTTTGGCCCTTACGCCTTGCCTAACCTGGACATTGCAGGTTCGTGGTCCGCTATTCATTGGCGGTTTATGATGCCGGCCGCGGACGTTGGGAGGGGTTCGTTTGACGATGCGTGGCCATAGCGACGGCGACCATGGCAGCGTTGTCGCGCGGGACAAGACTAGCCTGGTCACCGCGCTCGGCATAACGGTCGCTGTGTTTCTTTTCGAGCTGATCGGCGGCATTCTCAGCAACAGTCTCGCGTTGATTGCCGACGCGACCCATATGTTCACAGACATCGTTGCCCTCGCGCTGAGCCTGTTCGCCCTCTGGTTGGCCACGCAACCCGCTCCGCCACAGAAAACCTATGGGTACTATCGAACCGAAATCCTGGCCGCCCTGGCAAACGGCGTTCTGCTGGTGCTGGTCGCGCTATCCATTCTTTATGAGGCATTCAACAGATTCGGCAGGCCCGAGAGGGTGGACGGCCAGGTGATGCTCGGCGTTGCGCTCGTTGGGCTCGCGGCAAACGTCGCCAGCGCGTTCGTGCTGTCAGGGCACGTCGAGGATAGCCTGAACATCAAGGCGGCGTTCGCTCACGTCATTAGCGACGCAACCGCCTCGATCGGCACGGTCGTAGCCGGCATCATCATACTTGCCACTGGCGCAACCGTCGCGGACCCAGCCATCGGGGTGCTCATCGCCGTATTGATTATGTACAACGCCTGGCGACTGGTTATGGAGTCGGTCGACGTTCTGATGGAGGCCGCGCCGGGGCACATCAATCTAAAGACGCTCGAGGAGACGATTTTGAAAACGCACGGGGTCAGATCGGTGCACGATCTGCACGTCTGGACCGTCACATCAGGACTGGTATCGATGAGCGGCCACGTTGTGGTCGACCAGACCGTAGACCGTCAGACTGTTCTGGAAGCAATATGTTCGGCTCTGGCCAGGGAGTTCGGTCTCACTCATTGCACGCTTCAGCTCGAGCTCGAAGATATAGAGACTCACAAGAAGCACTACTTGTGACCCCGGTGAGGCAGCGCCGAGAGCCCGGGCGTTACCCGGTGCATCACCGGTAATCGTTACGAAGGAGGGGTGGCTTTGGCTGACAAGCTGATAATGGTCGTGGAGGATGAGACCGACCTGCGAGGCTTCGTCGAGGCCGTGTTAGGGGCCGAGGGATATCAGGTTGTCGGTGCAGGCGATGGCTACGAGGCGATCCAGGAGGTTGCGCAGCACAAGCCTGCACTTATCCTGCTTGATATGCGTCTGCCAAAGATGGACGGGTGGCAGTTTGCGAAAGAGTTGCGCGCTCGATTCAATGGCAGTATCCCTGTCGTCGTCATGACCGCGCTGAACGCACGGCAGATAGCCCGAGAAATAGGCGCAAAAGCCTATCTCCAGAAGCCTTTTGACATCGATGATCTGCTCAAGGTCGTGAATAGCTTCAGCGGCTAGAAAGCCTGCCCCAGATATTGTAGGATTTCCCTACAGAATGTGCTATAATCGTGGCCGATTATAGCACTCAGAGGGCATAGCGTGCGGCAGCATCGGGACCTCGGTCGTGAACGGCCACGGCGCGAAATTGAAGGCAGAGCCAGGAGAAACCGGCAGAAGCTTTCGCCGGCTTTCCTGAGCATCACCACTCTGTTCGTCGTGTTCATCGCCGGCGGCCTCTATTTCGGCTGCGTCTTCATCAACTCGGTTACGACAATGTTCGCCTGGATACCGGTTCCGCGTCCTCCTGTGCCCATCGGCCAATGGGATAATCTGCCGGCATGGAAAGGCACCGAACGCATCAATATCCTTCTGCTCGGCCTCGACCAGCGTCCTGACGAGCGCGGCCAACCCACTCGTAGTGACACCATAATCGTGCTCACCATAGATCCGGTGGCCAAATCCGCGGGTATGCTGTCGATTCCACGGGACCTGCTGGTGTCAATTCCTGGATATGGTGAGGAGAAGATTAACACGGCACACTTTTTTGGGGAGGCCGAGCGGAAGGGCAGTGGCCCTCTTTTGGCCAAACAAACCGTGCAGAACTTCCTCGGCGTGCCGATTCACTATTACGCGAGAATCGATTTCCAGGGGTTCGAGCAGTTGATCAACGCCGTTGGCGGAGTGACCATCGACGTCCCCAGGCCCCTCAAGGATGACGAGTATCCGACTGAGAACTATGGCATCCAACGTGTTTACGTCCCCGCGGGAATTCAACACATGGATGGTAGATTGGCGCTGCAATACGCGCGCTCGCGCCACGCCGATAGCGATCTGGGGCGCGTGGCCCGCCAGCGGGCTGTGCTGATGGCCGCGAGACAGCAGGCCCTGCGTCTTGACTTGCTGCCACGGCTCCCGGGTATGCTGAACACCCTGCTGCAGTCCTTCCAAACTGACCTCTCGCCATCCGATCTGCTTGGGTTGGCGAGACTGGCGAAAGACGTCGATACCAGCAGCATCGTCAGCGCCGCCTTCGACGAAACGATGGTCCGCGATGTCAATCGCAATGGTATGGCCGCGTTAACGGTGCAGCGCGAAGACGTGGCAAAAGTGGTCAACCAGGTGTTTTACGGCTATCGTGTGAAGCGAGAGGAAGCGAATATCGAGGTGCAGAACGGGACAGATAGGGCAGGGCTGGCAGCCTCGGCCGCCGCTCTCCTCAAGGACGCCGGCTACTCTGTGCCCAGGGTAGGCAACGCGAGCAGCGACTATAAGGATACGATGATTATCGACTACTCAGGCAAGAAGGCGACTTCGGATGCTATCGCCAATCTCTTGAAAGTCTCGCCAAAGAGTATCCGCTCTATGTCGTCTCAAGACAAGAGCGATGTCGATATATTAGTAATACTTGGCCTAGACGCCCAGCTCAGGACGGCTAATTAGCCTTTGGCGGGGACAGCGTTCTTCGCCCCTGAAGAACGCGTCTTCAGTCGCACGAGAAGGAGGCAACGATATGCGGTCTCAGCGCGTAGTGAAATTGTTGGCCAATGTCATAACCGCGGTGGTCCTGCTGCTTGGCCCATCGACCCTGGCAGCGCAGGAGGGTAGAACCAGTCCTCGGCAAGACGCCGATTGGAGCAAGCTTTCCATCGAGTTACGGCAGGCGCTCACGTCAAATGCGGCAGGTGAAGTCAATATCATCGTCCAGATGAGCGCACCGTCGCCTATTTCCAGTGTGTCAGACAAACCTGAGCGTGATGCGAAGGGGAAAATCGCGAAACACGGCGGTGTGGCGTCGCGGAGCCTGGGAATCGTGGGCGGCGCTAGTGGCAAGATCAACCTCAGACGTCTGGCCGCACTGAGCCGGGAGCCTGCCGTTCGCTACATTTCCCTGGATGCGCGCCTCGTTGCAACCGGAGGACCGTATGGTGGGGACCTGATAGACTACACCAAGGCCCTCAATGCCGATGATGTATGGGCGACGGGATTCTCTGGCTCGGGCGTTACGGTAGCGGTGCTGGATTCCGGAGTGGCGGCGCTGCCCAACGGCATCGATCCCAGGCGTCTCGTCGCCTCCATCGATCTGGTTGGCGGCCCGCCGTCTTCTCCTGATCCAGGTGGCCACGGCACCCACGTGGCTGGCATCGCGGCCGGGCGCGACGCTAACTGGAGCGGGATCGCCCCCGAGGCTAACATCGCCTCTGTGCGAGTGATCGATCGCAACGGCAACGCGCGGATGTCCACGGTGATCCAGGGGATTCAATGGGCAGTTCAGAATCGGAAGGCCTACGGCATTCGCGTACTGAACCTGTCTTTAGGTGGGCCAGCGTTCGGCTCCTACAGGCAAGATCCCCTGGCTGCGGCGGTGGAAGTAGCCTGGCACGCCGGTATCATGGTTGTGGCGGCGGCGGGCAATCTGGGCCCCGGCGCAGGAACGATCGTGACCCCCGGCCATGATCCTTACATCGTGACCGTCGGTGGCCTGGATATGAACGCCACCGCGAGCCGGGCTGATGATCTGCCCCTGTCATACTCCTCTCGTGGTCCAACGAATGATGGCTTGACCAAGCCTGATGTGGTGGCGCCCGGGCGCAAGATCGTCTCGACCCGTGTTGTGGGCAGCTTCCTGGACAAATTGCTTCCCGATCGAGTGGTCGACGATGTGTATTTTCGCCTGAGTGGGACATCACAGGCGGCCGCCGCGGTCTCGGGCGTGGCTGCGCTGATGGTGAACGCGGCTCCAGGCATCACCCCAGATCAGGCGAAGCGCCGATTGATGGTCAGTGCCAGCGCGATTCGGGGGTATGATGCCAATACTGTGGGCGCCGGGTACGTAGATGCGGCGGGAGCCGTCAGGAGCAAAGCCAACGGCAGGCAGAGTATTCGCCCCGCCGATTCCTTCGCGGTAGTCGCGCTTCCTCTGATCAAGGGGAGAACGCCATTAGTCTGGAAAGACCTGAGCTACAACGGCGGGGTCGATTCACGCGGAACAGCGTGGTCGAACGTCACCTGGGATAACGTGACCTGGGATAATGTCACCTGGGACAACGTGACCTGGGACAACGTGACCTGGGATAACGTGACCTGGGACAACGTGACTTGGGACAACGTGACCTGGGATAATGTGACCTGGGATAACGTGACCTGGGACAACGTGACCTGGGACAACGTGACCTGGGACAACGTGACCTGGGACAATGTGACCTGGGACAATGTGACCTGGGATAATGTGACCTGGGATAACGTGACCTGGGATTAACCTGACGCGGGACAGCATTGGCCGGGATAGCGCATCCTGGAGCTCGTTGTTGAGTGCTTACTAAAGCGATTTGGGATAACACGTAGCTGGTGGAAAAGCGGCTCCGTCATTCCCGTCCTTCCGGAGAAGGACGGGAATCCAGGGGCCCTCCCGATTCGAACCGTCTATTGGTTTCTTTGCGTTCTTTGCGCTCTTTGCGGTGAAACCGTTTCGCCGCTACACGTGCTGATTTTGTACCAGGAACTGGAAGTATAGCATCGGTGTTCTTAGCGCGCGGCGATGGCCAACCGGAACTCACGTAGAAAGGAGCAGGGCAGTGAACGGTGCGACGAAGGCCTATATCACGCTAGTCGGCTTAGGTGGTCTTCTCGGACTGTCCTATGGATGGCTGAGTAAGGCCCCGGGCGAGAGGGTCGAGGTGCTGATCGTCCTGGTATCCCTGGGCGCCCTGGCCCAAACGATCTCCGTGCCTCTCTTTACGAGCAGCAGCGTTTCCCTCGCCTTCGCGATCTCCTTCATTGCGCTACTCCTGTTTGGCCCTTTCGGCGCTGTCGTAGCGAACCTTGGCAGCGCGCTCACGTATGCCCTGTATCCAGTCCGCAGGGTCTGGTACAAGATCATCTTCAACGCCAGCGTATTCACGATTTCGGCGGCCATCGCGGGCGGGGTTTACGCGTTGACAGGCGGGGCCTGGTCAGTGCAAAACATCCAGTCCGCCGCTATTCCTTCCGCGGCCGCGGCGATAGCTTACTTTCTCGCCAACACAGTATTGGTCTCTCTTGCCGTAAGCCTGTCGACGGCGACCAGCTTCCGCAAGGTCTTCGACGAAAATCATCGGTGGCTGGGCCTTCACTATGTCACGGTAGCCGCGATCAGCTTGATGGCGGCATTGGGCTTCCAGTCGATGGGATGGCCGGGGCTCCTCGCATTCTTGTTGCCGCTGTTAATGCCGTGGGTCTCCACGCGGATGTATATCGCTCAGACGAAGAACGTCCTCGCCCGCAACGCCGAGCTTACCGAGGTGAATGCCAGACTAGCGGAAGCCAATGCCAATCTGCAGCGGCGCATCGAGGAGATGGACGCCTTCTATCGTACCGGCTTGGTGCTAAATGGTACGGTTGAGCTTCGTGAGATGCTCGCATACGTCGTCGAAAGCGTGAGAGCCCTGATGCGGGCGCATGGCGTGGCTGTGTTCGTGTATGACAGGGGGCGAAAGACGCTAAGCCTGGGCTGCCAATCAGGCTTGCGCGAAAGCTATGCTCAGGCGCCAGAGCTTTCCCTGAACGGTCCGGCGTTTAGGGCCATCAACGAAAGACGCCGCTTCGTCTTGGATGGAGACATCGCCAACAGCGATCTCTTGAGCCGGGCGGCCGCCGAAGAAGGCGTGGTCGCCGCGGCCTGTCTGCCGCTCTCCGTCGGCGATGAGGTTGTCGGGGTGCTGGATGTAACTTTCATTGAGCCCCACGTTTTCTCGAACAGCGAGCTGACCGTGCTAGAGACCTTCGCGGAGCAGGCCGCCGCCGGAATCCACAGCGCTGCGCTTTACAAGCAGGTCCATAGCGCCTATCTCAGCACCATCGCCGTCCTGGTCGCAACCGTCGAAGCCAAAGACCCGTATACGCGGGGCCATTCAGAGCGCGTCCGCGACCTCGCCATCGCGACCGGGACGCGGATGGGGCTGCCGCCCGACGATCTCAATACCCTGGAGCTCGCCGCCCTGTTTCACGATATCGGCAAGATCGGCATCCCCGAGAACGTGCTCGGCAAGGATGGTCCATTGACCGAGGAGGAGAGGGAACTCGTCAGGCGCCACCCCGCGCTGGCGGAGAGTATTTTGAAGCACGTGCCCACGCTCGCCGAGACCATCCCGATCATTCGCTCCCACCACGAGCGCCCAGATGGCAGCGGGTATCCAGATGGGCTTGACTGCGGGACTTCGAGGCTTTCGGCGATAATCGCGGTCGTCGATGCCTTTGATGCCATGGTCTCGGACCGCCCGTACCGCAAGGCGTTGACCAGGGATTACGCCATCGGCGAATTGCGGGCCGGGGCAGGCAGCCAGTTCGATGCCGCCGTGGTGGACGCGTTCATCAAGGCTATCGACGAGCGCAAGACCGAGTCTCCGCCGTTGGTCTCCGAGGTTCAGTTTCGGCGTGACGGGGTCCCCACTGCCATACACTGTCCGAAAAGCATGTCGAAGCAGACGCTCTCGTGAAATCGAGTAACCCTTGTCACTGACCCTACCGAATTTCTTCTGCAGCGTATTAAGCTGATTCGCCTGCTCTGTGTCTCCCTTCACGCCACCCCGACGGTCCTCTTCCGCTTGGGCGCCAGCAGCGCGATGAGGATCAGCCCCAGCAGATATGTCACGCTGATGGTCACAAACGCCGTGGTGAAGCCGCGCGTGTCCACCAGGTAGCCCGTGAGCACCGTCCAGATCGGCGCCGAGATGAAGCCGATGAAATAGTAGAGGCTGAACGCCGCGTCCGCGTGCTCGTCGGGCACGGCGTCGGCTATCATCGCCTGCGTGACCGATCCGCGCGCGTTGACCACAGCGCCATAGACCAGCAGATTGAGGAACAACGCTACGCTGATCTGCGAGTGCAAGACCAGCGATACCGTGGTCATAGTCGATAGCAGCAGAACGCTGCAGATCACGAGCCGGCGATCGAAGCGATCGGCAAGCCAGCCGATGCCGATTGGACCAGCAATGCCGCCAAGCTGCAGCACCGCCAAAAGCAGACCGGCCGTCTGCGTGTCGACCCGCAGCGCCACGATAAAAAACGGAACGAAATAAGTGTTATTGATGCCGGTGCCGCGCCCAGCCGCACCCACCATCTGGATCGCGGAAACGACCATTACCTCACGGTTCTTGAGGCAGGTGAGATAGCTGCTCAGTCCGATCTTAGCGGCGGCCTTCTTGGAGCCAGTGGGGTTCGAGACGGCATCGCGGAAGAAGATATAGGCGAAGGCCATCAGCACGCTGGGGATGCCGACGATAATCCACACCATGCGCCAATCGAAGAAGGTGAGCAAGGCTACGGCCAGCAGGGGCGCGATCAATGACCCGACGTTGCCAAACGTGTGATGCGCGCCAAGCACCTGGCCTCTCGCCCCGCGAAACGTGGTGGTCAGAATAGCCGCGCCCAGCGGATGCTGGGCGCTCGAGCCAACGCCGGCGAACACGCGCACCATGAGCAACTGCAAGTAAGTCTGAGTGAATCCAGTGATGACGCCGGCAAGCCCCACGATGAAGCTGGCTGAGCCCAGAAGCATCGAACGACGGAAATACTGGGCCAGCAGGCCATAGACAACCTGCATTCCCTGGGCCGCCACATTGTTCACGCTCGTTATCAGCCCCAGTTGGAGAAAGTCGAAGCCCATTGACTGCATCATCACCGGGAACAAGACCGATCCTAACCCAGAGTTGGTGTGATTCAGCAGGTGGGATGTATTGACGACGCCTAGAATGATCTTGCGGTTCATTTCTTCGGAAGCCTGGGCCGTGGTCGAGCTATCGAGGGGCATTGCCACCGCCGAGCCGGAGCTTGATGTTGCCGGCTCATCCACCGGGGGAATGTTGTTCATTTGTCTACCTCAACTGACCTGGATGAACGAGCGCTCGTGCAGGCGATATGTTACACGTTTTCTGGCTTGTTGTAAAGCGTTTTCGTGATAGAATTAGCCAGTAGAAAAGCTGGAGGCGCAGGGTTGAAGACGTGTTTCCCCCCCGTGCGACACATCCCTCGGTTACACGCGGCGGCGAGGACGGATGAATATCTTTACAGTCAATTGATTCCCTACATCGGCAACAAGCGTAAGCTCCTACCATTGATCGCCCAGGCGGTGCGCCAGACCGGGCTGGCGGGAGGGCACTTCGTCGATTTCTTCGCGGGCAGCGGCGTCGTTTCCCGTCTGGCCAAGACGCTGGGCTTTGCCGTGACGACCAACGACTGGGAGCCCTACTCCCGCGACATCAATACGGCCTGCGTCGGCTGCAATCAGCCACCGCCCTTCGAGGCGCTCGGCGGCTATCAAGCCGCTTTTGAGGTATTGAACAACCTGCCACCCATCGAGGGGTACGTCACCCGTCACTACTGCCCAGAGGATGATGAGAAGCCGGACCCGCACCGCGAGCGGATGTTTTTCACCCACCACAATGGCACGGCGATCGATGCCATGCGCACCAAGATAGCCGAATGGGAGGAAGCAGGATCGCTCACGACGTACGAACGGGCTTACCTGCTCGCTCCTTTACTCTACGCGGTCAGCTATGTGAGCAATACCAGCGGGGTTTTCAAGGCGTATCACAACGGCTGGGGCGGACAGACCCGGACAGCTCTCTATCGCATACTCAGCGACATCGCCGTTCGGCCACCGGTGCTGTTCGACAACGGTCAGGTTAACGTCGTCACGATGGTCGACGCGCAACGACTGGCTCGAGAAGTCTCCTGCGATATCGCCTACGTCGATCCCCCGTATAACCAGCACCCGTATGGCAGCAACTATCATCTGCTCAATACGGTCGCTCTGTGGGACAAGCCCCCCGTCGACGAGCACGTTCTGATCGATGGGCGGACGGTTAACAAATCGGCTATCCGCACCGACTGGCGAACCGCGCGGCGGTCTCCCTACAATTATCGGGCGACCGCGCTCGCCGCCTTCACCGAGCTGATTTTCACCATCGACGCCAGGTTTGTCCTGGTCAGCTATAGCACCGATGGCATCATTCCGCTGGAGGCGTTGTTAGAGGCGCTCGAGCGCCGTGGAGAAGTTACGAGCGTCAGCCTGCCCTACAAGAGATACCGCGTCAGCAGCCAACGATACTCCCATCGCTCCCACAACGTCGAGCACGTCTGGATCGTGGCTTGCCGCTGAGCTATAGCAGTTTGCATTTTGATATGGCTACATTGCATACGCTCGGTATATCGGTGGCTGCTCCGCTAGCCAGAATCCTTTGCAAACTGCTATAGGCGTCTGCAGTCGAGAAGGGACGGGCGAGCACGGAGACGCGGAAAAGACACAAATCCGTTTTCGGCCGCGCCCTTCTCACCTATAAACGGGCGCGGCCATCCTGGAAGGGATCCGTTGCCACATCCGTTGTTGCCCCAACCCCGGCGAAAAGCGTGTTGACAAACGTTCGGCCAGTTAGTATACTTGCTATATCCCGCGCAGTCAATGATCCTGAGCTGCAGAAAGATATGGCCAAGGCAACGGACGTCTGGGCGCCGTTTATGTCAGGCAAGGAGCTCCAGGCCAAGATGGTCGGCCTGAAGACGAACCAGAACCTGTCGAAACAACTGGAGGACCTGGTGACAAAGTACAGCGCCGCCAAGTAGAGGTGCGGAGAGGGCAAAGCATTCGCTCGCGTCGTATTATCGAAGCATTCTATAAAGCAATAGCGCGAATGCTTTGCCCCTACCAGATTGGCGATCGTACGGCAGCTCGACCTGATAGAGGCGCTTAGCCCCTCCCGCTTGCGGGTCCCAACCCATCCTCAAAGAAAGCCTCGCCAGGCAGGCCCACAAAAACTCTCCGTGTCTCCGCGTCTCCGTGTTGAACGCGCCCCAGGGCCCTTACCTTAGAGAAAGCCTCGCCAAGTTGGCGCTCAGCTTTATGGATCACTGGGTTGCCTTGTACTTGGCGAATATCGCGTCCAGTTGATCCGCGAGATCCTTGTTTCCCTTGATGGCAATCATTCTTTCCTGCATCTCTTTGCCTGATACGAAAGGGGTCCATACTGGCGAGATCTTCGCCACGTCGTTCTGCACGTCCTTGCTGTCGCTCATCTTCAAGAACACATTGCGCAAATAGTCAACCCTGTCCTGCGGCACCTCTGGCGGGAGGAGGGTGGATGTCCCGCTGCCGGTTATGAATTTATGTGCGGCGTCTAGCTCTTTCGGGATCTTTACTCCAAGCTCGAAGATCGTCGGCAGGTCGGGGACTACCGCGCTTCGCTTGTCGGTTACGGAAAACAGGTTTACGATAAAGCCATCGTCTGCATCCTTCTGGGCCATGCTGTCCGATGTGACCATGAAGTCTACCTCACCCCGCCCAAGGGCCAGCGTGAGCTCTCTCTTCCCTTTGTAACCGGTAATAACTTTCGCGTCCAGCCCGAGGATTTCGGTCATCACGGCGGCGCCTGTCACGAGAGCACCTTTGGCCGATGTCCCGCCTCCCTTCAAGCCTTTGGCCTGGCGTAGCGCCTCCAGGGTCTTATGAGGACTCTTGACAGATAGCTGCATCACGGTCCCCGAAGGGTTAACGTCGGCGACGAAGTTGTACTTCTCGGTCTCGTAGAGAACCCCGGGGGCCTTCTGAATATCGTTTGCGATGATAGCGACAGTGCTGTTGATCACCATGGTCAGGCCGTCCCGTTTGGCCTCGGCGTACACATAGTTGAGACCCTCGTCGGTGTTCATGTTCTCGACTTTCACTGTCGCCCCGGTCTCCTTACTCAGATGAATGGCGAGCGCCCTCGCCAGGAGATCCGTGTCGGCGCCCGGAACGCTGGAAACTATCCAATTGATAGTCTTCCCTCGGTAGAACTCCTGAGGGGTAGCCACGGTGGATGCCTGCGTGCATCCGATCGCCAACCCCAGGGCAAGACCCAAAACGGCGATGATTGCTAATGGTTTCAGTATCCGTCGTTCCATCATAATCCCTCTCCACCTAGTTCCAGTGCAATTGTCTTACGTTGCGCGTTCACCATGCTGAGCTCCCTTCTCGCCTGTGGGATTTCAATAATATCGATAGGCTTACCGAATGTGCCTGTGTTGCGTTTGTTCTCTACGACAAGTGTGACACGCGGTTCGATTGTCAGAACCACGTAGATTCAGAACCACGTAAATAATGGATTCCCTAGCTGTGGAAGTGCAGGCGACGGCCGCTGTTGCGCAGTTCTCTTACAACCCGCTAGATTTTGCCGACGTTGGCAACCATCAAGAGGGCTTCTCTTACGGACGACGCGTAGTCCATGCGGAATATAGTATCTTATAGTATGCTTGTCAATACGAAGGTCCTGTTTTCATGAAGGTCCTGTTTTCCTGTTTTCAAAACTCAGATCGTTTCAAGACTCAGATCGTTGACAATCAACCGGACAGATGCTATATTCCGCCTAGTCCAAATGCTTTCGAGACAACTAGTCCTGCCTTTTCTCTTGGGCTTGTGATCTCTGCCTCATCGTGGCGAATGGACAACACCAAAGGTGGTGTTACCGATGCCCCCTATTTGGGCCTCCGCAGCGTAGCATAGGGTTCTTGAAGGGCCCCTGATCGATGCCTGACAAGCAGATCACCAGAGCTATTTCGATAGTACACTATCGATATGCGCATAATGAAGGAGTTGGATGACAGCGGCGTCATTAAGAAGCCGTATAAGGAGGCGGCGGCATGCTAGAGAGCCATAGAATGGTGGAGCGGGATGGCCTGCTCCTCTACCCTGAAGAGATCAAGGAGCGGTTTCTGGCCACCGGCCCGCTGCCCTTTCGGGATGGAACGCAGGCGTCGCCGGAGGAAATCTGGGAGTTTATGACCGACGAGGGACCGCGCAGGTTCCCCTACATCTTCACCAGCAATCCCAACTCCCCACAGCGCCTGCCCTACTACGTCGATCTGATCGGCAGCATCAAGCTCTACTACCTGATCGTCTCGCGGCGCTTCAGGGTAGAGCGGCTGCGAAAACAGGGGAAGCCCCTGGTGCTGGTGCAGGGTGGCCAGCCGCTGGAGCCTTATTACGCCGCCGATGCTCTTCCCCTGCGGCCCGGCGACGTGACGGAACTCGCGTGCTACTACGTCGCCGAGGGAATGGATATCCGGAACAAGGATTGGAAGGTGATAGACATCCGCGAGGAGGGGAGCCGTACCGTGTCGATGGAGGCCTGCCACCAGATCACCGCCCACGCGGCGATCCGCAACGACGTGGTGCCGGTGGACCTGATCGCGCCTTACACACGCGCGCGCTGCTCCGACGTGACTTTCCTCGCCGAGGCCCACCGTGATAGCCCCAGGAAGGTCGACACTTTTCTCGTGGACTACCCTACTAACTATATATCTGACAAGACGTGGGCCGTGGAGTACGTCGCCGAGAACGTCCGGCGATTGATCGCGAGGACAGACGCCGTTTCGGGTAGGACGACGACGGCGGACGATTTCCGCCGGCAGGTTCGCGCTTACAACCGCATTCGCCGCCTGGCACGGGAGACGGTCGAGGCTTGGAGGTCCGCGCCTGTTCCTCCGGCTGCCAGCGTGCTGTTGTTCCGTCTTTTCGCGCTAGGCAAGGATTGCGATGGCGATCCGGTGGCCACCGAGCACATTTTCACACAATTCCGGGATGAGGTACGGGAGAGAACGGCGATCCCTTTGAAGGGTGGAGAACTGGCGGAGCGGCCGGCGCGTATATTCAAGTGCGGCTCGTGCGTCGTCCTGAACCTTCACGCGCTGGACCGTGCGGGAGGCGCGCTCGTCAGCGCCGACGACGGCTGGAGCGATGTTTCGATACCAGACGTCGAAGAGGAAGGCGACATATTCGAGAATTATGCCCGCGCGACGCTATCAGCGCCCTACGAGCTTCCAACCGAGAAGCGAGCGCGTTGGATCCTGGACCAGATCAGGCAGTCGCGAGCCGAGGGGCTGATCTTCGGTTATCAGTGGGGATGTAACTTTCAATCGGCGGTTGCACGCATGGTCTGTGACATCGTGCAGAAGGAAGCCGGCATTCCCACGACAACCCTCAGCCTCGACGAGCTGGGACGTGGCGAATCGACCGAACAAACCCAAAATCGCATCGCGGCTTTCGTCGAGATGCTCTCCTACGCCGCGTAACAGATGCGCCGCCAGATCGGCGCTTTCTTGGTAGCGTTAACGGGTCGACGTTCGGTTTAGAAACTGCCCGCTTTCATTCATATGACAAGTTCATCATGTTGACAAGCATTCCATAAGGTACTATATTCTCTTGTATAACGCACATTGTCCGCAGGAGAAATCCTCTTGTTTGGGTTGCCACGACGGCAACGTTATCTGCATCGTCGCAGCAATGATGGTTAATGAATTAATGCTATCTTTGTGCCTGCCACGGAATCCGCACCACGGCGCGAGATTCTCCCGATCGATTATCGCCCACAGGACGTCACTGTCGAGGTTCGGCGGTTCAAACTGTCGTTAGCCTCTATCAGGTGCAGGGCTAGTACACATAGGTTTTGTGCGCAAAGGAGTGGCGATGAGCAGAAACTACCTGATCCTCACAGGCGTTATCGCTGTCGTGGCTTTAACTCTGGGTCTGGCAGGCTGTACGCAGTCTGCGCCGCCCGTCGAAAAGGCGAAGCCGTCCTCCGAGCAGCCGAAGCCGACGGCGGCTGCCAAGGTGGAACAACAGGAGAAGGCGGCGACGCCGGCGACAGAGTCCGCCACCCCCGCTGCTGCTGCTTCGGCCCCCAAAGACCTCGCCGTCGTGCGCGTTGGGCTGCAAGGGGGGGCCTCTGACGCGAGCCTTTTTATCGCCGATGGCAGGGGCTACTTCAAAGAGCAAGGTATCCAGTTTCAGTTCGAGCCGTTCAGCGCGGCGGGAGAGATGGTGCCTGCCCTGTCGACAGGCCAGTTAGAAGTGGCCGGAGTGATGGGCAGCGCCGCTTTCTACAACGCGCTGGCGCGAGGCGTCCGCGTGAAGGGCGTCGCCGACAAGGGAAGATTGTCGAAAGGTAACGGTTTCATCGCCCTCCTGGTGCGCAAAGACCTGGTGGATCAGGGAAAGTACAAAGGCCTTTCTGACCTGAAGGGCATGAAGGTTGCCATCGCGCCACCTGCCAAGGCCAGCGTCAACGGCTACAATCTTTATACTGCGCTTAAGACGGTCGGGCTCACGATGGACGACGTCGACCTGGTCGATCTCAAGATCACCGATATGCCAGCGGCGTTTGCCGGAGGCAGCATCGACGCTGGGGTGGTGTCGGAGCCAACGGTCGTCAAGGCCATTGAGGCGGGCGTCGCCGTTCGTGTTCTGGGCTTCGACGAGGCGACCCCCGATCACCAACTCACGGGGATATCGTATTCAGAGGCGTTTATGAAGGAAAAGCCCGACGTAGCCAGGCGCTTCATGATCGCCTACATCAAGGGCGCCAGGGATTACAACGACGCCTTTATGAAGAACAAGAGCAAGTCCGAGATAATCAGGATGCTCGTTCAGGCGACGACGATGAAGGACGCCGCCCTATGGGAAAAGATAGCGCCTCCCGGGCTGAACCCTGACGGCTATCTCAACATGGACAGCCTGATGCAACAGGTGGACTGGCTCTTGCAAACCGGGCAGATCAAAGAGAAGCCAAAGCCCGAGGATTTCGTCGATAGCCAGTACGTAGATTACGCGATCCAGCAACTTGGCCGATACCAGTAGGCAGGTTCGACGGCGAAAAAATAGACGATGTTGTGAGGAGGGAAGTGTCTGTGGGAGCTTTTGCGGGAGTAGACATTGGGTCCGTGGCCGCCAAGGCGGTCATTATGAACGATCGGGACATTCTGTCCCACGCGGTGGTGCCTACGAGGGTTAGCTCCGAGCGGAGCGGACGAATGGCCCTCGAACAGGCCCTGGAAAAGGCAAATCTGCGCTCTGACGATGTTCGATTCACCGTGGCCACTGGCTATGGGCGTATTGTCGCCCCGTTCGCCAACGGCACGACCACCGAGATAACCTGCCACGCCATGGGAGCGTACTACCTGAACCCCAAAGTGAGGACGGTGCTCGACATCGGCGGACAGGATTGCAAGGCGATACGTGTTGGGGAAAGAGGACAGGTGGTCAACTTCGTCCTGAATGACAAGTGCGCCGCCGGCACCGGCCGCTTCCTGGAAGTGGTCGCAAAAGTATTCGAGGTAGAGGTCGCGGAGCTGGGCCAGTTGTGCAACACGGCGACCGAACGGGTTCCGGTGAGCAGCACCTGCACCATCTTCGCCGAATCGGAGTGCATCAGCCTGATGGCCAGGGGCGAAAAACCCGAGAACATCGTCGCCGGGGTCCACTATTCCGTCGGACGGCGTGTAGCCGGATTGCTTTCGCGCGTGGGTGTCGAGTCGGAGCTGGCC
The DNA here is from genome assembly GCA_016189905.1 of Chloroflexota bacterium. Lineage (GTDB taxonomy): Bacteria > Chloroflexota > UBA6077 > FW602-bin22 > JACPRP01 > JACPRP01. Next base: position 47,963 of record JACPRP010000040.1, on the reverse strand, counting down.
TTCACCGGCGGCGTGGGCAAGAATGTCGGCATGCAATCTGTCGTCGGGGAGCTTCTGGGTATCGCGCCGATTGGCCTGCCGGGCGATCCACAGCTCGTCGGCGCGATCGGCGCGGCAATTATCGCGAAAGGCAGGGCAGCGCGAGGATGAAAACATTGGAACGCATCCGTCAGGCAGTAGAGCGTCGGCCGAGCGAGCTGATAGAGGCGAGGGCCAGAGGCGAGAAAGTGCTGGGCTATTTCTGCTGCTACATACCCGAAGAGATAATCGACGCGTTGGGACTGATTCCCGTGCGGCTGGGGCGTGGGGGCGATGAGACACTCGTCGACCTGGGCGCACGCTACGTGTCGACGAACAACTGCGTGTTCATCAGGGAATCCGTGGGGCTTTTCGCCGACGGGAAGGACCCCTACGTGCAGAACTCGGACTTCGTCGCGGTGGCCGGCACGTGCATCCAGATGTTCCGACTGTCGGAGCTAGTGAAATACTACTTCAAGCCAGAAGTGGTGGCCCTGGGAGTGCCCCGCAACTTCTACCTGCCCGAGGGCAGGGTGTTCTTCAGGCACGAGATGGCCGACTTCGTCCGACAGGTCGAGGCGATGACTGGGCGCACGCTTGAGCCTGGGCGACTGAGCGAGTCGATAGAATTGTATCGGCAGATTCGTGAAGCCATCCTCGAGCTCTACGCGCGTCAATCGCGGGATGCATCGCCGATCAGTTGGCGTGACATATTCGATGTGGTCCAGGCAGGTTTCTACCTGGATCGCCGGCAATATCTGTCGCTGTTGAAGGACCTTCTGACCGAGGTCGAGTCGGTGGGAGAGACGGCTAAGCCTAATAACCGACCGCGCATCTTCGTTTCTGGCAGCATACTGGCGCCAGGGGACACAAAGATCATCGACCTCATCGAGCAACTGGGGGGCCGGATCGTCGTCGACGATCTCTGCACCGGCTTGCGCTTCCACAAGGAGCTGATGGTGCACGACCACTCGCTGGATGGCCTCGCCGATGCCTACCTCGATCGCATCCCGTGCGCCTCCCTGCCGTGCCTCTTGCCATTGGACGAAGACAAGCGCTTCACGACGATGGTCCAACTGGCCAAAGAGCACCGGGCAGAGGGCATGATCTACCACACGCTGCGCTTCTGCGACCCGTTCACCTTCAAGGCCAATGCCACGATGAAATATATGCAGGAAAAGCTCGGCGTGCCTTTCCTCGAGATACACACCGAATACTCTCCGTCCGATGTGGAGGCGCTGCGGACGCGTGTGGAGAGCTTCATCGACGTGATTTACATGCAGCGAGAGGAAAAGGAGGCGGCGGCATGCTAGAGAGCTACAGCATGGTGGAGAGAGACGGCCTGCTGCTCTACCCTGAAGAGATCAAAGAGCGGTTTCTGGCCACCGGCCCGCTGCCCTTTCGGGACGGGACGCGGGCGTCGCCGGAGGAAATCTGGGAGTTTATGACCGACGAGGGACCGCGCAGGTTCCCCTACATGTTCACCAGCAATCCCAACTCTCCGCAGCGCCTGCCCTACTACGTCGATCTGATCGGCAGCATCAAGCTTTACTACATGATCATTTCGCGGCGCTTCAGGGTGGAGAAGATGCGAAAACTAGGCAAGCCTCTGGTGCTGGTGCAGGGTGGCCAGCCGCTGGAGCCTTATTACGCCGCCGATGCTCTTCCCCTGCGGCCCGGCGATATGACGGAGCTGGCGTGCTACTACGTGGCCGAAGGCCTGGACATTCGGAACAAGGATTGGAAGAAGATAGACATCCGCGAGGAAGGAAGCCGCACCGTCTCGATGGAGGCCTGCCATCAGATCACCACCCACGCGGCGATCCGCAACAACGTGGTGCCGGTGGATCTGGTCGCCCCTTACACGCGGGTGCGCTGCTCGGACGCGACCTTCCTCGTCGAGTCCCATCGCGACAGCTCGAGGAAGGTTGACTGTTTCCTCGTGGACTATCCTACCAACTACGCGCCTGACAAGACGTGGGCCGTGGAGTACGTGGCCGAGAACATCCGACAATTGATCGCCAGAATTGACGCCATTTCGGGCAAGACGACGACGGCCGATGATTTCCGCCGGCAGATAGGCGCCTACAACCGCGTTCGGCGCCTGGCGCGCGAGACGATCGAGGTCTGGAGGGCCGCGCCTGTTCCGCCTGCGTCCAGCGTGCTGGTCTACCGCATTCTCGCGCTGGGCAAGGATTGCGATGGCGATCCGGTGGCGGCGGAGCACGTACTGACACAATTGCGTGATGAGGTGCGGGAGCGAACGGCGGTGCCTTTGAAGGGTGGGGAATTGGCCGAGCGGCCTGCCCGCATATTTAAGTGTGGCTCGTGCATCGCCATAAACTTTCACGCGCTGGACCGGGCAGGAGGCGCGCTCGTCAGCGCCGATGACTGGTGGAGCGATATCTCGACGCCAGACGTAGAGGAGGAAGGCGATATCTTCGCGAACTATGCCAGGACGACCCTGTCGGCGCCGTACGATCTTCCCACGGAGGACCGCGCGGCCTGGATCGTCGATCAGGTCAGGATGTCGCGAGCCGAGGGTCTGATCTTCGGTTACCAGTGGGGGTGCAACTTCCAGTCAGCCGTCGCGCGTATGGTTTGCGACATAGTGCAGAAGGAAACCGATATCCCCGCGACCACCCTCAGTCTCGACGAGCTGGGGCGTGGTGAATCGACCGAACAAACCCAAAATCGCATCGCGGCCTTTGTCGAGATGCTCTCCTACGCCGCGTAGCTGATGCGCCGCCAGGTCGGCGCTTTCTGGTTAGGAAAGGGGGCAAGGCAATGCCGGATATCTATCCGATGGTGGTCAAGAACGACCTGCTTTATTATCCGCAAGAGATCAAGGAGCAGTTTCTCGCGACAGGTCCGCTGCCTCTTCGGGACGGCACAACGGTTTCGCCAGAGGAAATCTGGGAGTTTATGACTGACGAGGGCCCGCGCAAGTTCCCCTTCGTGTTTACCAGCAACCCGAATTCGCCGCAGCGCTTGCCCTATTACGTCGATCTGATCAGCGGCCTCAAGCTGAATTATCTGGTTATCTCACGACGGTTCAGGGTGGAGAAGCTGCGGCAGCAGGGAAAGCCTCTGATTTACGTGCAGGGTGGACAGACGCTAGAGCCTTACTACGCGGCCGACGTGGTTCCGCTGCGACCGGGCGATATGACGACCCTGGCGTGCTACTACGTGGCCGAGGGGCTGAACCTGCGGAACAAGGACTGGAAAAAAGCCGATATTCACGAGGAAGGGAACCGCGTGGTTGCTTACGAGACCTGTCGTCAGGTTACATGCCACACGGCGATTCGTAACGGTGTCGTGCCGGTCTCGTTACTGGCGCCCTACACGCGCACGCGCTGTTCGGACGTGACCTTCCTCGTCGAATCCCACCGCTCCAATCCGCTGAAAACCGAGAGCTTGCTGGTGGATTATCCGCCAAACTATGAGCGCCACAAGAGCTGGGCCGTGGACTACGTGGCCGCCGGCATCCGGCGTTTGATAGCGAAGCTGGATGAGGTGACCGGCCGGACGACGACAGACGAAGAGTTTCGGGCTCAGATTCGCGCTCACAATCGGATTCGCGGGCTGACCCGTGAGATCGTCGAGCTATTCAGATCGGCCGCAGTTCCGCCCACCGGCAGCGCCATGTTCTACGGCATCCTCGCGATGGGCAAAGACTGTGATGCCGATCCGGTCGCCGCCGAGCACGTGCTCGCACAGATGCGCGATGAGGTGCGCGAGAGGGTCGCCAGATCGCAGAGCGGCGCCGAGCTAGCCGCGCGTCCGGTGCGGGTTTTCAAGTGTGGCTCCTGCTTCGATCCGAATCTGCACAAGCTGGATAGCGCCGGCGGTGTCCTCGTCGGCGCCGACGATCGCTGGAGCTACGTCTGGATGCCTGACGTGCACGAGGAGGGCGATCCCTACGGGAACTATGCTCGCGGCACTCTATTGGAGCCCTACGATCTGCCCACCGAGGAGCGCGCGCGCTGGGTGGTCGATCAGGTCAAGCAGTCGCGCGCCGACGGGCTGATCTTCGGCTATCAATGGGGGTGCAACTTCCAGTCGGCGGTTGCGCGCCTGGTCTGCGACATCGTGCAGAAGGAAAGCGACATCCCCTGCATGACCATTTTCAGCGATGCCCTGGGACGCGGCGAATCGGTCGAACAAACCGATAACCGCATCGAAGCGTTCGTCGAGATGCTTTCATGTGCTTAGGAGGTTTCTATGCGACAAGCTTGGGATATTGAAACTGATGTGCTCGTCGTCGGCTATGGACTGGCTGGCGGCGTGGCGGCTGTCATAGCCCGAGACGGCGGAGCCGACGTGCTCATCGTCGAGAAGAACCAGTACCCGGGCGGATGCTCGATCTTCGCCGGCGGGCAGATCCTGTGCGCGGCGGACGCGGAGGCGGCCTTCCAGTACCTCACGGCCATCTCGGGTGGGCGAATGGAAACCGACATCATTCGCACTTTCGCCGAGGCCCTCGCGGGAAACGAGGCCTTCATCCGCGAACTGGGGGCCATCGACGGCGCCGAGGTCAGGAGGGTGCCTGGCCAACAGGGCAGCTATCCCTATCCCGGCCAGGAAACCTGGTACAGCATTCGAGTGCCCAGGGTCCCCGGCTTCGACGGCTTCGACTGGCTGCTCTGCCGCAACAAGCTCGCGGGGGTGAATCTTATCAAAGTGACCGTCGACAACGTCGAGTCCCGAGGCATAAAGGCGATGCTCTCCACGCCGGCCCGTCGTTTGGAGACCGACGATTCGGGGGCTGTGGTCGGCGCAATCGTCGAAAAAGACGGACAAGAACTCGCCATCCGTGCCCGTCAAGCCGTGATCCTCGCCACCGGCGGCTTCGAGCAGAACGACTGGCTTAAAAAGCAATACCTGCAGGGCATTCCATTTTACTCGATGGGTCCACTCACGCACACAGGGGACGGCATTCTCATGGCGCAAAAGGTGGGCGCGGCGCTGTGGCACATGTGGCTCCTTCACGGCTCCTACGGCTTCAAGACACCCGATTCCCCCATCGCCTACCGGCACTCGATTCCGGGCTATCGCAACCCTAAACGAAAGATGCCGTGGGTCGTGGTCGACAAGCTGGGTTCGAGATACATGGACGAGTATCCGCCGGCGCCGCAGGATACTGGATATCGCCCGATGGAGATCTTCGATCCCGATCTGCCAGGTTACCCGCGCATTCCTTCTTATATGCTCTTTGATGAGAAGGGCCGGGAGGCTGGCCCTATCGCCCGCCCGATGGCCTTCCCTGGCTACGAATATGAGTGGAGCGAAGATAACAGTCAAGAGATCGAGAAAGGCTGGATCGTCAAAGCGGATAGCGTCGCCGGGCTGGCGGAGGCCATCAGGGAGCGCTTCCCCGAGAACGAGGGGAGGATGGACGCCGAGCGGTTAGCGGCGACTGTAGCCGAGTGGAACGTCAGCGTGGAGGCCGGTAAGGACAGGTTCAATCGCCCTCCGGGCACGATGATGCCGCTGGTGCAGCCGCCATTTTATGCGGCGCAGGTCTGGCCGATGATCACGAATACTCAGGGAGGCCCGGTGCACAACGCCAGGCAACAGGTCATCGACGCGTTCGGCCAGCCGATCCCGCGCCTTTACGCCGTCGGCGAGCTTGGCTCTTTCTTTGGCCACCTCTACCAGTTGGGAGGCAATCTCAGCGAGTGCTTCACCTCGGGCAGAATCGCCGGCCAGAACGCCGCCGCCGAGCCGAGGCTGCCCTGAATCGGTTTGCTTTCGTAGGGGCGACCGGCCGGTCGCCCCTACGATATCCTTTCCCCCTCCCCGAATTTGGCCTGGCACATACGGCGGTCTCGGCTCCAGCATTTCCTATAGCAGTTTGCATTTTGATATGGCTACATTGCATACGCTCGACATATCGGTGGCTGCTCCGCTAGCCAAAATCCTTTGCAAACTGCTATAAGAGATCGACGAGAGAGGATCTAAGAGTAACCGGAAACCGCTGCTAGCGTCGCCGGCGCATCGGCCCCGGTGACGGTGCCGTCTCGCCCTCGGTTGGCGCGCCCTTAACTCTTCTGCGCCCGCTGACCGTCAGGTTGTTCCTGACGTCGACGACGCCGGGCACCCACCATGAGTCATCGCCAACGGCGTGCTTGATGTCTTTGTTGGGCACGGTGCCAGAGAGCGTCACGACGCCCGCCTCGACGTCGATGTTTATATCGGCGTCGTAAGGGATGAGCGGATCGACGTCGATGGCATCGTAGATCATCTCCGTGATCTCCTCATCTGTCGGCAGTCCTGTGGATGTGTACTGGGGGGAATAGGTTCCGCCCCACTTGCGCAAGCCGCCCAGGCCCCAGCCAGCCATACCCCATGGGCCCTGCGCCCATCCCGGGGCCATCGGGTAGAAAGACGGGGCGAAGCCGGGATTGTACCCCATCGGCGTAAAGCCCGTTTGCCAGGCCGGCGCACCGTAGCCACAGGTCGGACAGGCGGACGTGCCGAAGCCGCCCGCCGCGAAGCCAGGCGTCATTCCTGGACCGGGCGCGCAGCCAAAGCCCATTGGCATTGGCTGTCCCCAGGGCATTGGCTGTCCCCACGCGCCTGGCGTTGTGAATCCGTACTGCATTCTTGTCGTACCTCCTCTTATGATAGTTTACATAAAGTCGTGTACTCAGGATCAAATCAGGCACCGAAGCCTCTGCAAGGTCCGTGCCAGGAAAGTAATTGTGACTGAGGCCAACCCTGGCACGAAACGTGCATCGCCTACCAGACACTGTGCCCCACCCGCCGCTTGACGAAAGCGGCCAAAGAGGGAGGGATCAGCGTGGGCAAAGAGCCCGAACGAAGGTCTGAACCGACCAATAAGCGCTCACGACCATCGCGCCGAAGGGGGCAGCTAAAGACGACGATTGTTATCACCGACGGCGACGCCAAGGCCGTGCGCATCGTCACACGTGTCGCGGCCGCCACTGGAGCGGAAGCTATCGCCACGACGGCCGGCGCGCCGACCAGAGCGGAGCCCAAGGACATCGTCGAGGCCGTCGAGAGGAGCCGGGCCAAGACAGTGTTGGTGATGGCTGACGACGCCGGCGACTGCGGCCCCGGACCAGGCGAGCGCGTGATCGTGGAGCTCGCTCGCAAAGGCCACATCAATGCTGCCATCGCTGTTGCCTCCGATACGCGAGGTGTGAGGGGCATCAGGGTCACGGAATCTGTGACCGTGCGCGGCAAGATCGTCCACAAGGGCGTGAACAAGAGAGGCCAGCCGAAGCCGAATCGGGTCGTCAGGGGCGACACAGTCGACGCGCTCAATGGAATCGAGGTGCCGGTGGTGGGTATCGGCGACCTCGGCAAAGCGCCTGGAGGCCGCTCTGCCGAGCGCATTCTGACCAAGGCCATCGACGAAGCGGAGCGTCTCGCGCAGTCTCCAGCGCCTCCGAAACGCAAGCGGAAACGTAAAAGCAAGGACCACCACAATCGCCGCTGATCGCGCCGCTTCGCGATCATAGACCATCCACAGGAGCACCAACACGGATTGACAAGCCATTGTTCAGATGTTATATTGCGCGTAGCTAAGAGGCTTTCACCGCAGCACCTTATGCCTCTTAATTTGCCGATATCGGCTCACCGTAGAGTAACGACCCGTAGCTGAGTTATCCGTGCCCGCCGTGGGGCCTCCGCAATGTAGCGTGGGATTCCCAAAGTAACACCTAAGTCGCTATCTGACGAATCGATCGCTTGAATTGATCCCTGGGTCGTCGACGATAATCTCAACGCACATCTTCGGAGGTGGAAAAGTGGATCGTGCTCGATTAGTCTCCTTTGGTCTCGTGGTAACCTCAGCCCTGCTCGTATCGCTGTTAGTTGCGTGTGCCGCGGCGCCCACGCCAACACCGACATCCGCGCCTGCGCCGACCAAGGCGCCGGCGGCTGCACCCACCAAGGCGGCCGCGCCCACAGTAGCGGCCGAGGCTACCAAGGCGGCCCCGGCGCCGACAAAGGCGGCGGTCGCACCAAAGCCCGCGGCGGCTTCGGTGAAGTTTGGGGTTGACCCCGTCGGTCGATCCTCCGATGCCGGCTACTTCATCGCCCGCGAGAGAGGCTACTTCAAAGAACAGAACATTCAGGTCGAGGAGCTGGGCATCACGCAGGCGCCTCAGATGGTCCAGTTGCTGGCGACGAACGAGATCGAGGCCGGCGGTGGCAGCATCAGTCCTGCCCTGTTCAACGCCATCGGCCGGGGCATCCCCCTCAAGGTGGTCGCCGACAAGGCGAGCGTGTCCCCTGGAATGGGCTACATCGCCCTCGTGGTGAGGAAAGACCTCTGGGATAGCGGCGCCATCAGGAAAGTCGAGGATTTGAAGGGCAAGAACGTCACCCTGAACGCTGGCAAGGGCGGCGCCGCCAATCACGTCGAGGTCGACCTCTTATTGCAGACGGTCGGCCTGAGCATCAAAGACATAAACATCGTTGACCTCGGCTTCGCCGATATGAACGCCGCCTTCGCCGGAAAATCCGTCGACGCGGGCTTCCCGATGGAGCCGCTGCTCACGATGGGCCTCGAGCAGGGTCTGTACGTGCGCTGGAAGGGCAGCGACGAGATCTACCCCAATCACCAGGTCGCCGTCTCGATCTACTCGGGCAAGTTCGCTCAGGAGCGAACCGAAGTCGCCAAAAGATTCTACAACGCCTACCTGAAGGGCGTTCGCGATTATAACGACGCCTTTGTGAAGAAAGACCCGAAAGCACGTCAGGAGGTCATCGACATCCTGATGAAGAACACGTCGCTCAAACAGCGTGATCAGTACGACAAGCTCATATTCCCTGGCTTGAATCCCGACGGCTACGCTAACGCCGAGAGCATCGCCAAAGATCAAGATTGGTACGCTGCCAACGGTTATCTCCCGCAGAAGGTTGACCTCAAAGACGTGATCGACAACCAGTTCGCGGATTACGCCGTGCAGACGTTGGGCAAGTACAAAAAATAGACTCTCCGCTTCGCTTCGAACATGCGAGGCAGCCTCGACGAAGCGAACGGTCGTCTTAGCTGGTGGGAAGGGTCTCGGCGCTCGAAGGCCGAGACCCTTCGTCCTTTTGTAGAGGAGAGGAGAGGAGGAGCACCACCACGGATTGACAAGCCACTGTCCAGATGTTATATTGCGCGTAGCTAAGAGGCTTTCACCGCAGCACCTTATGCCTCTTATTTTACCGATAACGGCTCACCGTAGAGTAACGACCCGTAGCTAAGTTATCCATACCCGCCGTGGGGCCTCCGCATTGTAGCGTGGGATTCATAAGTGACTCCTTAAGTCGCTATCTTCTGACGAATCGATTACTTGGTTTGATCCCTTGGTTCATCGGCGACGATCTCAACGCACATCTTCGGAGGTGAAAGAATGGATCGTACTCGATCGGTCTCCCTGGGACTCTCGGTAACCTTTGCCCTGCTTCTGTCGCTCGTGGTTGCGTGCGCCGCGGCGCCTACGCCGACACCGACTTCCGCGCCCGCGCCGACAAAGGCGCCGGCGGCTGCGCCCACCAAAGCAGCGGCTGCACCGACAAAGGCGGCGGCCGCACCGACCAAGGCGGCGCCTGCACCCACCAAGGCGGCGGCCGCACCGAAGCCCACGGCGGCAACGGTGAAGATCGCGGTGGACCCGGCGGGCCGGGCCTCGGATGCAGGCTACTTTATCGGCGATGAGAAGGGCTACTTCAAAGAGCAGAACATCGATCTCACCGTGGTGGGGGCCACGCAGGCCCCGCAGATGATCCAGTTGCTGGCTACTGGTGAAGTCGAGATAGCTGGCTTGAGCGCCACTCCCGGTCTCTTCAATGCCGTTCAGCGGGGCATCCCTATGAAGATAGTGGCGGATAAAGCGAGTGTGCCGCCGGGCATGGGCTATATCTGGCTGGTCGTGAGGAAAGACCTCTGGGATAGCGGCGCTATCAGAAAAGTTGAGGATTTGAAGGGCAAGAACGTCGCAGTACCTGCAGGCAAGGCGGGCGCCGCGAATCATCCGGAACTCGACATTGTGATGAACACAGTCGGTCTGACCTGGAAAGACGTGAATATCGTTGATCTAGGCTTCGCCGACATGAACGCCGCCTTCGCCGGGAAATCGGTCGACGCGGGGTTTGTGATGGAGCCCTTTCTGACGATGGGCATCGACCAGGGCCTGCACGTGCGCTGGAAAGGCACTGACGAGATCTACCCCAATCATCAGGTAGCCGTCCTGATTTACTCGGGCAAGTTCGCTCAGGAGCGGGCGGATGTAGGTAAGCGCTTCCTTCTGGCTTACATCAAGGCCTACAGAGATTACAACGACGCCTTTGTAAAAAAGGATCCGAAGGCGCGCGAAGAGGTCATCAGCATTATGATGAAGCGAACCTCGTTGAAGCAGCGGGACCTCTACGATAAGGTAGTGTTTTCTGGGCTGAACCCCGATGCCTATGTGAACGCCGAAAGCATTGCACAGGATCAGGACTGGTACGCCGCCAATGGCTTCCTTTCACAAAAGGTCGACCTCAAGGACCTCATCGACAATCAGTTCGCGGATTACGTCGTACAGACATTGGGTAAGTACAAGCGATAGGCAATCAAGGGCGATCGAGTGAATCAGTTCTATCGATGGAAAGGAAGGGAGTATCATGAGACCTTGCGTGACCCGGTCGATGGCATTCGCGGTTGTCCTGAGTCTGATCCTCGGCATATTCGTCGCCTGCGCTCAAGGGCCCAAGGTGCAGACTGCCGAGGAGTTCTACCGTGGCAAGACTTTCATCTGGGTATCAGTGAACGACATCGGTAGCGGTGCGGACCTCATCGTCCGCGCCGTGATGCCATATCTGGCGAAGGAGCTCGGGGCCACGGTTAAGATAGAGAATTTGGGCACCGACGAGGGGGTCAACTACGTGTACAACGAGGCGCCGCGAGATGGGTTAACCATTGTGGTGAAGAGCACGGGCGCCGTGATCGCCAACGACATCCTGAAGGCGCCCGGCGTGCTCTATGAAAGCGAGAAGTTCAATTATGTGTCCGACGTTAACCCGAGCCGTAGAGTGCTTTCGGTGTCCCCCAAGTTCCCTAACAAGACCCTGGATGGTCTCCGCCAGGCCAAAGGCTTGAGAGCAGGCGGCACCTCGGCCAAGGGGTCTATCGCCACCGGGGCGGCGGTGACGATGGAGATCCTCGGCCTTGATGGCCAGATCGTCACCGGATTCAAAGGTACTAAAGACCTTACCCTGGCTGTTAGCCGCGGCGAGATAGACGTCCAGGTATCATCGGATAACTCTGCGAAGAGAGACGCGGCAGATGGGCACCAGGTGAATCTGGCAGTCCTCAACAAAGAAAAGAGTCCGGCGCTCCCTGATTTGCCCACCTGGTATGAGCTTGGCGTGAACGTTCGGCAAGAGTTGCAAGTGCCACTGGATTTCATCCTGGCCTCGGGCCAGGCCACAGCGCTGCCTCCAGGCGTGCCACAGGATAGGGTGGAATACCTGAGAAAGGCTTTCGCCAGGACCAGCGACAACCAGGACCTGCAGAAGGAGATGGAGGCCATTGTGGGCGCGCCGAATCCCTTTGGGTCTGGCAAGGAGCTGCAGGACACGATCGCCGCGATGAAGGCTAATAAGTCTCTGGCGGAACGGGTCGACGCCATATTTGAAAAGTATAAGACAGTTAAGTAACTCGGCAGCTCGGCAGCAAATCTTGACAGGCCTGGAGCTATGGTATAGTATTTAACGGAGCTACGATCTTTAACCGCCCATTCCATCACGGATGAGGGTTATTCTGGAGGAGGCGTCTTCGGGCGATCCGCCTGATGCTATAATGAAGACGATGATTGAGGCGCTGCCGGCCCGCGGCTGCCAGTCTGAGCTAGGCACGAGCGGTCCCGACTAAACCACCGGTCATTGTCTTTTTCTTTTCAGGATGTAGCGATGCAGAATAGTGTGGCAATCATCCTGGCGGCAGGCCAGGGCACTAGAATGAAATCAAAGAAGAGTAAAGTGCTGCACCAGTTAGCGGGTAAGCCGATGGTTCGCTATGTGATCGATGCCGTCAAGTCCGCGGGGGTGGAGCGCGTTATACTGGTCATTGGCCACGAAGCTGAGCAGGTCAGGCAGCATCTCGGCGACAACGTCGAGTTTGCCAGCCAGAGTCCGCAACTCGGCACAGGCCACGCCGTCATCCAGGCTATGCCCTGGGTCGGCGATGAGGTTGAAAACGTTCTGGTGATGTGCGGGGATACCCCGCTGATCAGGGCCGAGACCCTGCGAGCGCTTCTTGGACAGCATATGGAATCGCGTGCCACGATCACGATGCTGACGGCGAGAACGGACAACCCGCAGGGCTACGGTCGGATCATGCGCGTCGACCGTGCCATTGTCGGCATTGTAGAACAAGGGGCCGCGAGCGACGAGCAGAAGGCCATCGACGAGGTCAACAGCGGCATCTACTGCTTCCAGACCGGCTGGCTGCGAGATCGTTTGCCTCGCCTGGAGAAGAGCGCCCGAGGCGAGTACTACCTGACCGATCTGATAGCCATGGCGGCCCACGAAAACCGGACGATAGCCTGTCTTGCCCTCGACGATCTGGCCGAGGCGATGGGAGTGAACGATCGCGTCCAACTGGCCGAGGCAGAAGCCATCCTGCGCTGGCGAGTGCGCCGGACGCTGATGCTCTCAGGGGTAACGCTAATGGAGCCGTCCACGATATTCGTCGACGACGGCGTCGAGATAGGCCGTGACACAGTCGTCTATCCCGGGACCTTCATCAAAGGCGACACCACAATCGGCGAAGACTGCGCAATCGGGCCGAACACCTATATTGTCGATTCGACGATTGGGTCCGCGTGTACGGTGTTCGCCTCGGTCGTCGAGAACTCTACGGTCGACGACCGGGTGAGCGTCGGGCCGTTCTCCCGTCTCAGGGCGGGAACTCATCTTGCGGCGGATGTGTATATCGGCAACTTCGCCGAAGCGAAGAACTCTTCCATCGGCCAGGCCACCAAGATGCACCATTTCAGCTATCTTGGCGATGCGACCGTGGGCAGCCGGGTGAATATTGCCGCCGGCAGCATCACGTGCAATTTCGACAGTGAGACAGGGAAGAAGAGCCGAACGGTCCTCGAAGACGATGTCGCCCTGGGCAGCGACACGCTTCTGGTCGCGCCCGTAGCCCTCGCGCACGGTGCGGCCACCGGCGCCGGTTCGGTCGTCACCAGGGATATCCCTGCCGACAGTCTGGCCGTGGGCGTCCCGGCCCGAGTAGTGCGGAAGCTAAGAAAAAGCAAATGACGCGTGGCTTGTCCCGATACATCGTGACGAATTTGTGATGTATCGAGACCCTGTCCCGATACATCACGGTGAACTTGAGGTGACCTTGAAATGTATCAGGCCCTGTGAGAGGATAATTATTGGACCCAGACAGTTGGATAGAACTACTCGCCGTCTTCTTTAGTCTGGCGCTGGCTGTGTATGTGGCGATGGCCGACACCGCCCTGCGCCTGGTCAACCGGGCAAAGCTTCAACGGATGATAGAAGAGGGCGTGCCCAGACCGCAAGCAGTCGAGAGCTTTCTCGAAAGATCCGGCACGCTCGCCTCGACCATCGTCCTGGTTAACACTCTCGCGATCATAGCCGCGTCGATCTTTGCCACTGTTCTCGTGCTGCGCAATTTCTCGAACCGTTACGGAACCATCATCCTGGCAGGACTCGCCTTTGTGGTGTTTCTTGCCTTTTCTCAATTAGCACCCCGCCTCATCATCCCGCACGGGGCCGAGGGCGTCTCTGCGCTGATCGCTCGTCCGATCGAGCTCATCGCAGTCGTGCTATCGCCGTTCATCAAATTGGCCAAGATGGCTACCGGCAGTGTGGGCAGCGTGCTCGGCGTGCGGCGCTGGATTGAAACCCCTTTCATTACTGAGGGGGAGCTTCGGATGATCTTCGAGGAAGAAGGTATCATCGAGGAAGAGGAGCGCGAGATGATTCACGGCATCTTCGAGCTCGAAGACACGACGGCGCGCGAAATCATGGTGCCGCGCATCGACATCTGCGCCCTGGACGCCAACGAGAACATCGCCGCTGCGATCGACACCGTCGTGAACAATGGCTACTCGCGCATTCCGGTGTACGAGAGCTCGATCGACGAGATAATCGGCATTCTCTACGCCAAGGATATCTTCAAACATCTCAAACAGGACGCGACGACAACGCCGGTTCGCGACATCGTTCGGCCCGCGTATTTCATACCGGAATCGAAGAAGATCGACGAGCTGTTGCGCGAGCTGCAGCAGCGAAAGGTCCACATCGCCATCGTCGTCGACGAGTATGGCGGCACGGCCGGGCTCGTGACCATCGAAGATCTTCTCGAAGAGATAGTCGGCGAGATTCAGGACGAATACGACATCGAAGAGGCGCGGATAGTCGAGCTGGGTGAAGGAGAGGCTGTTTTTGATGCCACCGTGACCATCGACGATGTAAACGATACCCTGGGCTTGAAGCTAGAGGCCGAGGGCGTCGACACCATTGGCGGTCTCGTGTACACGCAGCTCGGCAAGATGCCGACGGCCGGGGACGAGGTAAGGATTGACGGCGTATCCATCACGGTGCTGGCCACCGACGGCCGCCGCATCAGGAAAATCAAGGTCAACAGCCACCCCGATAACCTCGCGGCCCCGGCGCCTGGCACATGAACACGAAAAAGCAGCCAACCGTGATTGGCTGCTTTTTACGTCGCTAAGCTATCGTGCTGGTTACCGACGCCGAACTTTGTCGTAGCAAGGGCTGCAGTAGATCGGCTTGTCGTTCCTTGGCACGAACGGAACCTGAGTTTGAGCGCCGCATTCCGCGCAGACGGCGGAGTGCATCTCTCGCGGTGCGCGAGAGTAACCACCGCCCCAGGACGATCCACCGGACCGCTGGGCGCGGCGGGAAGCACGGCACTCGGGGCAGCGACCAGGTTCGTTCTGAAGACCGCGTGCGGCGTAGAATTCTTGCTCGCCGGCTGTGAAGGCGAAGTCGGCTCCGCACTCGCGGCACTTCAAGGTTTTGTCCCCGTAGCTCACGCTAACCTCCTTCTGGAGTTATTGGGCACGCTTGGTCGACGGGAGCTAGTCGGACAGCTTCAAGACCCGCACACAACGGCGAGTGCTGGATATGAATGCCTGGGCATCCGCTAACCTAGTGCATACCACTGCGCGTAGTATACATCATCTGTCAAGCATTAGCAAATGAGCAAGCATCAAAATCTGTATATCTGGTGTTGGGGATTGCCCCTACGCCGCCCGGGCGCTTGCTAGAACCTATCGCCAACCGCTGTAGGGCACTACGCTACCCGGACGCCGCCGTCACGCTCGCCGGCCCCGTCGGTCTGCGAGGCGTGAGATGAAGCCTCTTCCCGAAAGATCGGCAGCGTGAAAGAAAACGTGCTACCTTCACCGGGTTTGCTCTCGACCTTGATGTCTCCATCGTGCGCCCGCACGATGTCACGGCTGATGCTCAACCCCAATCCCGCTCCCCGGATGCGACTTCCCTGGGCATCTTCGGTTCGATAGTACCGCTCGAAGATGTGCTCGAGGTCCTCTCGCACGATGCCGATTCCCTCATCCTTCACGGAGACCGCCACAACTTCCCCGATGGTCCTGACTTTCACCACGATCTTGCTTCTGGATGGGGAGTATTTCATCGCGTTCGTGATGAGGTTGAGAAGGACCTGCGCGATATTCTCGGGGTCAGCGTAAACCGCTGGCACGTCCGGCGCGATATCCAGCTCGATAACCTGCTCTCCGGCCGCGCCCGCCAACATGCGCGTACATTCGCCGACAAGCTTGTGTACGCTCGCCTCCCGTCGCGCCAGCACGAAGTGCCCCGCCTCTATCAGGGAGGCGTCGAGCAGGTTATCGACGGCATTCAACATCTGATTCGCCCCGTACACGATGCTCTGCAGCATCTCGGCTTGTACCTCGGCGTTCAGCCGCGCTCCTGAGCGCAGTAGGGCCTGGGCATTACCCTTCACCGCCGTTATCGGCGTCCTCAGGTCGTGCGCTACCGAGCCAACAAACTGGATCGTCGTCTCACGCACCATGCTCGACCTGGCGCTCTCCCGCGCCAGCTCGTCGTTGATAGTGGCCAGCGAGTTATTGGCGGAGGTCAGCGAGTTAACGATCTCGAGAAGATCGACGTTCTTTGCCTTCAGGTCTTCAGCCGTGTCGTTCTTTGGCGAACGACCGAAGCGGTAGCTCGCGACCAGGAGGCCGAGGACGAGGAAAATAACGCCCTGGGAGGCGATTTGAACGGGGTCAGGCCAGGAAATTCCCCTCAAGGCATAACCGAAAACGGCCAGAAGGAAGACGGATGAGACAGAGCTGCCGATTGCCCCATGGACGCCGAAGAAGGTTGCGGCCAGGAAGACCGGAAGCGTGTATAGCCCGGCAACAGGATACGCGGGCAAACCCGCGTACACCGCGGAACTCACCAACGCCAGCATCGAGACCACAGGCAGAGCGAACCACTTGTTGCAGACCGATTCCGACTGCGTCTGCATTGCAGCCCCCCATCCCCGTGCAGCCCTCCAGCCAGCGAGCTATGCACGCTCTTTGATTCTTACCCAGACCACCTCGCCATTAAGTGTCTAACGTTACAATGATAAGGCTTCGCAACCAAAAAGTCAACCGTCTGCCGTCGATCTTGGCCCCGATCTTGAAAACTTTGTGGTAGATAACCAACAAATAATGTAAAATAACTTGGCTAATCGGGGTCGCGATCTACGTGGGGAGCCATCGGGGGATTGATATGTCTAAGAGCCGCGCGAAAACCATCTTCGTTTGCCAGCAATGTGGCGCCGAGAACACCCGCTGGGCCGGGCGCTGTCCGAGCTGTGCGGCATGGAACAGCCTGGTCGAGACGTTCGAGAGCAGCGGTGGCGCCACGACCGCGACGGGCGCGCCCCGTAATCAGCCCGAGCCCTTGCCAGACATCGCCCTCACCAGCTTCCAACGGCTGCGAGTGCCGATCGAGGAGTTCAACCGCGTCCTGGGCGGCGGCATAGTCCCGGGCTCGCTCGTCCTCATCGGCGGCGATCCCGGCATCGGCAAATCCACGCTGCTGCTTCAGGTCTCGGGATTGGCGGCGAGTTTCAGCGGCAAAGTCCTTTACGTCTCGGGCGAGGAATCGGCGCAGCAGATCAAGATGCGTGCCGAGCGCCTCGGCATCACCACGGAGAACCTCTATGTTCTCGCTGAGACGAACCTGAGCTGCGCTATCCAGGCGATTCTGGAAACACGCCCGGTCCTCGCCGTGGTCGACTCGATTCAGACGGTCTACCTCGATGAGCTCCAATCCGCCGCCGGTAGCATTGGCCAGTTGCGCGAGTGCGCTATGACCTTGATGCGCGTAGCGAAGTCGACGCACGTACCAGTTTTTCTCGTCGGTCACGTGACGAAAGAGGGCGCGATCGCCGGCCCGAGGGTGCTCGAGCACATCGTCGATACGGTGCTCTATCTCGAAGGCGAGCGCTTCCACTCATATCGCCTCCTCCGGGGCGTGAAGAATCGCTTCGGTTCGACTAACGAGATCGGTGTGTTCGAAATGCAGGGCGATGGGTTGCAGGAAGTAGACAACCCTTCGCAGATATTCCTCTCGGAGCACACGGGCGATAGCCTCGGAACGGCCATCGCCGTGACCGTCGAGGGAACACGACCGGTGCTGATCGAGGTTCAGGCCCTGACGACGACCACCAGCTTTGGTCTCCCCCGGCGCACCGCTAACGGCGTCGACTATAACCGGCTGCTTATGCTCACGGCCGTGCTGACCAAAAGGGTGGGCTTGGGGTTATCCAATCAGGATATCTACGTCAACGTCGTCGGTGGGCTTAAGGTCGCCGAGCCCGCGATAGATCTCAGCGTCGCGCTGGCCATCGCCTCTAGCTTCAGAGACGTGCGCATCGCGCCCGATCTGGTAGCCATCGCCGAGATCGGTCTTTCGGGAGAACTGAGGCGAACAGCGCAGATCGAGAAGCGTCTGGCAGAAGTTGCCAAGCTTGGCTTCAAGCGCTGCCTGCTGCCGAAATCCATGGATGTCGCGAAGCTCTCCAGGCTGCACGGCATCGAGACCATCGGCGCAGCGACGGTGAGCGAGGCGCTGGAAATCGCCTGGGACCCCGATTTTTGACAACGGTTTTGGGGTTGTGCTAGTATAGGCTTGACTACCGATGTCGCTAGCTAGCCATCTATGCTTCAATAATTGATCGACCATTAAACCGACGACGGCACGATGACTGCTGTTAGGCCGCTATCAGAAGGAATTATCTATTATCATCCGCTTTCATTGGCCTATTAGCAAACCAGCAAACGAGCATACGCTCCAGCTCAGTCACTCCGTGAGCGTACGTCTCCGCACCCGCAGTCGCAACTAATGGACGATCGGCTGGTTGACAAGCGTAGGATACCCCCGAAGGAGGTGTTCCTATGAAGGTCGAACTTATCTTTCGCGTCCTTGGCGCGATCGGCGCGGCGATTGGCGGATGGTCGGTTGGGGCGGGTCTGGCCGCCACAGCCGGCGAGGGGCAACAGTTGCGCTACGTGATCGCCATCTCGGTCGCAGGATTCGGCCTGGGTCTGCTGCTCACTCCCTATATCACCCTTTATCCTATGATCTGGTTGCGCGATCACATCCGCAAGATTCCCGCGCAAGATCTGGTGGCGGCGACGATGGGCCTCGTGATTGGCCTGATTATCTCGGTGCTCCTGGCCATCCCCTTGTCGATGCTGCCCTCTTATTTCGGCAGACTCCTGCCATTCGCTGCCGCCATCTTCTTCGGTTACCTGGGAGTGGTAACCATGGTGGCGCGTAAGCGCGATATCTTCGGCTTATTCGGCAGCCGATTGGCTGGCCCGGCGGGCGAAGGCGGCGAGCATAGCCAGTCAATGCAGGTCATCGTCGACACGAGCGCGATCATCGACGGACGCATCGCCGATATCAGCCAGACGGGGTTCATCTCCGGGGCGCTCGTCGTGCCCCGGTTTGTGCTGAACGAGTTGCAACACGTCGCGGATTCGGCGGACGCGCTGCGACGCAACCGAGGGCGGCGCGGGCTGGAGATGCTAAACAGGCTGCAAAAGGAAGCCATCGTCCCCATCAAGGTGGTCGAGATAGAGATCAACGGAGTGGGAGACGTCGATGGCAAGCTGGTGAAAATGGCGAAGCAGCTCCGTTGCCCGATCGTCACCAACGACTTCAACCTCAACCGTGTCGCCGCCATTCAGGGCGTCCGCGTGCTCAACATCAACGAGCTGGCCAACGCCGTCAAATCGGTCGTGCTGCCTGGCGAGGAGATGGTCGTGCGAGTGATCCAGGAGGGCAAGGAGCACGGACAGGGCGTGGGCTATATGGATGACGGCACGATGGTGGTCGTCGAGGGGGGACGTAAGTTCATCAACAGCGAAATAGAGATCGTCGTGACCAGGGTGCTGCAAACGGTAGCAGGCCGAATGATCTTCGCACACACGAAAGACTGAGTGCAAGGAGGACACGATCGACAAGAAAACTGGCGCGATCATCGCCGCGGCCGGTGCGAGCCGCAGGATGGGCTTTGACAAGCTGATGGCCGACCTGGGTGGCGTGCCCCTCCTGGCGCGTACCGTGGCCGTATTCGAGGAATGCCAGCAGGTGGACGAGATCGTGCTGGTCGTGGGCAACCTGAACCTGGAATGGGGCAGGAGCCTTGTAGGACAATTTGGCTGGCAAAAGGTCACCGGCGTGTGCGGCGGCGGGGCGCGACGGCAGGATTCGGTGCTTCGGGGCATCGAGCACCTGCACGATTGCCATTGGGTGCTCATTCACGATGGCGCACGGCCCTTCGTGGAACGCGAGCTGATAGCCTGCGGCCTCGACGCGGCCGCCGCAGCCGGGGCCGCAGTGGCGGCGGTGCCCGTTAAAGACACCATCAAATCGGTGGATCGAAGTGGTTTCGTGGTCAGCACGCCGGATCGCGGTACACTCTGGGCGGCGCAAACCCCCCAGGTGTTCCGCTGCGGCCTCATTCTCGACGCTTATCGCCGGCTCGAAACGGAGGTCACAGACGATGCGCAGGCCGTCGAGCTGGCGGGATCGCCCGTGAAAATCTATATGGGATCGTACGACAACATTAAGATCACCACTCCAGAAGACCTGGAGATCGCCGAGGCGATTCTGCGACGAAGAACGGCAAAGGGAGTCACTTGACCGGAAGCGACGCTGGCTTTCGCATAGGAATAGGTTACGACGTACACCGGCTGGTGGAGGGCCGGAAGCTCATCCTCGGCGGCGTCGCAATTCCGCATCATCTGGGGCTGCTCGGTTTCTCCGACGCCGACGTGCTCCTTCACGCGATAATCGACGCGATGCTCGGCGCGGCTGCCCTGGGGGATATCGGCCAGCACTTCCCGCCCGGTGACCCGCGCTTCAAGGATATTTCGAGCCTCTTTCTTCTCGAGCGAGCCAACGAAATGCTCTTGCAGCGCGAGCTTCACGTGGGGAACGTCGACGCCACCGTCGTCGCCGAGGCGCCGATTCTCCTGCCGCACATCCCGGCGATGCGACAAAGCATCGCCGGCGCGCTGAAGACAACCGTCGACCGGGTGAGTGTGAAAGGCAAGAGCAACGAAGGCCTGGGCTTCGCCGGCCGCGGCGAGGGCATCACGGCCTACGCGGTGGCGCTGCTGAAAACAGTTTAAGAGGATACCGTGTCGATTCGAGCCGATATAGCAGCCATATTTGAAAGAGACCCGGCAGCCGCGAATATCTGGGAGGTCTTGCTCGCCTATCCCGGATTTCACGCGCTGCTCATGCACCGTATCGCTCACTGGCTGCACGTTCACGGCGTCCCGTTGATTCCGAGGCTGATCTCGCACGCGGGCCGCTTTCTCACGGGGATCGAAATCCATCCGGGAGCGAAAATCGGCAGCGGTGTATTCATCGACCACGGCATGGGCGTGGTTATCGGCGAAACGGCAGAGGTCGGCGATAACGTCACGCTTTATCAGGGCGTGACCCTGGGGGGCACCGGCAAGCAGAAAGGGAAGCGACATCCCACGCTAGGCGACAACGTGACCGTGGGTGTTGGGGCGAAAGTGCTGGGCGCCATCGCCCTGGGGCAGAACGTTCGCGTGGGCGCCGGCTCCGTGGTCCTTAACGACGTCCCGGCGAACGCCACCGCCATCGGCGTTCCCGCCAAAGTGGTCGTGTTTCGCGACCCGGGCAGCGGCTCGACGAGACGGGTCGAGAACCTGCCAGACCCCGAGGCCGAGATGCTCGGCTGTCTGCACCGGAAGATCGTCGAGCTCGAGGACCGCATTATACTCCTCGAGAACGCTTTGCTGGAGGCAAGGCAGGGCAACGAGGCAGACCGAAACCACGAGCTGGAAAGAACGAGAAGCGGGCCTTCCGCTGGAGGATAATGATGAAAATTTACAACACGATGAGCGGCCAGAAGGAGGAATTCGAGCCCGCTGGCATGACGGTCAAGATGTACGTGTGCGGTGTCACACCCTACGACGACGCGCACATCGGCCACGCGATGTCGTATATCATTTTCGACATGGTGGTGCGCTATTTCGAGTTCCAAGGCTATGACGTCAAGCACGTCCAGAACTTCACCGATATCGACGACAAGATCATCGCCCGGGCCCAGCGCCTGGGCGTCACGCCGAAGGCGCTTGCCGAGAAGCATATCGCCGAGTATTTCAAAGACATGGATGCCCTGAACATCAAGCGCGCGGATATCTATCCGCGCGCCACTGAAGAGATCGATAAGATCGTGGAGGTGATCGCAGGGCTGATCGCCCAGGATCAGGCCTACGTATCGGACGGCGATGTCTACTTCCGCGTCGGCACCGACCCCGACTACGGGAAGCTGTCTCATCGACCCCTCGATGATATGATGGCCGGCGCCCGCGTCGAGATCGATGCACGAAAGGAAAACCCGATGGACTTCGCGCTGTGGAAGGCATCGAAGCCAGGTGAGCCATCCTGGAAGAGCCCCTGGAGCGATGGTCGGCCCGGCTGGCACATCGAGTGCTCGGCGATGATCTTGAAATATCTGGGGGAGCGCATCGACATCCACGGTGGCGGACAGGACCTCGTCTTCCCGCATCACGAAAACGAGATAGCGCAGTCCGAGTCATTCACGAACAAATTGCCCTTCGTGAGGTACTGGATGCACAACGGACTGCTCCAGCTCGGCGGCGAGAAGATGTCCAAGTCCCTCGGCAATCTGATCTCCATCAAAGAGGCTCTGTCGCGCGCCAGCGCCGATGCGCTGCGTCTGTTTGTGCTCTCATCACACTACCGAGCGCCTCTGACTTATAGCGATGAGACTCTGCTGGCGGCAGAGCGTGGCATCGAGCGGATGCGGTTCGCCGTCGAAGGCTATGCGCCGAGCGAGGCGCCAGCCGAGGCGAATACCGCTCTGCACGCCGCTGCCCAGGATGCCCGCGCACGGTTTGTCGCGGCGATGGACGACGACTTCAACACCGCGGCGGCGTTGGCCGCCCTGTTCGACCTGGTCAGGGAGATCAATCGGACGAAAGAGCAGAATGTGGCGGCCGGGGCGCTGGCGGAGGCACAGGCGGTCTTGACCGAGCTGGCTGGCGTGCTCGGCTTCACTCTGCGGGCCGCCCAGGTCGAAGAGGTCGCAGCGGCGCCATTCATCCAGTTGCTCATCGATGTTCGCCGAGAGCTGCGCACGGCCAGACAATACGCGCTGGCCGATCAGATTCGTAAGCAACTCGCCGATCTGGGGGTCACGCTCGAAGACCGTCCCGAGGGCACCGTCTGGAAAGCGGGCAAGACGAGGTCCTGAGCAAGAAGCTAGAGGGCGCGGTCTTGGTCCGCACCCCCTAGCTAAAAGACCTACAATTCATCAAGAAGTATGGCTATTTCATCTTCTGCTTGGTCTTCTCGGTCACGTCGCGGGTCTTCTCGCCGGCCTTCTCCTTGCCGATTTTCGCCTTCTCCTTGACCTCTTCGGTAGCTCCTTTGATCTTCTGCTTCGCCTTCTCCATCGCGGACATCACAAACACCTCCCTTCTCCACGTTCACGATCGACGTCGGTCACGCCGACTCGACACACCGAGCGTTTTGCAAGAACCGTGCCCAAGTTGTTACGGATGGGTCAGGGCTTGCCATGTCGGGTGCTGGAGCTTATAATAGCAGACGGCAGCACATTCGACGACAAGGTTATGTTGTTTCAGTCCTCAGCGATGATGCTGCGGGACCTCTCGGCGGTTTTCGGCGAAAACAGACCGTGAGGTGGGTGCTCTTCGCGGGTGGAGTGGGGGCAGGGTCGAGACCGGCTCGACCAGCACCGCTCCAGGATTCGAAAGGAGGGCCTTCCTTGGAACCTGAATCCAGCCACCTTGTCACATCCTCTACGCACGTTCCCGACCCTCTGGCTACTCTTCATCCGTCGATCATCGATAGCCTGCAGACCGGCATTCTCATCGTCGATCGCGAGTATCGCGTTCAAATGGCCAACAAGTTCGTGCAGGACTGGTTGAAGCGTTCGGCCGAGGAGATGCGCGGGCAGCTCTGCCATCGGCTGATCCACGTTCGTGACGAAATCTGCCCTGATTGCCCCACCGCAACCACCTTCCGAACCGGCGAAACTGCCACCGTGATTCACACGGGCCTGGACAAAGAGGGTGGGATCACCTACGCCGAGATCATCACCCACCCCATCAAAGACGACCAGGGACAGGTCCTTTATGTTATGGAGCAGGCGAGGGATATCTCGGAGCGGATACAGTTCGAGAGAGAAACTCGCGATGAGCTGGAGCGAAGGGTCGAGCAGCGGACTGCCGAGCTGGCAAGAGCCAACGAGCAGTTGCGCACCGAAATCGGCGAGCGTCAACGCGCTCAGGAAGAACGGGAGCGACTCCTGGCAGAAGTTCAACGCCGGGCTATCGAGCTGGATACCATCGTCACGTCGATTCCCGACGCCCTCATCATCTATGGCTCAAAAGGGGAGATTATTCGCGCGAACCCCGCTGCCAGACAGCTTTTGGGGTGCGGGCCGGCAGAGGCCGAGCTTTCGCTGTCACAGCGGCTGGAAGTGATGCACGCTGAGACGCCCGATGGCAAGCCGATCTCCGCGGGCTTGCTCCCCTGGGAAGCGTTGTCCGGCGAGGCCGTCCAGGGCATCCTGACCATCATCCACCCCTCCCCCGACAGCACCATCTGGCTTTCCGCCAGCGTGGCGCCATTTATCGTGCCCGACAGCGGCGTGCTGGGCGCCGTGGTCGTTTTCACCGACATCACGGCCCTCCGCCGACTTCAGGAGCAGCAAGAGGAGTACATCCACACGATCTCCCACGACCTGCGCGCGCCGCTCACGGTCATTCAGGGCCAGGCGCAGATGATCCAGCGGTTCGCCGATAAGCTGGACATGGTGCGATACAGCTCCGAGGCGATCGAGACCGGCGCCCGCCAGATGAATGTGATGATCCAGGACCTGGTCGACTCTGCCCGTCTGGAGGCGGGGCAGTTGCGACTGCAGCGTTGGTCCGTGGGATTGAACGCCTTCTTTTCAAGCCTGTTGCGGCGAGCGACTGGGCTTATGGATATCAGTCGAGTCCAGGTGCAGATGCCGCCAGACCTTCCCCCGGTGAACGCCGACCCCGACCGCCTGGAGCGCATCATGCTCAACCTGATCAGCAACGCGCTGAAATACTCTCCAACTGAGACAGAAGTCCGGGTGAACATGGAGAGGCAGGCCCAAGATGTGGTGGTCTCGGTGATCGATCGTGGCGTGGGTGTGAGTCCCGAGGACCTGCCGCACATCTTCGAGCGCTTCTACCGATCGAAAGCCGCCCGGTCCGCCGAAGGATTAGGTCTGGGTCTTTACATAACGAAAATGCTGGTCGAAGCGCACCGGGGGCGCATCTGGGTCAAGAGCGAGCCCGGCGACGGCAGCGCCTTCTACTTCACGTTGCCCCTGGCCTAACCCTGTTCGAGGATGGCCCGCGTGCGCCGCACCAACTCGCGGGCGTATTCGGTGAAAATCCCCTGCCCCCAATAGCGGAAACAGCTCGTCTCGCAGAGCATCAAATGGATCAGCGCCCGCCGGTATCGCTCGGACTGCGGTTGCGGGTCCGGGAACTTCTCGTGAAAGAGGGCGCTCACGTTCTCGATCTCGCTCAGCTCGCGCTCATACCCTTTGGTCCAGCTAATACTCTGCGTCCAGTTGCCCCCATCTCGGTCCATATAGAATCGCCCGTCTTCCTTTCGGCATTCCTCGATGGCCTTCGCCACCGCCTCTGGCGAAGGGCTATTGCCTACCCTGGCCCACACCCGATGCTGCCATACCGGCTGAATGGCAATGAATTTATCCTGGCAGCACTCCAGCCCGGCCAGCAGCTCCAGGTACTCGGAGCCGTTTAGCGAGATGACCCCCGAGCGTTCGATCTCGTGCCCGAAAACGCTCTTGTATTTCGGCGGAAACTCGTTCATCATCACCCCGCCGTTTTCGCCGTCTCCGATCTGGAAAACGCACCGCGGAACCGGCTTGCCGCACAACTCCTGCGGCCCCGACAGCGATTGCGCCTCGTAGAAAGGCTGCAACTGCGCGACTAGCTTGGTGTCGCTCCCCTGGGTCTTCACCAGCGCCACAATCCGCGCTACCTGCCCTCTGGAGTTCCTGGCCACCAGCACGTGTGGCAGGTGGGGCCGCTTAATCGGCGAGCCATCGAGGTTCTCCACGGTATGTTCTTGCACCATCACCCACCGGTAGCCTGCTTCGACCAGAGCCTTCACCATCTCATAGCACTGGTCCGGATTGTTGGGCAGCGCCATCTCGGGCAGCGAAAAGCCCCGCACGCGCGACAGGGCTTCGAAGCCAAAGATCGCGGCGAAGTTCTCCTGCCAGGCGCGAATGTGCAGCCGCAGATCGTTGGCCGGGGTGGAAGGCGCCACCGGGTGTGACCAGAAGGTTCCCAGCCATTCCACATACGGCCAGTAGCGCCGATCCAGGGTAACATTCTTCAGGTCGTCGAGGACATCGCCTTTTCCCATCTTCGCTAGTCCCCAGAGCAAATCCCCTGAGTAGTCCAGCATTATCCGCGGGTTCTTCCCCGCGTCCACAAGCTCGGGGACTATGTGCCCCATACGTCGATAGCACCACTCGAAGACCGGCGCATTGTGGTTATCATGTATCGCCTGATGCCTCATCATGTAGTCCAGATAGCTGGTGAGGTCGGCGTCGCGCAGGCTCCCGCCATCGGGCCTCCCCTCGGGAACGATTGGCTGATGCATGTGCAGCGCCATCCCGAATGCCGCCTGCACGTCAGCTATCTGCACACCGGTGGCCGGCGCATAAAAAGGCCCCTCTAGCGCCATCGCTCGGGCGATCTCTTCCTCGTGACCCGTCACCACCGGCCATCCATCCACGATTCTGTTGCTCAAGATAGCACCTCCATACTTCCAGATTACCATGGACGTTCCCTAAGTTCAAACCATCTGCAGATCGACAGGGCCTTCTCAAAGTTGCCTGGCAGTTGCAGTTGCATGCGCGGCAATTCTTCAAGAGCGCCGAGAGGATGTGCTAAGAGTGGGTGGCTGTAAGGAGAGAAAAGCCGTAATGTGCGAAGTGGTGATCAAAGGTGAAGACAGATGGAATCTTGAGCCGCTCCATGATGGCGAAGCTAGTGGCGTCAGTGAGGGAGAACGCTTTATCCGTATATTGGTGAAGGATCGTGCGAGCCTGCTGTTCATCACGGACGGCAACGCGTACGACGACGGTTGGACTTTGGTCCAATTGGTTGAGAAAGCGCAGCGCGTATGAGTAGCCCAGCCGCGTCAGTAAGAGAGCATGGGTCTCGGCGACGATGAAATTGGTCGTAAACAGGCGCCAGCGCTCGGCGACGAGACGACCGTGAACCGCCTGGGCGTCCGGAAAACGCGATTCCGTGCGATCCGACAAGGCAAAGTAGGCGGAGGTATCGACGAGGACCCGCCGAGAGGTAAACGTGTGAAGATTTCTCATTTCTCTTTGGGCAGGTACGCCTCGGCCAGGTATTTGTCCACATTTTCAGATACATCTCCTGGGCCTTCGGACTCGGCCATCCCAATGATTTCCCACAATGGATCGTCAGCACTGGTTGGGCGTCCTTTGATAACACGCCTGTGTGCTGAACGCTTAATTGGACGCACGATTGCCACATCCTCATTTCCCTTGCTTAAGATCAGCGGTTCGTCGGCACTCTTCACTTGTTCGACGACCTCCAGAAGCTCTAGCTTATGGGTGATGTCAACGTGCTTAAGTTCCTTTGCCACTTTCGTTCACCCCCCAACTTACGATCGGCGAGAGTATAGCATATTCCGGCAAGGCGATCAAAGAAGCAATCTGTCTGAGCGACTTCGTGCTCTTGACAAAGCCCACCCCCGCCAGTTAGATTTAATTATGAGCCAGCGTATACGCCTGGGGGCAACGTATCTGGGAAACGGCCGATGCAGTTTTCTGGTCTGGGCCCCACTCGTCTCAACGGTCGAGATAACCCTCGTGTCGCGCCGCAACAAGAAGGTCGTCGCGATGGAGCAAGCCACCCACGGCTACCACCACGCCGTCGTGGAGGGCGTCAACCCTGGCGCCCACTATTTCTATCGCCTCGACGGCCAGAAGGAACGCCCCGACCCGGCTTCTCGCTACCAGCCCGATGGCGTACACGGTCCATCACAGGTCGTGGACCCCGCCACTTTCACCTGGCAGGACCAGCACTGGTTCGGTCGCCCCCTTCAGGACCTCGTCATCTACGAGCTCCACGTGGGCACGTTCAGCCCTGAGGGCACCTTCGACGCCATCATTCCCTACCTGGATGAGCTCCGCGATCTGGGCATCACGGCCATCGAGCTGATGCCCGTCGCTCAATTCCCGGGCGGCCGAAACTGGGGCTACGACGGCGTTCAGCCCTTCGCCGTGCAGCACTCATACGGCGGCCCCGAAGGCCTGCGGCGCCTCGTCAACGCCTGCCACCTCCGTGGGCTGGCGGTTGTCCTGGACGTCGTGTACAATCACCTGGGCCCCGAGGGGAACTACTTCGCCGACTTCGCGCCCTTTTTCACCGATGCCTACCTGACGCCCTGGGGCAAAGCCATAAACTTCGACGGCCCCGACAGCGACGATGTTCGGCGTTTCTTCGTCGAAAACGCTACCCACTGGTTCGCCGAGTTTCACGTCGATGCGCTTCGTCTGGACGCTATCCACGCCATCAAGGACTTCTCGGCTACGCCTTTCCTCCAGGAACTGGCGACCGCTACGCACAGTCTGGCCGAGCGGCTGAACCGCCGGCTTCACCTGATCGCCGAAAGCGACCTCAACGACGCCCGAGTGATTCGCTCGCCGGAGATAGGCGGCCTTGGCCTGGACGCGCAGTGGAGCGACGACTTTCACCACGCCCTGCACTCGCTGCTCACAGGGGAGCGGGCCGGGTACTATCAGGATTTCGGCGGCGTCGGTCACCTCGCCAGGGCTTTCCGCGAAGCCTTCGTCTATTCGGGCCAGTATTCGCCGTTCCGCCGGTGCCGGCACGGAAACTCGCCCCGCCTCAATAGCGCCAGGCAGTTCGTCGTCTGTAGCCAGAACCATGACCAGACCGGCAATCGCATGCTTGGCGAGCGTCTCAGTCAGTTGGTCGCCTTCGAAAGCCTGAAGCTGGCCGCCGGCGCCGTCCTGCTCTCTCCCTTCGTTCCGCTTCTGTTCATGGGCGAGGAGTACGGTGAAACGGCGCCCTTCCAGTACTTCACCAGCCACTCGGATCGAGCGCTCATCGAAGCGGTGCGCAAGGGCCGACGGGAGGAGTTCGCCACCTTCAACTGGCAGGGCGAGGTGCCTGACCCGCAGGCGGAGACGACCTTCCTGCGCTCCAAACTCCGCCACCATCTGCGCCGCGACGGCCATCATCGCGCGCTGTGGGAGTTTTACCGGGAGCTGATCCGCCTGCGCGCCGCGCTCCCGCCACTCGCCCATCTTAGCCTGGAGAGTATAGACGTCGCCAGCGACGAGGAGACGAAGACCCTGTTCGTGCGGCGTTGGACACAACAGGACCAGGTCTTTATGCTGTTTAATTTCGGGGATGGCGAAGCGGTCGTCCCCGTACGGGTCCAGCCGGGGCAGTGGCGCAAAGAGATGGATTCCTCGGAGCAGCGGTGGCTCGGGGGCGGAAGCCTTCTGCCTCAGCAACTGTCGTTAGAGGCACAGGCACAGGGCGAGATGACCTTGACCATCCAGCGCAGGGCGTTCGTCGTTTTTTCGAGAGAGGACGCATCCTGATGATCGAGCTGACCGACGTGGTCGCGGCGCTCGCCGGAGATATCCTCAACCGCCGCCGCATCCCTTGCTCGACCTACCGCCTGCAGTTCAACCGCGCCTTCACCTTCCGCGATGCGCTGGCTCTGGTTCCTTATCTTCATGATCTCGGCATCACCGATTGCTACGCGTCGCCTCTCCTGAAGCCCAGCACCGATAGCGATCACGGCTACGACATCTGCGACCACAGCCAACTCAACCCTGCCCTCGGTAGCGAGGAGGATTTCGAGGCGTTTGTCGCGGCCCTGCGGGCGCGCGATATGGGCCTCATCCTCGATGCCGTGCCCAACCACATGGGCATCGGCGACGCCTGCAATATCTGGTGGATGGACGTTCTGGAGAACGGCCCTAACTCTATCCACGCCTCCCACTTCGACATCGATTGGCATCCCGTCACGCCCGAGCACGAGAACAAGGTTCTCCTGCCCATCCTTGAGGACCAGTACGGCAAGGTGCTGGAGAAAGGCAGGCTCAGGCTCGCCTATGAAGATGGCGCGTTCTTCATTCATTACTACCAGACCAAGCTGCCGGTCGCCCTTCGCACCTACAGCAATATTCTTGGTTACCAGCTAACGACGCTCATCGGAAGCCTGGGCAAGCAGAACGAGCATCTGTTGGAACTCGAAAGCATTCTGGTCGCCCTGATGTCTCTGGCACACCGCGTCGATGTGGCGCCTGAGAAGACGGCCGATCTGACGCGGGAGAAGGAGGCGATACGACGGCGAATCGCCGTCCTGTACACTACTAGCCCCGAGGTGCGAGACGCCATCGACGCAGCCGTGCACACTTTCAACGGCAAAGTCGGTCTATCCGAAAGCTTCGACTTGCTGGATGCCCTGCTCGACGCGCAGTCGTACCGTCTGGCCTTCTGGCGGGTCGCCGCCGAGGAGATCAACTATCGTCGCTTCTTCGACATCAACAGTATGGCCGCGATCCGTGAGGAATTGCCCGAAGTGCTGCAGGCGACGCACCAGCTCATTTTCCAGTTGCTGGCAGAGGAGAAATTGACCGGCCTGCGAGTTGACCATCCCGATGGGTTGTGGGATCCGGCCAGCTACTTTCGCCAGCTTCAGGATGGCTATCTGGCCCGCAAGGTGCAGGCGCGGCTCGCCGAGCACAGCGATGACGGACTACTGCCTGACGTCGACGCACACGTAGCC
Organism: Chloroflexota bacterium; assembly: GCA_016189905.1. Lineage (GTDB taxonomy): Bacteria > Chloroflexota > UBA6077 > FW602-bin22 > JACPRP01 > JACPRP01. The sequence goes on along the minus strand of JACPRP010000040.1, from coordinate 17,471 downwards.
GCGTGGCTCACCGACCGCGTCGCCCACGCGGAAGCATCGAACCCTCCCTGGCCCCTCTATGTGATTGTCGAGAAGATCCTCTCGGAAAACGAGTCCCTGCCCCGGGATTGGGCGGTATATGGCACCACCGGTTACGACTTCTTGAACGGCGTGAACGGCATCTTCGTCGATGGGCGCAGCCGCAAAGCCCTCGTTAGAACCTACGCCCAGTTCATCGGAGCCCAGATCGACTTCCACGATCTGACGACCTCCACCAAGAATACGATTATGCAAATCTCACTGGCGAGTGAGATCAACGCCCTCAGCCATCGCCTCGAGCGCATCGCCAAAACGAATCGCCTGTATCGAGACTTCACACTCAACAGCCTCACTTTTGCCATTCGCGAGGTTATCGCCTGTCTGCCAGTGTACCGTACGTACATCAAAGGATTGTCCGATGCCGCGTCCCCCGCGGATCAAGCGCACATCAAGGCCGCCGTCGTCATAGCCAAGAAGCGGAACCCGCGAATAGCAATGTCCATATTCAGCTTCATTCAGCACACGCTGCTGCTGCAAAACGTCGAAGATTTCTACGAAGATGACCGGAAGAAGCTGGTCGACTTCGTGATGAAGCTGCAACAACTGACCGGATCGGTGATGGCTAAGGGCGTCGAGGACACCGCTTTCTACGTCTACAACCGCCTGGTGTCTTTGAACGAGGTCGGCGGCAATCCCGAGCGGTTTGGCATCCCGGTCGGAGCCTTCCACCGGGAGAACTCCGAACGGGTCCGGAAATGGCCCCATTCGCTGCTGGCCACCTCCACCCATGATGCCAAGCGAAGCGAGGACGTGCGGGCCCGCGTCAACGTGCTATCGGAAATCCCTGAGGAGTGGCGAGCGGCCGTCGGCCGCTGGGGCAGAATTAACGCCGCCAAGAAGACAATCGTGGACGGTGAGCCTGCGCCCGACCGCAACGATGAGTATCTGCTTTACCAGACGCTGCTGGGCGCCTGGCCTCCTGAGCCTGCGTCCCCGACGGAGTTCGCGGATTTCCAGGAGCGCATCCTCGGCTATATGTCCAAGGCGTTGAAGGAGGCCAAGGTCCATACCAGTTGGATCAACCCTAACGAGGAGTACGAGGCGGCTGTTCACGACTTCGTCGTCAGCCTGCTCTCCTCAGGGGGCGAGAATCGATTCCTCGACGACCTGCGCGCCCTTCAGCGGCGCGTGGCCTTTTACGGCCAGTTCAACTCGCTCTCCCAGGTACTGCTGAAGCTCACCTCGCCCGGCGTGCCTGATACCTATCAGGGCAGCGAGCTATGGAGCTTCAGTCTGGTCGATCCTGATAACCGCAGGCCCGTGGACTATCAGCGCCGGCGTTCTCTGCTGTCCGATCTCAAGAGCCAGGTCGAGCGTGCCGATGCGGACCTTGCTGCGCTGGCCCAATCCCTGCTCGCTAGCTCGCGAGACGGCCGGATCAAGCTTTACCTGACCTACCGCACGCTGGGCTTCCGCCGCGCCCACTCCCAGTTGTTTGCGGCGGGCGCCTACGTCCCGCTCGATGCCCGGGGCTACCGTCGAGAAAACGTCTGCGCGTTCGCCCGAACGCGGGGAAAAGAGGCTGCCCTGGTGGTGGCTCCGCGTCTGTTCGTCCGGCTCACGGACGGCGTCGAGCGCCTCCCGTTGGGAACGGAGGTCTGGAAAGACACGCTCCTCGTGCTCCCCGGTCCCCTGGCGAGCCAGTGCTATCGTAACCTCTTCACGGGAGAAATCCTCTCGCCCACCGCTCACGGTCGCCTGCCCGGGCTGCCGCTGGCAGCCATCTGCGGCCACTTCCCGGTCGCCCTGCTCGCACCGGAATCGATGGCACACCTATTGCACTAGAGTAGCGGAGTTTCAGTGAAGGGGAGGCGATTGTTATGCATGAGCGCAAAGTCGAAGGTTTCGCCGGCAAGCACTTCGTCGCGGAGCCGACACACGCGGCCCAATCGGCGGTAGAGTGCTTCAAGTGCAGCAACTGCGGGCACATGTTCGCCACCGACGGCGCCGAGACCAAGAAGTGCCCCGTCTGCGGCCGCGTCGACAACCGCAAGGAAGACGACATCGTGATGTGTTCGATAGAGGAGTTCTAGAGATCTCAAAATTACTCTCATACTCATTCCTCACTCTTCCACGTCCGTGAACAGAGTGCGGTCGGTGATTTCTTGCTCCTCGGGAATCGTTCCGCCCCCACCGGGGTGAAGGATGGCCTGCAACGCGAGGTAGAGCAATGGCAGTACCCCGCCGATGATGAACAGCCAGTCCCCCGGCAGGCGGGCCCATTCCAGGAAGTTCACCAGTGGCGATAGCACGAAGGTGAGTTCGCGGGCGTGGTAGTATCCGTTCTGGAAGCTATCGGCGATCTGGATCAGACCCACCGGGAAGAGATTGAAAAAAGCCATCCAGATCAGTCCCAGGTTCAGCGACCAGAAGGAGATCGCTGCCGCGCGATCGCTCCATCGATCCGATCTAACCAGATAACGGAGCCCGAACAGCATCAGCGCGATGGCCAGCATCCCGTAAACGCCGAACAACGCGGTATGGCCATGATTGGCCGTGAGATTCGTTCCGATCTCGTAATAGCTTACGATCGGAAGGTTGATGAGGAAACCGAAGACGCCCGCCCCCAGGAAGTTCCAGAAGCCGACCGCTGCCAGAAACCAGACTGCCCACCAGTGAGGAAAGGACTCCGCGGAGCGCCCGACCAGTCCCCCTGCCCGGAGGAAGCTCCAGGCCTCGAAGCTCAACAACACCAGCGGAATGACCTCCATCGCCGAGAAGAAGGCCCCCAGGGCAAGGGCGCTGACCGGCGTCCCATTGAAGTACATATGGTGCAGGGTGCCGATCACGCCGCCGACGGAGTAGAGGATGACGCTCAGGTAGATTACCCTCGTTCCCGTGCGTTGGGACACTATCCCGAGCAGCACGAAGGCGTAGGCCACCGTCGCGGTAGTGAACAGTTCCAGGAAATCCTCCACCCAGAGGTGCACAACCCAGAATCGCCAGAACTCCATCACGGTAAACGAGCTTCCCTGTCCGCCGATCAGTCCCACGGCGTAGAACACCGGGATCGACAGCGATGCGTAGAAGAACAGGTAAGGCATGTTCCCCACGTGCTCGTTGGCCAGCCGGGCCCGTAAACCCCGGAAAATTATGAACGCCCATAGGAACAATCCGACGATGAGAAGAATCTGCCAGATGCGACCCAGGTCCAGATACTCCCACCCCTGGTTGCCCAGCAGGTACCACCAGGGGCCGAGCAGGTTGAATATTCCTGCCGCCTCGCCTAACAGACTGCCCACGACGACGATAACCAGCGCGCCCAACAGTCCAAAGGACAGCGTTCGCTGCCCCCTGGGCTCGCGCAAGGCGATCAGCGGCGTGATGAAGATGCCGGCTGCCACGTACGAAGTCGCGACCCAGAAGATGGCCAGTTGTACGTGCCAGGTTCGTGCCAGGTTGTATGGCAGCCATTGCGGAAGGTTGATCCCGAAAAAGCTTCCCGGTTCGGCACGATAATGCGCCGTCACGCCACCCATCAGCGTCTGGAGCAGGAAGAGCAGCGCCATAATCAGGAAATACCAGGCCGTCGATTTCTGGCTGGGGGTGAGGGCAACCTTGTCGGGCGGGAGGAAGCTTATAGTCGTTCGTTCCTCTTCGCCACGCCATCCGAGCCAGTCGTAGCGGCCGAAGAAATAAAAAGTGAGGCCGATGCCGCTGAGCAGGGCGATTATGGAGAGTATGCTCCAGATGAGGGCATCGGCTGTCGGGCCATTGCCCAGGATCGGGTCGTAGGGCCAGTTATTCGTGTAGGAATAACCCAGGCCGGGCCGTTGAGCTGTGGTCGTCCATGCTCCCCAGGCGAAGAAGGAAGTGATCTGGGAAAGCTCATCCCGGCTCACAATCAGGCGCGGCGGGAGGCCGGCCTGCCCGACCGGATCGGAGAAAAACTCGGAGTAATACACCAGCAGGCTTTGGAAGGCTTCCGCCTGGCCGGCGGAGAAGGTCAAGGTGCCGCTGGCCGGATCATACCTGTTCTCCCGAAGCTCACGTCTCATTCGGTCGATAGCTGCGACGTTCGTGGCGCCCGGTAAATTGGCGTATGAGGCGGCCATCGCTTCTGCCTCGCGGTGAAGGTACTCGGCAGTGAAATCCGGCCCCAGGTATGCGCCGTGCCCGAGGAAAGTCCCGTACTCCATCAAGCCGTATTTCTGGAACACGTTCTGACCGGCCATAATGTCGTCGCCGGTGAACAAGGTATCTCCAGCTTCAGTCACTACACGGGTCGGAATCGGTGGCTGATCCTGGTACGTCAGAATCGCCGAAAAGAGCAGCACCGAGAAGCCTATCACGAAAAGCAACACGGCTGCCTGCAGCCAATGGGGAGAGATGATCATCTGGCGCTGAGGCCCTTCAGCCATAACTCACCTGCACTTCCTATGCGACCTTCCGCTCGCCCAACTAAGTGCCGCAATTTCCGTGCCATCGAGCGACTAGCGGGGCATGGTTCAGGAATACGGTCATAACTGGAGGGGCGAGCGGCGCTCGCCCACGGGGCCCCCAAAAACACTGTTACCCTATCTACCCCCTCTTGTGAACCATCCCTAGCGGGGCATGGTTCGGTAGTGTATCAATCATCATTGACGGCATGGGCCACAGGCGCTATCCTTGAGGTATGGAGGTATGAATGAGCGGTCAAGCAAAGATAAGAAGAAGAAACCCAGTGGGTTTATGAGAGGGCTTGGCGCACAGTTCACGCAGCGTATGCGTCCGTCTAACGAGTGCCCATTTGTCCATCCGTCCGTATTTCTCGTGGATCGTATTTCTCGTGGATCGTATTTAGTACTTTGAGTTCGTAGGCAGACAATTCATCTGTTTCTGGCGCTTGTTTGACTAGAGAGACTTCATAGCTGTGAGGTTCTGAAATGTATTCAAACCACGGGGTACTCTCATTCAGTTTTCCCGTGTTGAACGCGCCCCCCCATCGCGCGAATGCTTTGCCCTGCTCATGGGCCGAGCCCTTGCTATCATTGACGCTAACAGCAACGCAAGCTGCTGCGAAGATAAGAGTTCCCCCGTTACGGCGCCTCTTCCGGCATCAGCGCATCCAGCGGCAGGAGTCCCGCCTCCTTGGCGATATCTCCGCCGTTGGCCACGGTGACGTCGCCGGCGGCGGCCCAGGGAACGTCGACTTTCCATTGCTGGATCACCACCCGCTGCGCCCGCAGCGTGTAGTTGTTGCCCATGTCCCCGAAGGACATCGGCAGGCCAAACAGCTTGACGGGGTCGGCGACACTGGAATACCGCGCCTTGATGGCCGGGTTCACTTCCAGCAGCGTGCGATGGGCCTGGACGACGTCGGGCCAGTTGCGGCCGGCGTCAGCGCTCCAGTCCGCTATCTGCGGCACCTGGCGGAAGGCTTCGAGCCAGCCATCCATCCCTTTCTTGCTCATTTCGTCGAAGACGTTCACCAGATAAGCCCGTCCGCTCTGCGGCTGCCACTGCAGCACGCCCTTTTGCATCGCCTGCGACGTGAAGCCGTCCCACTTGAAGCGCCGCGAAACGGGATAGCCTAGCCCCGCCACGCCGCCGAGCCGCTGAAACTCCGTCCACATCGGCGCGTCCGCGTCGTTGACCACCGCGAAGCCCTTCGCACCTGTGCCCGCGGACCTGCCGCTTGTCTGCGTGTAGAAACGGCCGTTGGGCAGGTCGTAATCTGCCGCCCCACGATATTTCGGATAGCTGAAATACCGGGCGATCAACGGCCGTAGGTCGGCGCTGCTCCTTGCCTCGGCCAGGTCGAGGAACTGTGCGCCAGTGGCGATGCGATAGCTGAAGCGCGACGCGAACTCCTTGAGCAAGCCGAAGTAGGCGTCGTCGCCCATTATCTTCCGCAGCTCGTTCAGGAAGATCGCGCCCTTGCGGTAGACGACGACGAAGTAATGATCTTCGTTGCTATAGTCATAGATCGAGGTATCGACATTCCTGTCACCGTAGGCGTTGACACCCGCGCGCTCGCCGTCGACCAGGCGCTGCCACATCCCCGGATACAGGTCGGGATAATTGGCGCGAAAGAACTCGTAGCTAAGGTTCACCACCAGAGACTCGTCCACCCACGGCTCGTAAACCTGATCGTCGCCCACCAGCCCGTAGAACCACTGGTGCAGCACCTCGTGCGCCACCAGGTAGCTCAGGTAGCTGCCCATTCCCCCGCCGGTCGCGGTCATCTGGCTGCTGATGAACACGACGTTCGGGTATTCCTGCCCCACCCCGGCCGGATCGTTGCTCGTCGTCTCGGCCACGAACAGATACGGATAGGGATACGTCCCGAGAACCCGGTTGGCCCACCTCACGGTCTCGACCGCCGTGCGCAAATAAAGCTCGCCGCCCGCCGCGTGCTGCGGCAGGTAGAACGCCGTTACCTCTATGCCGTCGATCGTGGCCGACTTGCTCTCGTATCTATCCGACAGCGCCAGGGCGAAATCCCGCACCCCTTTCGCCGAAAACGTCCATTGCGATGCGCCTGTCTTGTCAGGAGTGCCGGTGTGGGCGACGCGGACGGGCCTGTTCACGTTCAGGCTGACCTCGTAATCGGCCACTTCGGTGAAAAAAGCGTCGCCAAAATTAGTATACCGATGGCGGTCCCAGTCGCCTCGGTCCGCCCGGAATGGGGAAATAACCGGATACCAGTTGCCCAGCGCCAGGATGCCGCCGCTCTTACCGAAGCGCAAGGTGCCGGGCGAAGGCACCTGGAGCCGAAAATCCAGCGCGACCCTGGTTGTTGCCCCAGGTGCCAGCGGCGTCGTCAGCGGCACCTCCATCACGACGCCGTCGAGCATCGGCTGCACCGTCTGGCCATCGACAGTGGCGCCCCGCAGCGTGAACGCGCGATAATAAGCCGGCGTGACGTTGAACACTATCGAGCTCAGCGCGACGCCCGTGACGTTCCGGTAACTCACCGTCTCCAGCGCCGCGACCGTGCCCGCGTCGTAATCCAGATCGACGGTGATCTTGTATTGCGTGGTCGAAGGCGGCGTCTCCGCCCCAGCCGTGTTCATTGGCAGCAAAAGGAGACTGATGCCCACCAGGGCAAGCAATCCGATGCGCTGAAGATACTCCTTCATCGTCCACCAACCCCTATCTATGACCTGAAGCTAGCTCCCATCGCTCGCTTCCCCCCCATTCCCAATCACCAATTCGCGTATCCCAGGGGCGACCGGCCGGCCGCCCCTGCCTTAACCTTATCCACACTGCGTTGGCACAACCCCATATCTTCCCGCTCTCCGTGTCTCCGTGCCTCCGTGTTGAGCGCCCCCCCCGCGCCCAGCGCTCAACACCCACCGCTCGCGGCCGGAATCTTTGGCTCAGGATAATACGTGCGCGCGTCGACGCCGTGGCTCCAGACATTGCTCCTCGTCGGAACGCCGTCGACGGTCACGCGGAAGTAATACCGGTTGGCCGTGTTCGTGGCTGCGCTCACGTCCACGTTGTTGAACGTCCAGACCGGGAAGCTCACGCCCCCTGCCGACCTCGTCTCCTTCTGGCCCACGGCCACGGGCTGCAGCGGGTCGTTGTTGAGCCCGCGCCAGAGCCGCACGGACGGGTTCCAGTTGGCTGCCACCGATTTCGACGAGCCCTTCTCGAAGAGGAAGGCGGCGATGTTGGCCCGGGTGGCCTTATTCACCGGCAGGTTATCGTGCGGCCAGAGGATCTCGATCTTGGCGTCGACCGCCTGCGGCGCCGCCGTGCCGATGCCGGACGGCACGTCCTGGTTGGGGAAGTAGGTCCGTGCGTCGGCGCCGTGGCTCCAGATGTTGTCGTACTCGCCCAGCGCTCCGTCTACGCTCGCGCGAAAGTAGTATTTGTTGACGGGGTCTTTGGCCGCGCTCACGTCGACGTCGTTGAGCTCCCACACGGAGTACGTCTGCCCCGACGACGTGCGGGCGACACGCACGCCCGTGCCAACCTCCTGCTCGACGCCGTTGTTCAGCGCCCGCCAGAGCCTGACGGTCGGCGTCCAGCTCGTGCAGATCGCGCTCGACGTGCCTTGCTGGAAGAGATAGACCCCGACGTTGGCTTTTGTGGCCTGACTCACGGGCAAATTCCCCTGAGGCCACACTATCTGAATCTTCGCGTCGACGAGCGAGCGCGGCAGCTTCAGCGAATAGCTCTCGCCAGCCTCGGCCGTAAAGGCGACAAACCCACCGTCGACCGTAAAGGGCTGCGCGACGTTGCTTCCCTGCTGAACCTTTTCGAGCGTGAAACTGGCGGGCAGCGACGGGTCGCCGATCAGCGCCGCCGGGCTCAGGCGAATCTGCGCGCGAGCTGTGCTGGAGACGAGCATGTTCCTGGGGTCAGACCAACTGACGAAGACCTGCGTCGGGCCATCAGACTGCACCCTCAGCCGCTGGTCGGCGTAATCCTTACCGCCCACGAAAAGCGCGTCGCGGGCCGAATAAACGTAGCGAATACCGGCCGCCGCGTCGGCGTCGACGCTCAGACTGCCAGCCACATCCAACGCCCCTTGAATGTAAGTCGATAGCGAGCGCAGCGCCACCACTATCGGCTTGGGGCTACCATCGGCCTTGAACATCCCGTAGTTCACCTGCCGCGCGTCCCAGCCGGAATCGAGGTCATTCAGCATCCATTTGACGCCGCCGGCCAGCCGCTCCTTCCAGAGATTCAGGAAGAGCGCCGTTTCGTAGATCGCGCTGACCGCCGGGGAGTTCACGTCGTTGGAGTAGCCAAACTCCTCGAGAACCAGCGGCTGAGCGGGGAACGTTGCCCTGAGGTTCTGCAGCAGATTGAAAAACAGCCGCAACTCCTTTGTCGACTTGCCCGGATACCGGTGAACAGACTGAAAGCTCAGGGCTTTGTTTGCGCCGAGCTTGGCCAGCGTCACGTCGCTGTAGCCGATGGTTATCGGGTATTTGGGCGCCACCGAGCGCACCGCGCTCAGTTGCGGCGCGATCCAGGCCGCTAATGTGTCGCTCAGCGCCTGAAGTAATGGACGCCATTTGGCCGAGTCGGGCGAATCGATGTAGTCGAGCACCGAAACGTCGTACGAGCGCGCCGCCACCCAGGCGCCGGCGTCGCCGAGGAACTCCAGGTAAATCCGGTAGTTGTTAGCCACGTAATAGGCCTGGGCGGGCGTGAACCGGGTAGGAATCAGGGCTTTCCCCTGGTCGGTCGTTCGCCAAGCATTCGCCGCCTCCTGCGTGACCCGCTCGCCATATTGCTTGATGATCGCGTCGCTTTGCAGCGGCGGCTTCACGCCGCTCGGATAGATTGCCTGCACCAGGTCTTGAAAGTGCGGCTCGTTGCGCAGGTCATACGCCAGAATGGCGCTCTCGTTGGCATAGCGTTGGGCGATAAGCCGGTCGATGGCGGCAACCTCGTTCAGGTCCGGCTGGCGATAATCGAAGAACGTGATTATCAGGGGCAGGTTATACTTACGCGCCAGCCCCACGACCGCGTCCAGCTTGGCCCACTTCCCCGCCTTGATATCGGCCGGCAGTGGGTCCTGAATGAAAATGCGCAGGGCGTTGATCCCCGCTCGCTTCGCCCTGGCGAAATCCTGCTCGATCAGCGCCGCGTCGAACAGCCCTTCCTGCCACATTTTCCAGGATCGATCCGGCGGGCCTTCGTAGTTAGTGGCGACGAGGAAGAACCGTGACCCATCGGCTCGCGTAATATAGCCATCCGTCGGCGGCTGGCTCCAGACCTCGGCCTGCGCCATCCCGGGGCGCGTCTCTGGGATCAGGCTCGGGCCAAGCAGAGTGGCGATCATCGATACTACTATGGCTAATCGTTTCATCATTCGCACCGCAATTTAACGTCTGGGAGGTTACACAGGCCAAGACCACGCTCAGTCAGAATGACAGGTTGCGATGTTCGGCTGTAGTGCCAAGAAACGCGGGCTTCTGAGAGCACTCCCAAACCAGTTTAGGTGAGGCTTGTGGTGGGGCGGGTTAGCGCCTATATTGCAACGGCAGGGATGGTGTCTGGCTTGCTTTCCAGGCCTAATATACAGCACGGTGGCCGATTGGTCAACCCCAAAATGAGGAATAGCCCCCCTCACAGAAGTACCAGTCCAGAAGTACCGGTGGCATATTTCTTGCCCTTACCCATCTAAGCAATGGCCTTGAGGCTGAGCGAGTTGCTTGAGGCAATACACCTGAGGTGACGCCACAGATGAGGATAGCCCAGTTAGCTCCACTGTTCGAAAGCGTGCCGCCCAAGCTTTATGGCGGGACGGAGAGAGTTGTCTCGTACCTGACAGACGAATTGGTCCGCAGGGGCCACGAGGTCACCCTGTTCGCCAGCGGCGACTCGGTCACCTTGGCGAAGCTCGTCTCGCTCTGCCCCACCTCGATACGCACTAATCCAACCATCCTGGACCCCTACGTCCATCTCATCGGACAGATCGGCCTCGCCTTCGACAACGCCGGCGAATTCGACCTCATTCACTCTCACGTGGATTACTTTACCTATCCCTTGCTGCGCTACACCAACACACCGACCGTCACCACACTGCACGGCAGGCTCGACCTGCCTGAGCTTCAATCCGTCTACAGCGTCTATCCAGAGGTCAATCTGATCTCCATTAGCAACAGCCAGAGGTTGCCGCTGGCCAACGCGCACTGGCTGGCAACGGTTTACAACGGCGTCCCCATGGAGGACTTCCGGCTTCAGACGCGCCCCGGCGATTATCTGGCTTTCCTGGGACGGATCGCCCCGGAGAAGCAGGTCGACGTGGCCATCGACGTGGCGAAGCGTGTGGGAATGAAGCTGAAGATCGCCGCCAAGGTGGACAAGGTCGATCGCGAATACTTCGAAGCCGTCATCAAGCCGAAACTCGACGACCCCCTGATCGAGCACATCGGCGAGATCGATCAGAAAGCCAAGAGTGATTTCCTGGGCGGCGCTTATGCCCTTATCTTTCCGATCAACTGGCCCGAGCCCTTTGGCCTGGCGATGACTGAAGCGATGGCCTGCGGCACGCCCGTGGTGGCGATGCGCCGTGGTTCGGTGCCGGAGGTGGTCAAGCACGGCAAGACCGGCTTCATCTGCGACACCGTCGACGACATTCTGGATTCGTTGAAAAAGATCGACACCATCGACCGGCGAGATTGCCGCCAGCACGTCGAGGAGCGTTTCTCCGTTCGAGCCATGGTCGACGCCTACGAAGCCGCCTATCGCAAGCTTCTGGCCAGCCCTCTCACGGCATCCCCTCTATCAATCGACGGGGGCACACGCATCGGTCACAATCCCATCGTGCAGGTCAAGCCAGGCAGGCGCTTCCCGCCCATACGCGGAGAGTAAAGGGGTTTCGCTGAAGAAATTGGGACCAGACCGACGCGGTCTCCGGAGACCGCGCCGGTCTAACCAGAAACCGACTTAGGCGGCGACTGCAGACGAGGAAACAAGATCCAGCCGCTGATCGCGGAACGGCACGTTCTTGAGATGAATCCTTGGGGCGCCGTTTAGCGTGGCGCAGGTCACGCTGCCATCACATAGCGCCGCGCCGAGCAGCGTCTGCAGCATCAAGACCACCGCCCCGGCGGCCCAGGCCTGGGGTGCGTTTGCCCCGAGATACTCCACGGGGAATCCGCGCGCGCGTCGTGGGAATCCTGAGAACAGCTCGGGCAGGCGATGGTGCGCGAAATGGGCGCTGGCGTCGAGCATCGCGTCGATCACGGCGTTGGCCTCGGCTGCAAAGCCATAGCGCAGCATGCCGGCGGCGATGAGCGAGTTATCGTGAGGCCAGACGCTGCCGTTGTGGTAAGACAGCGGGTTGTACGCCCGCATCCGGGAGGACATCGTGCGGATGCCCCAACCGCTGAACATCTCCTCAGACATCAAGCGCTCGACCACCGGCTTTGCCTTGGCGTGATCCACGATGCCGCTCCACAGACAGTGCCCGGGATTCGAGGTGAGACTATCGACCCTTCTCTTGTCGGCGTCCAGCGCGATGGCGAAGAACCCTTCCTCGGGCATCCAGAACGCCTCATTGAACCGCTCCTTCAACTCGTCCGCCTGCGATCTCAGCGCCTTCGCCCGCTGGCCGTCGCCCAGGAGATCGAAGAGCTCGGCGGCCCGCACCTTCGCGTCGTAGACGTATCCTTGAACCTCTGCCAGCGCGATGGGCGGCACTGCCAGATTGCCATCGACGAAACAAACACAATCCGGCGAGTCCTTCCATCCTTGATTCAGCAGGCCGTGCAGCGACTTCCTCGCGTACTCGACAAAGCCGTCTCCGTCGGCATCCCCGTATACGTCGATCCACTGCAGCGCCGCCTCGATGTTCGGCAGCAGCGAGCGCACGAGCTCGAGGTCGCCGGTCCAGCGATAGGCCTCGGAAAGCAGCACCACGAACAGGGGCGTGGCATCAGCCGTGCCATAGTACCTCGAATGGGGGACCTCTTCGAGGCTGGCTAGCTCGCCGAAGCGAATCTCGTGAGGGATCTTCCCTGGCTCTTCGTCCCTGAACACGTCGAGTCGTCGCGATTGATAGCCCGCCAGGATGCGCAAAGCCCCGATGGCCAGCTCCGGCCCGAGGAGCATGGTTTGCATCGCCGTGATGATCGAGTCCCGCCCGAAGATAGCCATATACCAGGGCAGACCGGCTGCCGGCAATTGGTGACCCCCCTCCACCGCTAGGCGCAGCCCCGCGAGGTCCCTGATCGCCTGATCGTAGGCAAAGCGCAGGCGCGCGTCGTCGGTGAACAGCGCCGGCACCCGCTGGATGAAATCGTCGTCCATATCGAAATCGCCCCTGGCCACCGCGCTGCCGGCCGTCAGGCGCATAGGCTGCTCAGCATCATCCACTTCGCGATGTTCCGAACGATTCGGCGTCTGAATCGCCCTCCGATCCATCGCCGGACGAACGCTGACGCACGTCCGCCACTCCTCTTTCGGCCCGAGCGCAAACCGCAGGGTTGCCCGGTTGTCCTCAACCTGAGCCGACTGCGAGAAAGACACGAGCGTGGAGCGGATGAACTCAGCCCGGCGATAGCAGAACGCGAGATCGCAGCCGTCGACACGTTCGATGGTCACCGTCCCGGCCTTGGCGATGTTGCCACCGCGTACCTCGAAGACGTCGGCGAAATCGGCGGCAAAGGTGAACGTCAGGGTCACGTCGAGCCGCGTGTTGCTGTGGTTGACGATCGTGATGTCGTCGTGCAGCACATCGTTGATAATCCGGTCGCGGATGACGGCCAACGAGCCCTGTGGCAGGTCCGGACCGGCCGGATTGGTAGCGTAGAAGCTGGCGGCCGTGGGCGCGATGTTGGCGGCGCTCAGCAGGAGGGGCGCCTGGCCGTTAAGCTCTAGCGTATAGCCCGAAAGGAAGCGCGTATCGGCGTGATACAGGCCGTGGGGTGTTCCAACCACGACATCACCCAGACTATCCGACAACAGAAAAGTATTGCCTTCGATGACAGCTATCTCTTTATCCGTCATACCCATCCCCCAGCCAATTAGCACAAGAGACCAGAGAACACCCCCTGGCCTCGAAGTGAGTAACCTTATTTGGTCATAACGCTTAGGCTCGCATCAAATTATATGCTGTGTATATGATTATGTCAAATATGACTGGCCCCTTGCAACACCATCCCCCCTCTGGATATCACCATCTCACCTATCGCTCGTCAGCATTCCTACAACACGCAGCACTTCCAGCCGCTGCCGGCCTCATATCAAGACTTCAGACGTGTGTGCCGCAAATGGCCGTTTTCAATCTTGAGCACGACATCACAACTCTTGAGGGTCGACGGACGGTGAGTGATTATGATACTGGTGCGCCCACGCACGAGCTCCTCCAACGCCGCCATAATCTCCGCCTCGGTGCCCGTATCGACGGCACTGGTGGGCTCGTCTAGGATGAGAATCGGCGCGTCTTTGAGAAAGGCTCGGGCAAGGGAGATACGCTGCCGCTCGCCCCCGGAGAGGCTCATCCCTCGTTCGCCGACAAGCGTGTCATAGCCCTCGGGCAGGCTCCTAACAAACTCGTGAATTCTCGCCGCCTTTGCCGCCTCGACGATCTCCCAAAATTGGGCGCCCGGACGGGCGTATGCGATGTTCTCGGCAATGCTGGTCGATAGGAGCACTGGTTCCTGGAGAACGATCGCGAACTGGCTCCGCAGGTCGGCAAGTTTGTAGTGGCGCAGGTCAATTCCGTCCAGGAGAATCTGTCCATCCGTTGGATCGTAGAACCGCGTGAGCAGATTCAGCAAGGTGGTTTTGCCTGACCCGGTGACCCCGACAATCCCTACCCGACTCCACGGTTCAATATCAAACGAGACGTGATGCAGCACCGGACGCCCTTCACTGTAGGTAAAGGAAACGTCGCGGAATTCTATGATACCCTCTATTCGGGATATCGGCCGTGCGTTTGGTCGCTCAACCACTCCGCTTGGCTCATCGAGCAGGGCGAAGACCCGCTCAGTGCTTGAGATGTGGAACTGCAGACTTGCGATCTCCTTACTCATTTTCTTTAACGGTTCGTAAAGTTGCGACAGATACCCCATCACCAGGAGCAGTTCGCCGAGCGTAACCGCTCCGGATCGTACCAGGGTGACGCCAACGTAGAGGACGGCTGCCGTTCCAAGCGCTGCGGTCAGCCCGACCAGAAGGCCGGCGATTGTGTCGACAGCCACAGCGCCCAGCCGCGCTCGCATTCCCGCGGTTGCCTCACGTATGTATCGACCCTCTTCGCGGTCTTCCTGCCCGAAGGCCTTCACGACCCGCAGTGCCCCCAGCACCTCCTGCACAAGAGAGAAGGCCGACGCTTCAAGCTCTACTTCTTTCCGCCATCTTCTTCGCAGACTCTGACGGTTCAGGTGCGAGATCAGCACGACCAATGGTGAGATCGCCAGGGCCACGGCGGCTAGCTGCCAGTTGATCCGTGCCGTAACGTAGATCATCCCGACCACCGTCAGGCCGGCCGTAACAAGCGGGATTGTGCCGTCGAAGGCTATGTACCGAATCGAATAGGAATCGTGATGGATTCTGTAAGTACAGTCCGCCGTCCCCTTTGTGTCGTGATAAGACGGCGAGAGTTGATGGGCACGCCTGAAGAGCTGCGATCGCAGGTCCATAAGCATCTTCTCCCCAGCGTAGGCGCGAAGCATCACGCTCAAGAGTTGCTGTGCTTGATTCAAGCCGGCGATGGCGATAGCGAGTGCGGCTGCGAGGATGAGAATGGCGCTGGCAGAATCTTTGACCACCGGTGGCAGTAATGCATCCAGGCGTTCGGGTAGCGGATGGGTTCCCACGACGCTGTCTACGGCAATCTTAAGCGGTAGGGGCATCAACAGTGCCAGGGGAATGGCCAGCAACTCAAACAGGAGCACGCCCGCGATATACGGCCAGTAGGGGCGAATCAGATGCATCAGCCGCTGGCAAAGCTTCAAATCGCGATAGGTAGCTCCAGCCATCGGATGACCCTTACCGTGCTCGGAGACATTTCAAGTTTACGCCACCCCACCGTCAACGTCCGTTGGCGCCATCGCGTTCGTCACAACGGCGACCCCATAGCCGTGGAAAGTTACTGTCCCGCCGCAGGAATTCTCGACCACCTGATTCCCGGTTCCTTCATCGATCTTCAGCATCAGGCGACAATCCGATAATCTGTCATCGAGATCGAACACCGGGTAGGTCGCCACGTCGTCTCGTATGTGAACCATTAGGACACTCCGTCGTCCCCCATCACCACGAGCGACGACGACCCCCAGAGTAGGGCTGCCCTCCTCCCATGTGGGAAACGAGATCCAGTCGCCGTACCGGATGTACCTGGCGCACAGCTTCTTGGCGTGGAAAACGGGCCACGGATTCCCGTGCTTATCGATCATCCCGTAGCCTCCCTCGGCCTCCGTTCCGACCCAGAACATCTCGGCGTAGGTGCCACTACGCATCAAGTGCAGCAAAGCGGCCGTGTAGAACGTCGCCCCAAAGACCGACTGGTTAAAGCGCGTCCGCACCGGGATCGTGTAGTGGGAGTGAGTGTTAAGCTCACCGCAAATGTTCAGGATATCACGCCCGGCCAGAAGCCGGGCGATCGCACTCGATCTCGCCTCGTAATCTGGCGCCTGGGCCATCATGAGTCGCCGATACGTAGCCTCATCGTTCGGTGCCCCGTTCTCGCCAGTATCCCGCCAGTCGGCGTAACGATGCCAATCGACGAAACCGATAAGCGCATTGTCGATCTCGTTCACGAATCGCCAGGGCCAGTCGAACCAGAAGGGGGGGAACCCTTCGACGGCGGGCCCGCCGATCAATGGTTTGCCGTTGTGCAAGTAGGGCTCGAGCCAGCGGATAGACCGCTCGGCCACCGCTTCGTAGATGCGTCGATATTGCTCAAAGCCCAGGCCGCCGCTGATCCACTCGTTGTTGGGCTCATTCAATACACACCAGTACCAGTCGCGCACCATCTCCCCACCCCATTGCTCGATGCAACTCCAGACTATGTCGCCACATTGCTCCGCAAACCACCGAATGGCGCGCGAGTCATCGAACGGCCGCCGGAACCGGCCAAAGGTAATCATCGGGGTGGCGCCCACCTTGAGCACGGCCTCCACGTATGCCGCAAACTTCGCCCACTCTGTCAGGTGATCTGGGGCACCCTTATCAAAAACAAAGAGGCGGATCATGCGCGTGTCGATCTCGCGGAGCCGCGCCCAGATGCGCTCCCGCTGAGGACCAAAAGCGAAGTCCCAGCACTGATCCGCCTGGTTCACGCCGTATAGGAGCCTCATTCGTGTCTCGGTTGCGTCCTGGTGCGCTATCTTCCTGGACCGCGTCATTCTGGTCTGACCAGGGTCGGATGAATCAGGCTGTAACACCTCGGCTACTCCTCGATGATCTGAATCAATTCCCGAAGCCGCGCCGCGTAGGAGTGCTTTTCGGCCAGGTGTCGTCTAATACCCTGAACGATTGGCGCGTACTGCTCGGGTCTGCCCAGGATATCCAGAATCTTTTCCTGCGCTCGATCCTCCGGCAAGACCAGCTCGACCGATTTCTCCCCAAAGACCTCTTCGACGTTGGCAGCGTCCTGGGTGAACAGCGGGATCGTGCTCGCTGCCAGCGTTTCGAATGTACGGCAGGTCACCAGTTGCAAAAAATCGAACAGCGGCCGGTAGATCACCGGGGTGAAGGTGCCGTTGCTCATGCCGGCGATCACCTCGTGAAAGTGGATCGGGGGCATGACCTCCACGCCGAGCTTCGTGAGGTAGCCAGGATCATTGTAGTAGGCATCCTCCGTTAGCGACGGGTGGGCCCATGGCGCGGGCGAACTCCAGCCGTGGCCGACGATCCCAATTCGGCCGACCTGTTCGCGGATCGGCTCGATCGACTTCAGCACCCGCTGCATGCCCCGCCAGCGAAACCAGTTGTTGCCGACGTAGAACATTCCATATTCCTTGTCGCCGAAGTCCAGCGGTCGCTCCCAGGCG
>JACPRP010000031.1 GCA_016189905.1 Chloroflexota bacterium | reverse complement strand
TCGGTGTACATCATATGCCCCTTGTCAATAGAATTGATGCTGGCATATCATAAGACTTGACAAAAGGACACTCAAGGTTTACAATGAGTCTGAGCTGAAATTAGGAGTGATAACTGACAATGCCGATCAGGACATACGGAAAACAAAGACCCGAACAAGAGAAGAGATACCGCAAGCCAGCGCGTAGCCGCGCGAGAAGGGCCGAGCGAATACCGTCTGAACTGCCAGTGCTGCCGCTGCTCAGCACAGTGGTGTTTCCGCACATGGTGGTTCCGCTGCGGGTCGGACGTCCTGTCTCGGTCGCAGCCGTGGAGGAGGCCCTGGCAGCAGGGGGTCCCGTGCTGCTGCTGGCCGAGCGCAAAGGCGGTGGGCGCAAGGATGTCAAGCCTGAAGACCTGTATCGTGTGGGGACCGTGGCTTACATCACGCAAAGCTTAAATTTGCCGGAGGGAGACCTCCAGATACTGGCTCAAGGCGCAACGCGAGCACAAGTAAGCGAGTTCATACAGGGTGAGCCATACCTGCTCGCCCGAATTCAGCCAATCGAAGCCAGCGCATATACAGCCGAGAAGACCGTAGAAGTCGAGGCATTGATGCGCTCGGTGCAGAGTCAATTCGAATCATACGTCGAGCTCAACAAGGACGTTCCAGACGAAGTCGCGGCGGCCGTGCACCAGATCGACGATGCAGGCACCCTGGCCGATGCCGTCGCCCTGGCGCCGGATATCCCCCACGAAGACCGGCAGCAGGTCCTCGAGACCTTCGATCCTGTCGAGCGTCTGCGTCTCGTCAGCGTTTTGTTGAGCAGGCAGCTCGAAATCCTCGAGCTCAAGAACAAGATTCAGTCCGAGGTGCAGAAGGGTGTCGAGAAGGTGCAGCGTGATTACTATCTTCACGAGCAACTGAAGGCCATCCAGAAGGAGCTGGGCGAGGAAGGTCCCGAGGGCGCGGCGATGAACGAGCTTCGTAGAAAGATCGAGGCCGTTGGCATGCCCGAGGAGGCCAAGGAGAAGGCGCTGAAAGAGGTCGAAAGACTGAGCCAGATGCCGGCTGCTTCGCCCGAGACCGCCGTTATCCGCAACTACGTGGAATGGCTAGTGTCGCTGCCCTGGTCGTTGGAGACCGAGGACAATCTCGACCTGATACAGGCTGCCGAGATACTCGACGAGGACCACTATGGCCTGGCGAAGGTCAAGGAGCGAATCATAGAGTATATGGCAGTGCGGAAGCTGTCGAGCAGCATGCGCAGCCCGATACTCTGCTTTGTTGGGCCTCCCGGCGTTGGAAAGACGAGTCTGGGCAAGTCTATTGCCCGGGCGATGGGACGCAAGTTCATCAGAATATCGCTTGGCGGGGTGCGCGACGAGGCGGAAATTCGCGGGCACCGGAGAACCTACGTGGGCGCGTTGCCAGGTAGAATCATCCAGGGCATGCGCAGCGCCGGAACGCGGAATCCGATATTCATGATGGATGAGATCGACAAGATCGGTCTCGACTTCCGTGGCGATCCCGCGGCCGCGCTGCTCGAGGTTCTCGATCCCGAGCAAAACTCGGCGTTTAGCGATCACTTCCTCGAGGTGCCATTCGATCTGTCGAAGGTGATCTTCATCACGACCGCGAATATGCTGGACACCATTCCACATGCACTGCGCGACAGGATGGAGATTATCGAGCTGCCCGGCTACACTGAGGAAGAGAAGCTGCACATTGCGGAGAAATACCTGGTGCCCAAGCAAATCGAGTCCCACGGCGTAACCGCGCGAGAGGTAAAGTTCTCTCGGGGTGCGCTGCGGGGGATCATTCGCGAGCACACGAAGGAAGCTGGAGTCCGGAATCTCGAGCGACAGATAGCTTCAATCATCAGGAAGATCGCCCGCAAGATCGCGGAAGGTCGCACCAAGTCGACTGTGGTCAAGCAAAGCGACCTGGAGAAGTATCTCGGTCCAGCCAAGTACTCCTTTGGCCTCGCGCAGGAGAAGGATGAGGTTGGAGTGGCGACCGGAGTGGCGTGGACCCCGGTGGGCGGAGATGTCATGTTCATCGAGGTCAATGTTATGGAAGGCCGTCCTGACCTGATCCTGACTGGCCAGTTGGGCGACGTGATGCGGGAGTCGGCCAGGGCCGCACTGAGCTACGCGCGCTCCCGGGCCCGGGACCTGGGCATCGATCCGAAGGCGTTCGAGTCCCACGCGGTTCACGTTCACGTTCCCGCCGGGGCCATACCGAAGGACGGTCCATCCGCCGGTATTACGATAGCCACGGCGTTGATTTCGGCCTTTTCTGGACGGCCAGTACGCAAGGACGTCGCGATGACCGGAGAGATCACCTTGAGGGGCCGCGTCTTGCCGATTGGTGGTCTGAAGGAGAAGATGCTGGCAGCCCATAGAGCTGGCATCAGGACATTCGTCCTGCCCGAGAAGAACCGGCGAGACCTGCACGACGTGCCAAAGGCGGTTATCAGAAGTCTCAATGTGGTGTTCGTGAACCAAATGGATGAGGTGCTCAACGTGGCCTTGTTGGAAGAAGTGAAGCCAAGCGAGAAGGCGGCTTAACCCACTTCAGGGCTGAGGGAGATGGGAGATGGCAACCACTAGCACGACAGATTACTACGCGATCCTGGGGATCAGTCGCACCGCGAACGACAAGGAAATACGCCAGGCATATCGCCGCCTGGCGCGCAAATACCATCCCGACGTTAACCCAGGAAACAAGGCCGCCGAGCAGAAATTCAAAGAGATTCAGCGTGCCTACGAGGTGCTGAGCGACCCTGAGAAGCGCGCCAAGTATGACAAGTACGGTGAGCATTGGGAGCAGATCAGCCAGCAGGGTGGCTTTGACCCGAGGCACGCTGGGAACCCGTTCGGGAGTGATGGCTTTGGAGGAGCCGGTTACCAGTACGGCACTGGCAACCTCAACTATGATGACATCCTCGAGAGATTGTTCGGAGACCTGGGTCGGCGGGCAGGCGGGGGACGTCGGGCCCGCCGGGGTCAGGACCACGAGCAGCCGGTGGAGATCACTTTGGAGGAGGCTTATCACGGCACCCAACGGGTTCTGCAGATTCAGGCAGCCGATGGCCATACCAGGCGCTTGGAGGTGAAGATTCCGGCTGGCGTGCGCAATGGCTCGCGGATCACGATATCGGGGCAAGGAGGCCCCGGCGTTGGCGGAGGGGCACCTGGTGACCTGTATCTCATCGTTTCGCTGCTGCCGCACAATCAGCTTGAGCTGAAGGGCGACGACCTGCACATAGAGGTCCCGGTGCCGCTGACCACGCTGGTGCTCGGCGGAGAGGTGCGGGTTCCGACGCCGAAGGGTGAGGTGGCTCTGAAGATTCCACCGGAAACGCAAAACGGCCGGGTTTTCCGCCTCAACGGGCTGGGCATGCCTAAGGTGGGGAGCAACGGCAAAGGCGATCTGTTCGCCAGGGTCAAGGCCATCCTGCCCACTCGGCTGACTGACCGTGAAAAAGAGCTATTTCAGCAACTGAGCGAGCTGCAGCGGACATAGAACATCGGGATGTTCTCGACGAGGAGGCATTATGGAGAATCAATGCGATAAAGAGCCCTGCTTCGTCATAAGCGTGGCAGCAAGAATGGTGAAAATGCATCCGCAGACACTGCGGTACTACGAACGCATTGGCCTCATCGAACCGTCACGGTCAAGAGGCAATCTAAGAATGTATTCCCAACAAGATATCGACCGCCTCCAGCAGATCCAGCGGCTGGTAAGCGATCTCGGGGTCAACCTCGCCGGGGTCGAAGTAATAATGATGATGACTGAGAGAATGGCTCAAATGGAGCATGAGATGGATGAGATGCGTGGTCGCCTAGAAGGCGAGATCAGGCGACTCCGGAAAGCGATGGCCGGAGCGCTCTTTGAGGAACGTGAGGGGCTTTCGAGGGCGGAGGACGTGGAGCAATGAAAATCGATCGTTTTACAGAGAGGGCCCAAGAGGCCCTGGCGCATTCACAAGAAATACTTCGATCTATGGGCCATACGCAGCTAGACATAGAGCACCTGCTGATGGCTCTCCTCGATCAAGCTGACGGGTTGGTGCCGCAGATATTGCAGAAGCTGGCCATTGACCCGCAGGCTTTCAGACAGAAGATAAGCGATATCCTCGATGCCAATCCTCGGGTCCAGTACGAAGGGATGAGTCAGGCGCAGGTGTACATAACGCCACGGCTGAAACGGATCTTCGATCTGGCCGAGGAAGAGACTAACAGGCTTAAGGATGAATATATCGGCACAGAGCACCTGTTCATCGCCATAGCTAGCGAGAGGGACGGGGCTGTCGGCCGTGTGCTGCGTGAATCCGGCGTGGATCAGGAGAAGGTCTATCGAGCGCTGGCCGAGATCAGAGGTACGCAGCGCGTGACCGATCCACGAGCGGAAAGCAAGTACCAGGTTCTGCAAAAATACAGCATCGATCTCACCGAGCTAGCCCGCGTCGGGAAGCTCGATCCGGTGGTCGGCAGAGACGAGGAGATTCGGCGCGTCATTCAGGTGCTTTCGCGGCGCACCAAGAATAACCCGGTGCTCATCGGCGAGCCGGGCGTCGGCAAAACGGCGATCGTCGAGGGTCTGGCTCAGAAGATTATCAGCGGCGACGTTCCGGATATGCTGCGCGACAAGAAGGTTGTGGCCCTGGATATGGCGGGCCTGGTCGCTGGCTCAAAGTTCCGTGGCGAGTTCGAGGAGCGACTAAAGGCCGTTATGGACGAGGTTAAGCGGGCGCAGGGCGAGATCATCCTTTTTATCGACGAGCTGCACACCGTCGTCGGCGCTGGCGCCGCCGAGGGAGCCATCGACGCGTCAAATATGCTGAAGCCGGCCCTGTCTCGTGGCGAGTTGCAGTGCGTCGGTGCGACGACGCTCGACGAATACCGCAGGCACGTGGAGAAGGACGCCGCCCTGGAGCGACGGTTCCAGCCGGTGTTTGTCGGCGAGCCCTCGGTCGAGGACACTATCGAGATGCTGCGTGGACTGCGTGACAAGTATGAGGCGCACCACCGCATCAAGATCGACGACTCGGCGCTCGTCGCCGCCGCCACGCTGTCGGACCGCTATATATCGGATCGCTTCCTGCCAGACAAGGCCGTCGACCTGATCGACGAAGCGGCATCGAAGGTGAAGATGGATCTGTACAGTGCACCGTCTCATCTGAAGGAAATGGAGCAGAAGCTTCAGCGTCTCAACTCCGAAGAGGAGGCCGCAGGGCAGGCCAGAGAATACGAGCGAGCCGCCCGCCTCCGCAGCGAAGCGATGGCCCTGGAGCAGGAATACCACAGTGCCCGCGAGCACTGGCTGTCCGAGAAGAACATCGACGAGGTCGTGGACGAAGAGGATATCGCCGAGTTGGTGGCGAAGTGGACAGGTATTCCAGTGGCCCGAATGCTGGAGACCGAGGCAGCGAAGCTGCTGAACATGGAAGCCCGGCTGCACGAGCGGGTGGTTGGGCAGCACGATGCGATCGTGGCTGTGTCGGACGCCGTGAGGCGAGGACGAGCGGGATTGAAGGATCCTAAGCGGCCTATCGGATCGTTTATCTTCCTCGGGCCGACTGGCGTCGGCAAGACGGAGCTGGCACGGGCGCTGGCGGAGTTCCTGTTCGACAGTGAAGAGGCGCTGCTGCGGATAGATATGTCCGAGTATATGGAGAAGCACACCACGGCGCGAATGATCGGGGCCCCTCCCGGCTACGTGGGCTATGACGAAGGTGGGCAACTGACGGAAGCCGTCCGACGTAGACCGTACCAGGTCGTCCTTTTCGACGAGATAGAGAAGGCGCACCCTGACGTGTTTAACGTGCTCCTGCAAATCTTGGACGACGGGAGGCTGACCGACGGCCACGGGCGCACAGTCGATTTCAAGAACACCGTGATCATCATGACCAGCAACGTCGGCACGCAGCACATCAAAAAGCAGACGCCGCTGGGGTTCCAGGTTGCTGGCTCGGCGAAGGTCGAGAAAGAACGGGCGCGAGACCTGGTGCTCGACGAGCTCAGGAAGGCGTTCCGTCCCGAGTTCCTGAACAGAATCGACGAGATCATCGTCTTCGATCCACTGACCGAGGAGCAGATCAAGCGGATCGTCGACCTGCTGATCGATCAGGTTCAGAAACGGCTGGAGGACCAGAAGGTGCAATTGGAGCTGACCGAAGCCGCTAAGGAATGGCTGGCGAAGAACGGCTTCGACGCGGCATACGGGGCCAGGCCGCTACGACGGGCGATTCAGCGCCACATCGAGAACGAGCTATCGAAGCGATTGCTTTCCGGGCAGTTCAAAGAGGGAGACGTCGTCGTCATCGACGTATCGAACGAGCGCCTGACGTTCGCGAAGAAAGAGCGCGTGCTCGAATCCGTGTAGCGGGAGCCGACGGTAGGATTGCGGGCTCCGTTCAACACAGAACTACGGAGGCACGGAGAAGAAGTATAGAGGAGCCATCGTTCGAAGCTGTGGTGTGTCTAGGGAGTCGTTTACGCTCTAAGTGAGAAAAAGAGGCTCCCAGCTTGCTTTACAAGATTGTCTCACTATGATAATATCTTATGGCGGCTGGACTCGTTCAGCATGATCCATACCAAGCCAATGGAGGCTAGTATGTGGACAACGATTAGGACTACCCGCAACCTCCTGATAGCAGAGGCGTGGAGGGAGCTTTTCGAGGAAGAAGGGATTCCCTGTATGCTCCACTGGCCCAACCCTCTTTTGCGTGGCGACACCGAAGCGACGTGTCACGTGTTGGTCCCCAACGATCGTTTGCACGTTGCCGAGCGAACGCTTCGCGATGCATAAGAACACGCCAGCTCGGGTGATCTGCACGAGTATTCGCCAACATGCGGCGACGAGGGTCGCGTTCGAGCCTCAGCACCGATAGACGCCAGAAACATGAGCTAGCCGGGGCGGGGCAACTTTGGAGCTTGCTCCAGGGGCACAACCGACGTAGATTTGTGCCGGAGCAGGAGGACAGAAGATGGCGGCGATTTACATCTGTTCCACTGAAACATGTGCTGGCAAGACAGCGCTAGCTATCGGACTCGCCAGGGCAAGTGCGAAGCGTGGTGGGAAGGTCGGGTATTTCAAACCTGTTAGCGTTGTGGAGTCCTTCCAGGGCGGGGACCGAGCAGACGGTGATGCCGCATTCGCAAAACAGGTTTTGTCCCTGTCCGAAAGCCTCGAGGTATTGTCTCCAGTGTCGCTTTCGCGTACCAGACCTGGCAATAAGACGGTGCAGCCAGAGCTGCTGCAGCGCATCAAGGAGTCGTTTGCCATAATCGCGCGCGGGAAAGATGTCGTCTTCGTCGAAGGTCCGCCAGTGGTTGACGATGGCGGAGAGGGAGGCGTACCGGCAGCGAAAGTGGTCGAAGCGATTGGCGCCAGGGTGCTGCTGGTGATCCGTTACAAAGGTGATGCGACGGTTCGCAAGGCAGCCGAAGCGGCGACGATTCTGGGGCAGCAGCCCGCGGCAGTCGTTATCAACGGTGTTCCCAGCGAGCAAGTGGAGAACACAAAGAGCGTGATCGCTCCCGCGATCGAGCGCGATCACGCTCCTGTGGTGTGGGTGCTGCCACTCGAGAGGCAGCTTCTTGGCGGCTCGGTCGCCGAATTAGCGGGCCATCTGGGTGGCGCCGTGCTTTGTTGTTCCAATAATGTGGACGCCACGATTGAGAGCGTGATGATCGGCGCGCGCAGCTTCAGCACCGGCCTGCCATACTTCAGCAGAAAGGCTGGCAAGGCGGTGGTGACCGGCGCGAACCGGCCAGATATTCAGATGGCGGCGTTGGAGACGCCGACGCGATGCATCGTCGTGACCGGCAACGGCGATCCGAACGCGCTCGTGGTCGAGCGAGCGAAGGAAGCGCGGGTGCCCCTGATCAAGGTCGCCGGGGATACGATAGAAACCGTCGACCACATAGAGCAGTTTCTGTCTGGCGCGAGGTTCCGCCAGGCGCGGAAAAGCGAGACGATGGATCGGGTCATCGCAGGGAATATCGATCCTGAAAGACTGTCTGAAGCCCTCGGATTGGCTTGAGGAGGTTTTATAGATGTCCGCCCATTCAGGTGATTCGACGACGAAATCGCCGGACGTTCTGAAGGAAATCCTGGACAGATACGCCGACGAGAATGGCGCGCTGCTCCCGATACTTAAGGACGTGCAGGAGGAGTTTGGCTACTTACCACCTGACACGCTCGAGCCCATCGCCGACTTCCTGCGCATCTCCCCGTCGCAGGTGTACGCGGTTTTGAGCTTTTACAATGAGTTTAGGACGGATCAGCCGGGGAAGACGGTGGTGCACGTTTGCAACGGCCCGGCGTGCCGTATTCGTGGTGGGCTGAAGGTCGAACAGACCGTCCGAACGACGTTGGGTGTAGAACCTGGCGAGACAACACCCGACGGCCAATTCACGTTGGAGACCGCTTCTTGTCTCGGTCTTTGTGCACACGCACCCGCGATTCAAGTGAACCACGATCTGTTGGGGCGCGTAACGGACGAGAAGCTCCAAAAGGTCTTGGAAGGCAAGGATATCGAAGAGATTCGCACCGAGGCTTCGAAGTAGGTCGAAGCATCACAGCGAGGTGAGATGTGGCAGAGGACTTCGAAATCATAAAACGGCGCGCGCAGGCAGCGTGGCTCGGCAAGCTAAACTCAAATGCAACACGGGTCATCGTCGGAATGGGTGGCTGCAGCATAGCGGTTGGCGCCAGTTCCGTTAAGCAAGCACTCGAACGGGAGATCAAACGCGCAGGTACCAACGCGGTTGTCGAGAAGACCGGCTGCAACGGCATGTGCCATAAAGAGGTTCTGGTCGACGTCGTGAAACCAGGCAAGCCTCGTGTTAGCTACGGCAACGTAACGCCCGCGGCGGTTCCGTCGCTCGTGCGCGAAGCGGTCGTCGGGGATGGTATATTCAAGGACCTGGCGGTAGGAGTAGACGGGAGCGAAGCAATAGACGGAGTTGCTCCTTACGCTGAACTACCTTTTATCAAGCATCAGCAGCGAATTCTCACGCGCAACTGGGGCGTGATCGACCCGGATAGCATCGATGATTACATAGCGAACGGCGGCTATGCGGCCTTAGTCAAAGCGCTGCGTGAAATGAAGCCCGAAGATATCATCGGCGAAGTGAAGAAGTCCAATATGCTGGGTCGGGGTGGAGCCGCGTTTCCCACAGGCGAGAAATGGGATTCCTGTCGGAAGGTCAACGACTACCCGAAGTATGTGATCTGCAATGGCGAAGAGGGCGAGCCGGCGATCTTCAAGGATAGGCGTCTGCTCGAAGCGGACCCGCATTCGGTGATCGAGGGAATGCTGATATGCGCGTTGGCGATCGGCTCCGACCGAGGCTACATGTATATTGGTGGTGAGCACCTCCTGGCGATCGAACGAACCCAGCGTGCTCTGAAGCAGGCAGAGGAATACGGTCTGCTGGGCAAGAACATCCTCGGCTCTGATTTCTCGTTCAAGCTGACCATCAGGAAGGGCGCTGGCTCGTACGCCTGCGGTGAATCCTCGGCGCTAATGTCGTCGATCGAAGGCAAACGGGCGATGCCGCGCGTCAAACTGGTGCGCTCAACCGAGCGTGGGCTTTGGGCGAAGCCGACCAACATGAACAACGTCGAGAGCTACGCTAACATTCCGCAGATCATCGACAAGGGTGGGGACTGGTACGCCGGGATAGGCACGGAAACAGGAAAAGGCACCAAGCTTTTTGCCCTCTCGGGAAACGTGGTCAACACTGGACTTGTCGAGGTGCCGATCGGCACGACGCTCCGACAGCTTGTGTATGATATCGGCGACGGCATACCGAACGGCAAGGGGTTCAAGGTCGCGCAGCCAGGTGGGCCATCAGGCGGATGTCTTCCAGCATCGTTGATCGACACCCCAATGGACTTCAAGCCGCTGCAAAAAGTCGGATCGACGATGGGGTCCGGCGGTCTCGTCATAATGGACGATGATGCCTGCATCATCGACTTGGCGAAGTGGTTCCTGGATTTCGACCGGGAGGAGTCGTGCGGACGATGTACAAGCTGCCGCATTGGCAGCCAGAGGATGTACGACATCCTCGACGCGATCAGCAATGGCGACGGCCGGCCGAGCGACCTGGAGATGCTGGAGATTCTCGACGAGACGGTTAGAGAGACAAGCCTTTGCGGGCTCGGGCAGGCGGCAGCAATGTTCACCGTGAGCACGATCAGGCACTTCCCCGAGGAGTATCACGCGCACATCGTCGAGAAGAGATGTCCGACGAACGTCTGTCCCGCTTTGTCCAGAGAGGCATCGCGGGCGTAGTAGTATGATCAGACCGCCTGGGTCTTGGAGACCGAGGCGGTCTAGGATGAGGGAAGATAACGGAGCTTTCATTCACGCTCGTGGATGAAAGCTCCGTTGTGATCACAGGTATTACTGAGGCTTTACTTGGGCATGTCCCTCAGCGCGGAGTAGATTAGACGTGGCGTCCAGTCGGGATTCAGGATACCGAATATAGCCTGCTCGCGCTTGTGCGGGTCATCGAAGATGCGCCAGTTGAGGTTCCAGACGAATACCGCCCCGACCCAGGGCCGCTGTGTCTTGATGCCTTGGATGCCCTGCACATAGAAGTCGGCGACTTGCTGCTCGGAAAGGTGCGTCGTCCAGACATAGCCTTGCAGCGAATCTGGCAACCAGTCCACGCTGCCCCATTCGAACTCCGTAATCCACAGTTGCTTGTTGTCGCCGTACTTGGCCATAACGTCGTGCAACTGATCGATGCGGCGGAAATAGAAGCTGGGGTGTCCTTTGTACCCTGGTGTGTTGACCGTGTTGCGATCAACCCAGTCGTCGGGAGCATTGTTGTAGCCAGCCATATGTGCTCCGACCCCGTCGACAATGTCTTTCAGTCCGGCCTGATACATCTGATCGAGGTAAACCACGTCGTCAATCGCGTTGACCCCGTCGTTCACCCCTGTCGGCGTGAGGGCGCCCGAAATGACGATGGCGTTGGGATCGCTGGCTTTGATGGCGTTTCGTGCGCGGCGCAGCATATCGATGTAATTGGCGGCGTTTAGCTTGCCCTGGCCGCCCCATTCGTACCAAAGGTTCTGCTCGTTCCAGACTTCATAAGCCTGTACTTTGCCCTTGTAGCGCGAGGCCATAGCGCCCACGAAGTTTGCCAGGTCATCGTAGTTGTTGGGCGGACCATCCACAGGATTGTTGCCGGTGGCCCAGTCCGGGGCGGCGACGATGCTGAACAATAGGTTCACGCCCTTTGCCTGAGCGTTGTTCACGAGCTCGTCGATCGAGCCCCAATTGAGCTGGCCCTTGGCCCCCTCGATCGTGTCCCAGCGAATTTGCTGCTTCAGCCAACTGAATCCTGCGCCTTGCAGCGCACCGAGAGTACGCGGCTGGTCCTGGCCGAACATGTGGGCCTGCATACCATAGCGAAGCCCTGTCGTAGTGGTGGTTCCTCCGCCAGTGGCGGGAGGAGGAGTAGGAGTCGGGGTAGCGGTTGCGACGGGAGAGGGAGTTGGCGACGGTGAAGTGCCACCGGCAACATCGCTTTCCAAGGCATCTTTCATGTTCGTCGCGGGCAACTGGTCCGGGCGATTCAGGCCGTTCGCCGTAGCGTTATTGTATTGCTTATAGAATGGACTTGTCTTAGCCGCGCTATCGAGATCTGCTGGGAGATTCTCGCCGGTGATGATCGACTTCAAGTAATCCGCCAGCAACAGGCCTTGCGTCAGCCCAGTTTTCTTATCGTAGTGCATTACGCCACGCTGGAATCGCAGATAGACGAAATCGTTATTGTTTGGGTCGACGGCAGGCGCGCTCGTCGGGACGCCCCACATCTCAAAGTTAATCCCTGTCATCCAGTTGCGATCCCCTTTACCATCAGGATACGCATCCTGAAAACGCACGGTGTCCCAATAGCTGCGGCCGAAGTTAACGTTGAGGGTCTGCCAGCTATCAGGCGAATTGTTGGTGACGAAGTTCAGCACATCGCCATAGTAATTCGCAGACCCGACGGCAGGCACCAATCTCAAGACGTTAGAATCGGGTGCTGGGAATGTGGCAAAGTTCATAGAGGCATAAGGCATTATGCCCTGATCCAACACGTTCAGCAGACCAACACTGCCGTTGGGCTGCAATTGCATGATCCTTCTCTGGAAGAACTGGACCTCGTAGCCCAAAAGAGTGAATTTGCGGGAAATCGGATAGCCGAAGGTGCGGAGCCCCCCACGCTTGTTGAAGTAGTCCCAAAAACGATCGTCGGCGACCCTGAACCCGGTTTCGGCAAAATAACGTGGGTCGTCAGGGGCCGCGACAGTGCTCTGCTGCTGCGATTCGCCTGGCGAAGCCAGAGCGGTGATCGGACGCGTAAAACCGATCACAGGCATCAGCAAAGCTAACGCGAAGACAAGGCGACAGACCATTTCGACAGTCTTTCTCAAGTGGAACCCTCCTTCTTTTTTTGGCCCATCCTATTTTTGCATTCCTTTCACGGCGGTGTAAGCTGGACGAGGGCTGCCATCGACGTTAGTGATGCTCCAGTAATATTGCTCGTTATCTTTGGTCCAGTTAGGGTCGGGGATGTAGATCAGCGACATAACGCTTATCCAGGGGAACCAGTTTTTCTTGGCATACTGGAATGCGCGTACGACGTAGTCGGCTTTCTCGTTCTCGGTGACGGCATGCCAGGCATATGGCGAGTTCGGACGGTCATCGCTAGTCCAACCGAACTCCAGCAATGCCACTTGCTTGTCCGCGTCGCCGTTATCCACCATCACGGCGCGCAGGTCCTCCACGTGTCTGAACCCATAGATCCTTCCTGCCCCGGGCTCTCCGTGGTTATACTTCGGGTCCTTGGCTATGTCGTCGGGGCTCATCTCAGGTGGCGCCTTGAATCCAGCCCCGTGAGCACCCAGCATATCAAAATATTGCTTCGCGCCGGCCGCGTACATCCTTTTAAGATAGTCGACGTCTGGAATTGCAACGGCGCCGGACGCGGTAGTGGGGGAAAGTCCCGCGCTGATCACGATAGCCTGAGGGTCGGCTTTCTTGATGGCATTATACGCCTCTTTCAGCATTTCAACGTACTCGGCCGCATTCGGCTCCTTGTTTCCCCATTCTCTAGCAAGATTGGGCTCGTTCCAGATCTGGTAAGCGTGGATACGCCCTTTGTAGCGCGCGGCGAGCGCACCGACGAAGCCGGCGAAATCTTGGAGGTTATCCGGCGGGGCGGTGGCAGGGAAGATGCTATCCTTTCTCGCCCACTTGGGTTGATTGTCGACGCGTGCAATCACCTTGAGCCCAGCTTTGTTGATAGCCTCTACCAGGCGGTCTGGTTCGTTCCACTCATACATTCCCTTGCCATTGCCCTCGATATAGCGCCATTCGAAGCGCTGCTTCACCCATTGAAAACCAGCGTCCCTGGCGAGTTTGAGATCACGGTCACCTGCGCCGCTTCCCCAGAGAAACGTGTGGACGCCAAATTCTGGGCTAGCCGTCTTAGCCCAGGATGGTAGGCTCGATTTTGGCTGGCTACCGCCGCCCGAGCTGCCGCCCGCGCTACTTCCGGAGCCGGTGCCCGAGCCGGTGCAAGCAGTAGCGTTGGCGGCGAGAAGCGCCACCAGAACAAGTAATAGACAGGTGTGAAGCGCACGAGTATGTAGGAGCCTCAGCATCTGTGGCCCTCCAATCCAACTAAATATCTAGTGGGAGGTGGTGTGTGGATAACCAACCGGCTATTCGTGGGGTTCCTAAGGCTCGGCCATTATAGCACAAGGCCAAGTGTTTCTACAAGAAGAAGTATGGACGGAATTCGAGGGATTTCATAGCCAATTTCTCCCCTTACTTCGGTATTTACAAGTCCTGTCGCGTTGACTTATAATTAACGACAGTATGTAGCGAACTGAGAGCCTAGGGCTCTCAGTTCTTTTGGTAAGTCTCGATGTACCCAAAAGGGGACACACCAAGCGTTGGAGCGGCCATTCGGTGGGTGTGGCTAAAGCAAGATCACACCCACCGAATGTGGGGTTTGACGTGGGAAGGGGAGGAACATGTACGACAAGCCGGTGTTCATCACGCGAGAGGGTAGGGCAAAGCTAGAGGATGAGCTCAAGTTCCTGCGTGAGGTGCGGAGGCCCGAGGTGGCTGAACGGATCAAGGCAGCCAAGGAGTTCAGCGATACGGTGGACAACGCCGAGTTCGACGAGGCCAAGAACGAGCAGGCCTTCGTCGAAGGGCGCATCCTTACCCTCGAAAAGATGATTGCCAACGCGGTTATCATCGAGAACAATCACGGGCACGATATCGTTCGTCTCGGGTCGCGCGTCATCGTCTCCGACCCAGAGGGCAACAAAGAGGAATACACCATCGTCGGCACCGCAGAGGTCAGGCCAAGCCAGGGCAAGATATCCAATGAGTCTCCAGTCGGACGGGCGCTGCTGGGCCGCAAAATCGGCGATGAAGTAGATGTCGTCGCGCCAGCCGGCCTAATCAGGTTCAGCATCGTAGATATAGATTAGTAGCACGACTTCGGTGCTACCGTTGCATCCGGTCTTCGGACCGGATGGTGATTGAAGCCGGATAGACACTTAGAGTAACATTGAGGTGCGAATGTGATGGCTGATCCGATGGAACAGGACGTTTACACGCGGCTGGGTTTGCTGTGGAGCGACGTCGTGTGGGGCTGGTTGGACAACCTGCCGAGCAGCGGAGTACTGCAGCAGATTCTTCGAGAGAACCTGAGCGAAGAAGAAGCGAGAGTCCTCAGTGAGATCCCCCTCAAGCCGGTTCCCCTTGACCTGGTAACGCTCGATGAGATTGCGGCAAGAAGCAGCCTGCCGCGAGAAGAGATCGAGCAGATTCTGGACCGCGTGGTCGCGCGCAACCTCCTTTTCTCGCGGCCAACGGAGGACGGAAAGAAGGCCTACGCCTTACTCAAGACCGGTTACGGCTACCCTCAGACGTTCTTCTGGAAAGGCGAGAAGAATGCTCGGGCGCAGCGAATGGTGCACCTGCAAAGAGAGCCGGAGTATTTGAAAGCCCAGATGGACCTGTACACCCGGGGTGAGACCAAGCCGTACAGATATGTCCCGGTGACGACAGCAATCGACCCCGAGTGGCAGAACGTCTATCCGACTGAAGCCATCGAAAAGGTGATTAAGCGAGCTAAGAGAATAGCGGTGGCTCACTGCCCGTGTCGCATCAGATACGAGATAGTCAAAGGAGAGAGCTGTGGGCACTCGACCGAGGTTTGCATGAAGTTCGACGACCTGGCAGATATCTTGATCGGCGCGGATCTGGCGAGGGAGATAAGCCAGGAAGAGGCGCTAGAGATTATCAGGAAAGCCGATGCCGAGGGACTCGTACATTTTACGGATAACACCGGGGAAGGGATAAAGCATATCTGCAACTGCTGTGGCGATGCCTGCTGGAACGTCAGGCCGATTCGTCTGCGGCAGATACCCCGTGATGTTATCATGGCCACGTACTTCGTGCGCCAAACCGACGAAGATGAGTGCATTGCCTGTGGGAACTGCGTCGAAATCTGCCCGGTGGAGGCCGTTAAGATTGTGGACGATGTGGCGAAGGTCGATCGCGATTGGTGCATCGGCTGTGGCGTGTGCGTGCCCAGGTGCAGCACCCAGGCCATCAAGCTTGTCGAAAAAGAGAAGATGCCTGTAATGTCCGTCAATTTCGACGATCTGCACGTGCGGATCAACAACGAAAGAGCCGTCGCGCTGGGGGGAGCATCGGAAGGATAACACTATGGATGGACTGACGGATGCCAGGGGGCAGACGCGGCAGATCGAACTCAAGATGGACTTCTTGAGAGGCCATCAGGAACTCGCGGAAGCGAATCGGAGGCTCCTGGACGAGCACGGCGTGACTATGATCGACATTATGGGCTCGGTGGGAACCGGGAAGACCTCGCTCGTGGAGCAACTGGCGCGTCGCCTCAAGGAAACCTACAGGATGCTGGTGCTGAACGGGGACCTCGCCACGTCTATCGATCAAGAGAGGGTCCTCCGGCACGGCGTCGAGGCGGTCCAGGTCAACACCGGCAAAGAGTGTCATCTGGATGCCGGTCTGGTGCGGACAGTTCTCGAAGGGTTGGACCTGCGGCAACTCGATCTAGTGCTGGTGGAGAACGTCGGAAATCTCATCTGTCCGGCTGATTTCCCGCTGGGCTCTCACAGGCGCGTTGTGGTGATCAGCGCCACGGAAGGACCGTTCGTGGTCCTCAAGCATCCGCACGTGTTCGCCGAAATGGATTTCGTGGTGATAAACAAGATCGATTTGGCGCCTGTGATGGGCATCGATATCGAGCAACTGGCCAAGGACCTGAAAGTCGTGAACCCTCTCGTCGAGGTTTTTCGAACGAGCTGTCGAGACGGAACTGGTATTCAGGAGCTGATCGAGGAATTGATCGAAAAGACAAAGCGCTCGCCCGACACGGAGACCACGAGCGGTGCATGAGTTCGGCATCACATCTCGCATAGTTCAGGCCGCGGCGAAAGCCGCCGAGGAAAACGGGGCCAGCAAGGTTCTCAGGGTCGATCTGCTTATCGGGCAACTGACCTTCCTGAGCATTCCCCAGGTGAAGCTGGCGTACGACATCCTGGTCAAAGGAACACCACTTGAAGGATCCGAGCTGGCAGTCGAGGAAAGTGAAGGATTGGCCAGGTGTGCGAATTGTGGCCACGAAACCCCGGTGCAGATGCGCTTGACTGAAGACTCCAATAGCCTTCCAGGCCCCCTTCCTCTGTTTTCCTGTCCTGAGTGCGGTAGTAAGGTTGATGTGGTTAAGGGCAAAGAGTGCCAGATCACGGGCATAGCCATCGAGACCCTATGAGGGCGCACGAGACCGACTGGCACTATGACAGCTTGCATTTTGATATGGCTACATTGCATACGCTCGGTATATCGGTGGCTGCTCCGCTAGCCAAAATCCTTTGCAAACTGCTACAAAGCCACATAAGATTCAAGGTAGGGAAAAGCATAAGCAGCCTTGCTGCTTGCGCGGGCAAACGAAGATTTGTTATATTACGGACAGGGCCAGCATGGAAGATAATGGCAAACCTGACTCCTTGGGCGATGGTTTGCCTTACGAATGGCCACCCGCGCTGGGGACCGCGCGGCTAAACATTTTCGCGAAATGCCATAGTTGTTAAGCAGTTAGTGGGGAGGCGCGTCCGTTTACCAACGGACGCGCTTGTCCGGGAGGGGATAGATGGCAGAAGGTGATGATCTGCGCCAGATGCGCCTGGCGAAACTGGAGAAGCTTCGCTCGGAGGGCATAGATCCATATCCGAAAGACTATCATCGAACACATCTGACGGCGCAAGCCATCCAGCAGTTCGATGAGTTAGCAGGCGAAGATGTACGCATTGCGGGCCGCATCGTGAGTATGCGTATTCTAGGCAAGGCTACCTTCGCGCATATCGCCGACGGAAGCGGAAGAATTCAGATCTACGCTCGCAAGGACGTGCTGGGTGAGGAACAGTACGATGATTTTAGGACGCTCGACATCGGCGACTTCATTGGAGTATCGGGCAGCCTGTTCCGGACCAAAGCGGGCGAGATTACGATTGAGACGAAAGGATATACGCTTCTGGCGAAATCGCTGCGGCCGCTTCCCGAGAAATGGCACGGACTGGTAGACGTAGAGAAGCGGTACCGACAGCGGTACCTCGATCTGATCGCCAACCCCGACGTGCGGAAGATTTTCGAGGTGCGCAGCGCGGTCATCGAGGCGATGCGCACGTTTATGAGGGAGCGAGGCTTCATCGAGGTGGAGACGCCGGCGCTCCAGCCGTTATACGGAGGCGCGGCGGCGCGGCCGTTCGAGACCTACCACCAGGCGCTGGATCGCACGTTATACCTGCGAATCGCCACCGAGCTATATTTGAAGCGACTCATCGTTGGCGGATTTGAGAAAGTCTTCGAAATCGGCAAGAACTTCAGGAACGAAGGCATATCGATCAAGCATAATCCAGAGTTCACGGCGATGGAGTCCTACGAGGCCTACGCCGATTACATCGACGTGATGGAAATGGTCGAGCAGATGATGGCCTTTATGGCGCGGATGGTGTTTGGTAAGGAAGAGATCACGTATAAAGGCCAGACAATGAGACTGACGCCACCGTGGCGGCGTATTACGATGCGACAGGCCATCATCGAGGCAACAGGCATCGACTTTCGACAATATCCGGACCAGCAGACCCTGAGCGCAAAGATGGCCGAAGCGGGGATGAAGTTCGATCCCGCGTTATCCCGTGCCAAGCTCATAGATCATATGGTCAGCACGTATGTAGAGCCCAAGCTGATTGAGCCAACCTTCGTGATGGATTTCCCTGTTGAAGTCTCGCCGCTAGCGAAACGCAAAACGGACGAGCCCGACCTGGTGGAGCGATTCGAGGGCTACATCGGCGGGATGGAGATAGCCAATGCTTTCACCGAGCTCAACGACCCGATAGACCAGAGAGAACGGTTCGTCAAGCAACTCGAGGAGAGGGCGGCGGGGGACGAAGAGGCGCACGTAATGGACGAGGATTACGTTATCGCCCTGGAGCACGGGATGCCGCCGACAGGCGGCCTCGGAATCGGCATCGATCGTCTGGTGATGGTCTTTACCGATCAACAATCGATTCGTGAAGTCATCCTCTTCCCGCAGTTGAGAACCAGGAGAGAAGAGTAGCGATGCTCAGTCTAAAGCTGATCCGTGAGAACACCCAGCTCGTGCGCGATGCGCTGGCGAAGCGCGGTGAGACGGCACCTATCGACGAGATCATTAGGCTCGACGAAGAAAGGCGCAGGATTCTCAGCGAAGTCGAGGGGCTGCGGGCCAGGCGCAACGCCGTGTCGCAACAGCTCGCGAAGATGAAGGATAAGCCGCCCGAAACCATCGCCGAGATGCGCCGCGTGGGGGATGAGATCAAGGCTCTGGACGTCAAAGCCGACGAGATCCAAAGTAACCTCGATTATCTGCTCCTGCTGGTGCCCAACATTCCTGACGAAAGCGTGCCTGTCGGAAAAGACGAGAGCGACAACGTGGTGGTGCGAACCTGGGGCGAGCCTCCAAAGCTCGATTTCACCCCCTTGCCGCACTGGGATATCGGAGAACGGCTGGGGATGATCGATTTTGCGCGGGGCGTCAAGATCTCGGGGGCACGATTCTACGTGCTGAAGGGGATGCTCGCGAGAATGGAGCGCGCGATCATCGATTGGATGCCCGACCTGCACACGAGTGAACACGGCTATTCCGAGGTGGCGCCACCGTATCTGGTGAAGCGCGAATCGATGATTGGCACGGGACAGTTGCCAAAGTTCGAAGAGGACGCCTACAGGGTCTCCGACGAAGACCTGTTTCTCGTGCCGACGGCCGAGGTGCCGGTGACGAATCTTTATCGGGACGAGATTCTGGAGCCGGGTACGTTGCCTATCTACCACGTTTCATACACTGCCTGCTTCAGGAAAGAAGCTGGCGCCGCCGGGAGGGACACGCGAGGGATGATTCGTGTCCACCAGTTCGATAAGGTGGAGATGGTGAAGTTCGTGGAGCCGGGCACATCTTACGAGGAGCTGGAGCGGCTGGTGGATAACGCGGAGGAGGTTCTCCGTCGATTGAGAATTCCGTATCAGGTGAAGCTGATGTGTACGGCAGACTTAGGCTTTACGGCGGCGAAGAAGTACGATCCGGAAGCATGGTTCCCGGGGCAGGACAAGTACATCGAGATATCGTCGTGCAGCAACTTCACAGATTTCCAGGCACGCCGGGCAAACATCAGGTATCGTCCTGCGGCCGGCGAGAAGCCTGAGTTTGTTCACACCCTGAATGGATCGGGCCTTGCCGTCGGACGAACGCTGGCGGCGATCCTGGAGAACTACCAGCAAGCGGACGGATCGGTCGTCATCCCCGAAGTGCTGCGACCTTATGTGGGTGGGAAAGAGATCATCGAGCCGGCGTAGCGCACCCGCTCTGCTGCTGACGTGGTACCACGCCTGATGGGGATAGCACGAACGAAAAAACGACCCAACAGCGAGCCGGAGGCGCCGGTTATTGAGCCTTGAGATCACGCCAGGCATCACGAACATCCTTCCGGATGATATCCACGGCATGAATCTGTCGCGACACTTCCCCAAGATCGTTCCGGAGGCCAGGACCACCTCGACTTTTCAGAGCGGTGATGACAGCTTCTAGCGCCGTGGCATCCTCGAGTGTCACAATGGCTTGTCGATAGCTGATTGTGATTGTGGGTGAGAGCGTTTCCGCATCGATCTCAGGCGTCGTCGAAGAGGACAGAGAACTAGCTCCCGCCAAGTTATCGGCCGATTCCTTCAATATTGTCCTGGTCCTGATGATCACAGAGGAGGTACTCTCCGGGCGATGAGCGGTATACTTCATGGAACGGGTTTCGTTGGAGCATTAATGTTTCATGGAGGGATT
>JACPRP010000029.1 GCA_016189905.1 Chloroflexota bacterium | reverse complement strand
GTTCATCCTAAACCTTCCCGAGACACAGTTTCCCGAGGAGGTCAACCTCACGGATTATGTCCTGAATCGCCATTTGGTTAGCGAGGAAGAGGCGCAACGGACCGCCTTTTACTCAGGAGACCGAGTGATCACCTACAAGGCTTTGAATCAGATGGTCAATCGTATGGGCAACGGTCTCCGTGGCCTGGGCATCGGCAAGGGCGACGTCGTGATGCTGCGCATTCCTAACTCTGTGGAGTTCGTGGTCTGTGCCCTGGCGCTGCACCGCCTCGGGGCGATTGTCATCCCGACGATGGTTCTTTTACGTGAGAAGACCCTCACCTACGTGGCCAATGCTTCTGAGGCCAAGGCAATCATTTGTGCTCACGATATACTGGACGAGATCGAATTGGGCCGTCCTAAGCACCAGACGGTCAAGCACATCGTCGCCATCGGCGGCGATCGAGCGGAGCTGAAGGCGCGTGGCTACGCCTCGTACGAGGAGTTAATAGAGTCCTCGATCGATCAATTGGAGAGCGTCAAGGTAAGGCGAGACGACGTGGCCGCCGTTTTCTTCACTTCGGGTACGACCGGAGCCCCCAAGGGCTGTATGCACATGAACATGACCTTGATGGGCGCTCCGAACGCTGTCCCTGCCACGCTGGGCGGCATGCGTCCCGACGATATCGTGAGCGGCTCGCCGCCACTGGCCTTCGTTTTTGGCTATGGCTACCTGATGCTGTTCCCTCTCCTGCATAGCATCCCAAGCATCCTCATCGAAGGACGGCTTTCCCCTGAGAGGATGTTCGAGACCATCGAGAAGTACAAAGTCACGATATTCTGCAGCGCCCCTGCGGCTTATAATCAGATGGTGAACGTTCCCGATGCCAACAAAAGATATGATCTGAGCAGCCTGCGCATCACGATGTCTGGTAGCGCTCCCCTTCTTCCAGCTACCATCCAGCAATGGAAAGACCTTTTCGGCACCGAGCTGATGAATATCATCGGCTCTTCCGAGACCTTCTCCGCCTACCTGACCACGTGGCAGCCGAAGAGCAAGCTTAGGTCGCTGGGCCATCCTCTTCCTAGCTGGGAGGCTCGGGTCATTGATGAACAGGGCAACGATTGCCCGACCGGCGAAACGGGACGCCTGGCAGTGAAGGGCATCGGCGGTATCATGTACTGGCGCAACCCGGAAAAACAGTCGGAGGCCGTGACCAACGGTTGGAGCCTGACAGGAGACCTGGCTTACAAGGACGAGGACGGTTGCTTCTGGCACGTCTCGCGCGGTGACGATATCATCAAGAGCCGTGGGTATCGTGTTTCCCCAGGTGAGGTCGAGGATGCGCTGTTAGAGCACGCCTCGGTATTCGAGTCGGCCGTCATCGGGGCTCCAGACCCGATACAGGGCGAGCGGGTGAAGGCTTACGTGATGCTGAAAGAGGGCCACGAGGGCTCGCCGCGATTGGCTGACGAGCTGAAGCAGTTCCTCAAAGGCAAGCTGGCGCCTTACATGGTGCCTGGCGAGTTCGAGTTCGTTACGTCCTTCCCCAAGACTGAAACTGGCAAAGTGCGTCGCGTCGAACTGAAGCAGGCGGAACAGCAGCGCTATGAGGAACGTCTTCGAGGCGAGGCCAGCGGAAAGGAGAACTAATGAACCTACCAGAATTCGTACATTTTGCGCCTGGTAGTCTGCAAGATGCTTGCGCCTTGCTCTCTGCCTACAAGCAGGAAGCGAGAGTTCTCGCCGGCGGCACCGATCTGCTGGTGAAGATGAAACACAGAAGGCTCTTGCCTAAGTATCTGGTCAATATTAAGCGCGTGCCGGACCTTGATTACATCACTTATGAGGAGAAGCAAGGACTGCGCATCGGCGCCCTGGCCACGATTGAGTCCCTCAAGAACTCTGTCGTGGTTCGAACGAAATACCCGATTCTTCACTCGGCGGCCTCTTTCCTGGGCACCGTGGAGATAAGAAACCGAGGGACTATCGGCGGCAATATCTGTAACGCTTCGCCGGCAGCCGAAACAGTTCCAGCCCTTCTGGTGCTAGGAGCTAAGGTGCGAGCGATAAGTGATGGCGGGGAAAGGATCATCCCGCTTGATGAGTTCTTCACTGGGCCGAGTCGTAGTGTTCTGCAGCCCGACGAGCTGGTTGTCGAGGTTCTGGTACCTGAGCCGGCGGCCAGAAGTGGTGCGGCATACGACAAGCACACCCTGAGAAGAATGGACCCCGCGATCGTCGGGGCAGCAGTTATGGTCTCCCTCGACAGCGATGTCTGCGCCGATGCGAAGATCGTGTTGAGCTCCGTTGCGCCAACTGCTATGAGGGCCAGGAATGCGGAAGAGGCGCTCAAAGGACAGGTGCCCGGCGAGGAAGTGATCGATAAGGCCGCCTGGGCTGCCGCGGAGGAATCGCGTCCAATCACGGATTTCCGCGGCACTGCCGATTTCCGGCGAAACGTAGTGGGCATGCTGACCGGGCAACTGATCAAACAGGCTTTTAAAGAAGCAGGTCTGGGGGTAGCGCAAAAATGGTAAAGGAAATGGATGCGCCGGCGCAATCGACGGTGCAAATCTCGCTCACGATTAACGGGGAGCGTCGCGAGTTCGATGTGGAGCCCAACACAACGCTGCTCGAGATCTTGAGAGAGAAGCTGAAGATGACCAGGACCAAAGAGGGCTGCAGTGTCGGCGAGTGTGGCTCGTGCACCGTCATCATGAACAAAAAAGCGGTCAACTCCTGCTTGATTCTGGCTGTCGATGCGGATGGTGCGGACGTTGTCACCGTCGAGGGCATGGCGACCGATACCGAGTTCCACCCGATGCAAGAGGCCTTCGTCGATCACGTGGCGATTCAGACCAGGCTCACCGGCGCCGGAATCAGCGAGCGACAGCAATTCCTTACGTTCTGCCACATCTGCTGCGGCCACTGCGCCGTCAAGGTGACGGTCGCGGACGGGATGATCGTCGATATGGCCCCCGACACGGAGGGCGGCTTCCCCAGCGAGATGTGTGTTGTCAGGAAGGGAAGGCTGTCCATTCCCGAGATTCACACCCATCCCGATCGGCTCAAGTATCCAATGAAGAGAGTTGGGGAACGCGGCGAGGGCAAGTGGGAGCGTATCTCCTGGGACGAGGCGCTGGATACCATAGCCAGCAAGTTCAAGGATATTCGGGAGAACTACGGACCCGAATACCTCGTCGTCGGGCTCGGGGAGCCGAAAGGTCTGGAGTTCGCCTTCGGCGAGAGGTTTGCCACAGCCTTCGGGACGCCTAACGTGCTCACGCCGGGCTGGATCTGCGGCGTCAACTTTGGACTGGCCAACAACTTCACCTTCGGCGGGGTCACCGTCCCTGATGACGATCAGAGACCAAAGCTGATGGTGATGTGGGGGGTCAATTCAAATCATACCACGGGCGGCCTGCGACGAGAGACCATCAGTACGGCCCTGGAGGAAGGGGCCAAGATGATCGTCATCGATCCGCGAAAGATAGACCTGGCGTCTGTGGCTGATCTATGGATCAAGCCTAGGCCTGGCAGTGATGGCGCGCTGGCGCTCGGCGTACTGAAAGTAGTAATCGAGGAGAAGCTGTACGACAAAGACGTGGTCGCCAATATGACCGTCGGCTTTGACAAGCTCGAGGAGGAAATGCGGACCTTCTCGCTTGAGGACGTCGAGAAAGTGACCTGGGTGCCACAGGCTCAGATCAGGGAGTTTGCCAGGATGGTGGGCGAAACCGGGCCCGCCTGCATGCAATGGGGGAACTCCCTCGACCAGGCGGCGAACAGCTTCCAGTTACACCGCGTGCTGTCGATCTTGATCGCGATCACCGGCAACCTCAACGTTCCCGGCGGGATGGTAATCCTGAATTCGGAGAGGAACTTTATCAGATCTGGTAGGTTCTTCCTGTTGAACAAGATCCGTAGGAACGCCGAGAAGTCCCTGGCTAACGAGTATCCCCTGGCGCTCAGATCGGCGTTCGTCCCAGCACGCGTCGCGCTGAAGGCGATCATGGAAGAGAAGCCATATCTCCCGAAGGCGGGTATTTTCATCCTCACCAATCCAATTCTCAGCTATCCTGATGCCAAGAAGGCTTACGATGCGTTGATGAAACTCGAGTTCACGGTGGTGACCGAGCTGTTCATGACGCCCACCGCCGCCATTGCCGATATCGTGCTTCCCGCGGCAGCCGGTATGGAGCACGACGAAGTGGGATACTGGCCAGGATGGTACGGCGAGGTTCGCGCCCATCCCAAGCTGGTCGACCCGCCCGGAGAGTGCTGGCCTGACACGAAGATCATCAACGAATTGGCTAAGAGAATCGGCATCGGCGAGCACTTCTGGGAGGACGACGGCGAAGCGATAGAGGTCTGGCTGGAGCCGAGCGGTCTGAGCTTCGATGAGCTCAAGCGAAAAAGGACCCTGTTGCCTCAACGCCAGTACGGCACAAACGTCTGTAAGACCCCTTCAGGCAAGGTGGAAGTCTACTGCAAAGTGCTCGAGGAGCTGAAGTTAGATCCGCTGCCAACGTGGAATGTGCTGGGCACAATTCCTGACGCGAACGAAGATTTTCCTTTCTTGCTGACGAACGCGAAAGAGGAAGTTTACGTGAACACGGGCTACAAGCAGGTCCCCTCGCTTCGTGCCATGCGGCCTGAGCCTGTGGTCACCATGCACCCCGATGCCGCCCAGAAAGCGGGCGTCAAAGAGGGCGAAGAGGTCTACATCGAAACGAAGGCCGGCAAGATCAAGCAGAGGCTTGTGCTGGACCGCAATCTTGACCCCAGGGTGGTGAATGCCGCCTTCGGTTGGTGGTTCCCAGAGGACGCCAAGAGTGTTTATGGTTGGGACAGATCCAACATCAATGTTCTTATCGGCGACGAAGGGCCATATGATACCGCCGTTGGCTGCCAGGTGCTTCGCGGAGTGCCCTGCCGTGTTTACAAGGTGTAAGAAATAAACGACTTTAAGTACGGAGGAACCGATGGTTACTAGTGTTACCCAGCCGGAAGCTCAAAAGACCGGCGAGCAGATTAACGATCTGCGCTCGTTCCTGGCCGCTTATCGCGCGGCATTTCCCGACGACGTCATCGAGGTTGACAAGCCAATCGACACCAATTTTGAATGCTCGGCGGTCGGCAGGCATTTTGAGGATTTGAACAAGTTTCCTCTGCTGCTCTTCAACCAGCCGATCACCGCAAACGGGAACGTTTCTAAGTTCCCTCTGGCTGTCAATGTAACGGGCGACCGGCGCAAGCTGGCTTTCGCCATCAACTCGACGTTCGAGGATGTGTCTATCGACTGGCGCAAGCGAGTATCGGAAGGCAAGCACAAGCCCGTCGTCATCGATCGCGGCGCGGCGCCGGTGAAGGAGAACGTGCTCGTTGGCGATCAGGTCGATCTTCGCGATCTGCCGATCATGCACATCCACGAGATGGATCCCGGGCCCTACATAACCGCCGGCATGCTGACGACCTTCGATCCGAAGCACAACATCGATAACTGTGCGTTGCAGCGAGGGTTTATCGCGGGGCCGCGCGAGATTCGCTGCCTTCTCGTGTCCCGCTCGCATAACTATCTCAACTACTTGGCTCACCAGGAGCTGGGCAAGCCGATGAAGATAGCCTATTGGGTAGGGCACCATCCCGCGGTGTTCATGGGTGCTCACTCGAACCTTGGCTATCCCGAAAGCCACTATGCGACTGCGAGCGCCGTGTCGGGTCAGTCGCTCCGCCTGGTTCCGTCGGAGACCTTGGGCGATGATTTCCTCGTGCCAGCAGACGCGGAGTTCGTGATCGAAGGGATCATGGTCCCCGGCAAGCGAGCTCTAGAGGCTCCTTTTGGGGAATATCCGAGATACTACGGCCCACAGCGCATGGGTGAGGTATTCGACGTTACGGCCATTACTCACCGCAACAACGCGATCTGGGACCAGTTCCTGGTAGGAATGAATAACAACTACGGTGGCACGCAGGAAGAGGCGAGCATTTACTCGGTGGTGAAGCGAGTAGTGCCCGAAGTGACGCGGGTGCACGTGCCGGTGTCAGGATCGGGTCGCTTCCATGCGTA
This sequence comes from Chloroflexota bacterium, assembly GCA_016189905.1. Classification (GTDB taxonomy): domain Bacteria; phylum Chloroflexota; class UBA6077; order FW602-bin22; family JACPRP01; genus JACPRP01. Next base: position 45,789 of record JACPRP010000029.1, on the reverse strand, counting down.
CATCCAGATCAGGAAGACGCACGATGGCCAGCCGCGAGAGGCGATTATGGCTGCGCTGAGCAGCTCGTACATGATCAAGCACGCGATCGTGGTCGACGAGGACATCGACGTTTTCGACGATCGCTGGGTGATGTGGGCGGTGGCGACGCGCAGCCAATGGGACCGCGACGTGATGATAGTTCCGAACTGCTACGGATCGATTCTAGACCCATCCACGGGTGAGCGTGGCTTGGGTTGTAAAGGCGGCATAGACGCGACCATGCCAGCGCCGCCACGTCGCTTCCCGAAGCGACTGAACGTGCCGGACAAGGTGTTGGATAAAATAACCCTGGAAGAATACATCGGAACAGAGCGGCTAGCCCGGGTGCCCGAGCAACGAGATCGGAAGGCGAGGAGGTAAGAAGATGGAGCCGGTACGAGAGATATGGTTCAAGTGTGAGAAGTGCGGCGGCGAGGCGTATTGTGAATCCAACTTCGAGCGGCGGCCGGATGCCGAAGTCATGTGCCCATTTTGCCTGAGCCGCTACAAGCTGACTGACGTACGGCTTGACTAGCGCTTCACCAGTTTGCGACGACCCTTAGCAAGCACGGTAGGGGCGGGTTTGAAGCCCGCCCTTGGCGCGCGGGCGGGCTTCAAACCCGCCCCCTGCGCCAGGGCTGGATAAGTCCCGTCCGCTTGCTCGAAAGCAAAGTACGACTACCGCGGGGGCGGCCGACGGGTCGCCCCTATGTTGCGATGAGGTTCATCCTCATCGCAGGCTGTCCCAAATGGCTTACGGCTCCGAGTAAAACAAGTAATCGGGGAGCCATATTATGAAGGAGGGCCGGATGAAGAAGATCGACGTGCATGCTCACTATTACCCGGATGAATATCTTCAGGTGTTGGCCAAGATAGGCGCCGACTCCCACACAGTGGCCGGTGCGCCCATCATCCCGTGGCAAGGGACACAAGCTCGATTGGACGTGATGAAGGAAGCGCAGGTGGATGTCGAGGTCCTATCGATATCCACGCCGAATGTCTTCTTTGACGATCGGCAGGCAAGCATCACCCTGGCGCAGATTTGTAACGACTCGATGAGCGAGATATGCGCCGAGGATCCGGATCACTTTCTGGGGTTCATCAGCGTGCCCTTACCACACGTAACGGCGGCAATTGAGGAGTTGCATCGCGCGTTGCGCAAGCCTGGAATGGTTGGGGTCACGTTGGGGACGAATATCGCGGGCCGCCCGCTCGACGCGCCTGAGTTTATGCCGTTCTACGAGGAGCTAAACCGCCTTCGTTTACCGGCGTATATTCATCCTATGGATCCGGTAGGCATGCCGCACGCCCGCGACTATATGATGACGACTAACATCGGCTTCCTTTTCGAGACGTGTACAGCCGCGACGCGGTTGGTGTTAGGTGGGGTGTTGGAGAAATATCCTGACTTCCCGGTCATCTTGTGTCACCTCGGTGGAGCGATTCCGTTCATTTCAGATCGCATAGATCATGCGGCACGCCGCTATGAGGAGACGCGGAAGAATATCAGCCAGCCTCCGAGCGCGTATTATAAGAAAATGTATTTCGATACGGCGATGACCTATGGGCCAGTGCCCTTCGGCTGCACGTTAAAATATGCGGGAGAAGATCATATCGTACTGGGAACTGATTACCCGTTCACGAGAGCGGAGCATATGCGGACGGTGCCGTCCGTAGAGAACTCGGGTATTTCGGCCGAGGCGATAAAGAAGATCTTTGAGACAAATTCGAGCGGGATTCTGAAACTGGCCTAGTGCGCCAGTTTACTTCAACCCCGCGGGCTTCGCTGCAAACAGGAATTGCTCGCCCATTTGGTTCGTGCTGATTCGTTCGTGCTGATGGGCGCAGGTGGGTCAGGCCTATCATAATTGAACTATCCGACCTCATCTCTACCGCAACAGGGGGTGGATATCCCGTATGGGAAGTGGCTTGACTATCCCGAAGGGAATTTCGAAGAGATGCCTGATAGAAGGCATCTCTCGATCCTGTTGCGAGAGTTTCCACGCCAGCCAGGATGCTAGCCAGGAGATTTCGCGGTGGGGCTGGCGGGCAAACTTTAGAGAGAGGACCATGTCATTACAGGATTTACGGGAGTACGTTGCGAGACTAGAGGAAGAGGATCAAATACAGCGGATAAAGGAAGAGGTGGACTGGAACCTGGAGATCGGAGCGATTATCCGGAGGGCTTGCGACCTCGGAGCACCTGCTCCGCTGTTTGAAAAGGTCAAGGGATATCCGCGAGGGTTCAGGGTTTTGGGGGCGCCCGTGGGCGCCAGCGCGAAGAAGCGTCGGTTTTATGCCCGGATCGCCATATCGCTGGGGCTACCGCCTGATACGGGCCCAGCAGAGCTTGTCGAGTATTTTGTGCGAGGCAAAGGGCTGACGCCGATACCACCCAGACTGGTGGAGACTGCTCCTTGCAAGCAGAATATCCAGTTAGGGGATGAAGTCGACTTGCTTAAGTTCCCTATCCCTTATATCCACCAGCATGATGGTGGCCGGTATATCGGGACATGGGATACCGTGGTCACGAAAGACCCTGAGAGTGACTGGGTGAACTGGGGACTCTACCGGTTGATGGTGCACGATGGAAGGACGATAGGTGGGATGGTGCTGCCCACGCAGCACATCGGCCTTCACTACGCGAAATATGAGGCGCGCAATGAGCCGATGCCTTTTGCGATAGTATTGGGGACGGAGCCGATGACGCCGTTGATAGCGTCGACTGGCATGCCGGTCGGGGTTTCGGAATCTGGAGTGATTGGTGCGCTGCAGGGCAAGCCCGTAGAAGTTGTGAAGTGTGAAACGGTGGACCTCGAGGTGCCGGCGAGCGCCGAGATAGTGATAGAGGGGTATATGCCGCCGCACGAGCGACGTGAAGAGGGGCCTTTTGGTGAGTACACGGGGTACCAGGCTCGCAATAAGGACGTCAGGCCCGTCTACAAGGTAACGGCAGTAACGCATCGCGACGATCCGATAATCCCCGTCGTGGCCGCAGGAGTGCCGGTGGAAGACCACGTGTGCATGAGCATTATCATGGCTGCGGACGTACTGCATTCTTTGCGCGAGGCGAACCTTCCGGTTGGGAAAGTGTTTATCCCACCTGCCTCGGCGCTGCATATGGTGATCGTGTCCGTCACAGACAAGCCATCTCGTTTTGTCGAGAAGATTTCCGACGCGGTCTGGTCCACCAAAACCGGGGTGATGATTCCCCGAATAGTGATCGTGGACGACGACATCGATGCGACCGATATGAACCAGGTGCTCTGGGCGCTCTCCACCAGGAATCACCCGGGTCGCGGGATTCGGAAGTGCAACAAGCTATCCGTGCACCCACTTTGGCCGTTTCTCACCCCAGAGGAGAAGAAGAAGGCATCCGCGACGACGGTGGTGTTCGACTGCACCTGGCGAAGGGGGCTTTCAGAGGACAAGATACCACGGAAGGCGTCGTTCGATTCGCTGTGGCCCAAAGAGATTCAGGAAAAAGTTCTGGGCAGTTGGGAACAGTTCGGGTATTCGGCTGGATAGTGGTTGCCCTGCTATTCGTTTAGCTCGCTGAAATTGGCTGTGTTTACATCGTTGCGGGCCAGACCCGCCGATCACGGCGACCTCCAGATTTGTTGACCGAAGGGACTCGAGTCCCTTGATTTTATAGTTTTAAGGAGGAAGATGATGAACCGGAATCTACAGAAGCGGCTGGGACTTCTTGTAGCCGGCGCTTTCGTGCTGGCCCTCGGGGTAGCTTGTGCGGGCGCACCCACACCAACGCCGACGTCGGCACCCCCACCGACGAAGCAAGCGGCTGCCCCAACCAAGGCAGCGGCTGCCCCAACCAAGGCCGCAGAGCCCGCGAAAGCGGCGGCGGCGCCAACGAAGGCGGCTGCGCCAGCTAAGCCAAAGGACCTGGACGTCGTTAAGGTGGCTATGCAGGGGCAGTCTTCAGATGCCGCCGCTTTCATAGCTCAGGGGAGGGGCTACTTCAAGGAGCAAGGTATCGACTTTCAGTTCTCACCAGTCGGCGCCCCGGCGCAGATGGTGCCTATGATCGCGACAAGCCAGGTGGATGTCGCCGGAGTCCTGGGAAGCGCCGGGTACTTCAACGCCCTGGAGCGAGGCGCTCGTATGAAAGGTGTTGCCGACAAGGGAAGTTTGTCAAAAGGCAACGGTTTCATCGCCCTGCTGGTGCGCAAAGACCTGGTGGATAGCGGGAAATACAAAGGAGTGGCCGACTTGAAAGGCTTGAAGGTCGCCCTTTCGCCCCCACCGATGACCAGCCCTAATGCCTATAACCTTGAAAGCGCATTGCAGACAGTTGGCCTGACGATGAATGATGTCGAGCTCGTAGGCCTCGCGCTCGCCGATATGCCGGCTGCTCTGGCGGGCGGAAGCATTGATGCCGGCGTGACGACCGAGCCTTACGTGTCCAAAGGGGTCGAATTGGGCGCTGCCATCCGCGTGCTAGGCTTTGACGAGGTCAATCTCAATCACCAGCTCACCGGGATCTCTTTTTCCGAAGCCTTTATGCGGGACCGGCCAGACGTCGCCAAGCGCTTCGTGGTCGCCTACATCAAGGGTGCTCGTGATTACAACGACGCTTTCATGAAGAACAAGGGCAAGGCAGAAGTAATCAAGATATTGACCGAGTTGACCGCTCTGAAGGATGCCTCGGTCTGGGAGAAAATGGTGCCGCCAGGGTTGAATCCGGATGGCTACCTTAACGCTGAAAGCCTGATGAACACGGTGGACTGGTTGCTGAAAAACGACCAGATCAAACAGAAGCCGAAGCCCGAGGACTTCATCGACAACCAGTACGTGGACTACGCTATCGGCGTGCTGGGAAAGTACAAATAACTCACTGTTACCGGTGTGTCACCCTTTGCCCTTTCGCCGAAGGGCGAGGGGTGACAGTTATCCTAGGGGCGACCCCCTGACATTATCGCAAGAGCGTCCTTCCGCTGAAGGACGCCCCGCCAGGGGGCCGACCAACAAACGCTAACGAAAACTGCCGTTGGATCGAATTGAGGATTGAATTGAGAGGAGGTCAATGATGGCAAACGACCTGCGCGGTTGGCTGGCAGAAGTGGACGAGATGGGCGAGCTCTACAGGATCGACGGGGCTGATTGGAACGAGGAGATCGGCGCGTTATCGATGCTAAACGGGGGAAAACGAAACGCCCCCGCGCTTCTCTTCGATAACATCAAGGGCTATCCGTCGGGCTATCGAGTGCTAAGCTGTGCTACGGCCACATCCAGCCGAATAGCCCATCTGCTCGGTCTCTCGAAGGGCCTCACAGACCTGGAGTTGGTGGCCGAGTTACGCAAGAAACTTCCCACGTGGCGAGCCGAAGCGGACAAGTTTCCTCCCAAAGATGTCCAATCAGGGCCGGTTTTCGAGAACGTGCATTCGGGCAACGACGTCGACCTCCTCGAATTTCCTGCGCCTAAATGGCACGAGGACGACGGGGGTCGGTACTTAGGCACCGCTCACGCCACCATAACCAGAGACCCAGACTCAGGAGACGTGAATCTTGGCCTCTATAGGATGATGCTTCACGATAGGGACAAGGTCGCCCTTTTTGCCAGACCCGGTACTCACGGCAATCTGCACGTCGAAAAGTGGCACGCCAGAGGCAAGCCTTGCCCGATAGCGGTTTCACTTGGGCACCATCCGCTGCTGTCGAGAATGGCCTCGACCTCAGTTCAGAATGAATACAACTTCGGCGGCGCCATCAGAGGCGAGCCGATCGAAGTGATCCGCGAGGAGATCACCGGTTTGCCGGTCCCGGCAAGCAGCGAGATCGTCCTGGCTGGCTGGATTTACCCCGGCGAGACGAAGATGGAAGGCCCGTTCGGGGAGTGGTTGGGCTACTATGCAGCCGAGGCGGCGCCCGCTCCGTTCATGAAGGTGGAGCGGGTCTATCACCGCAACAATCCTGTGCTGCTCGGTGCGCCGCCGGCTCGGCCGCGCAGCGAAAGCACGCATTACCGTGTGCTGATGGGCAGCGCCATCCTGCACAGTTGGCTCGAGGAAAGCGGCGTTCCCGACGTGAAGAGCGTCTGGATGAGTGAGGCAGGCGTCCGTATGATGATCATCGTCTCCATAAAGCAGCGCTACGCCGGGCACGCCAAACAGGTGGGTATGCTCGTCGCCGGCAGTCGACACGGGGACTCGGGGTCGAATATGACAAAATACGTGATTGTCGTCGACGACGATATCGATCCATCAAATATTCAAGATGTGATGTGGGCCCTCTGCACGAGGACCGATCCAGAGCAAGACATTGACGTAATCCGCCGGACCTGGAGCTCTTCCCTCGATCCAATGATCCCCAGGCCCGCGAACGGATTTTTCAATTCGAGGGCTATCATCGACGCCTGCAAGCCTTTCGAATGGATGGAGAAGTTCCCTAAAGAGATCGCCATCAGCCCTGAGCTCGCGGCAAAGGTCAAGGAGCGATGGAGCGATTTGCTGAATCTGTGATGGTGACCCAATCTGTAGAGGAGAGTGCGCTCAATGAAGATTGACATGCACTGCCATTATTATCCGCCCGATTACGTGCGCGAGCTCGAAAAGGCGGGTTGGCCGGTGATCACGCCGGGTGGCTTCGATATGAGCTCCATGGCAGGCACAGAAGGAAGACTGGCCGTGATGGAGGAAGCCAGGGTCGATATCGAGGTTCTCTCCGTGTCGGCGCCGAACGTCTTCTTCGCGGATAATCAGTTCAGCCAGGCAATGGCCCAGATCTGCAACGATACTATGGCCGAGGTCTGCGACAAGGACCCGGACCATTTCCGTGCCCTGATGTGCCTACCACTGACCGACGTCGATATGGCGATCGAGGAGTTGCATCGAGCCCGGCGAAAGCCGGGGATGGTTGGAGTTGGGCTGGGAAGCAATATCGCGGGCAAGCCTCTGGACGCACCCGAGTTCCTCCCGTTCTTCGCGGAGCTCGATCGTCTGCGATTGCCGGCGTTCATTCACCCGATGGACCCGGTCGATTTGCCGCTGTTGCGTAGCTACCGGATGACCGCGAATCTTGGCTACCTGTACGAGACCTGCACCACTGTCACACGCCTGGTGCTGAGCGGCGTCAGAGAAAAATACCCGAGCTTCCCGATCGTTTTGTGCCACCTGGGTGGGGCAATCCCGTTCATATCGGATCGCCTAGACCACGCTGCGCGCCGCTACGAGGAGACGCGGAAGAATATCAGCAAGCCGCCGAGCGAGTATTTCCGCCAGATGTATTATGATATGGCTCTGACCTTTGGCACGGGTCCTTTCAGTTGCGCGCTCCAATACGCTGGCGAGGATCACATTGTGCTGGGGACGGATTATCCCTTCTCAGGCTCAGAGCACGCGCTGGTCGTCCCGGCCGTAGAAAACGCTCCATTATCGGCCGAGGCGAAAGAGAAGATATACTGGAAAAATGCCGCCGGGATCCTGGGCATCGCGTAGATATCAATAACTACCTTACGCAGGCGCTGCTTCTGAGTAGCAGCGGAGTAGCATATAGATGATTGCGGAAATAGGAAGGGTTTTCAGCGTCAGCGGATGGAATAACGGCCCCCCATCCGTTTATCCGTTGCTGATTCGTTGACGCCTTGACGGACTTTCCAACGCATTCCTGCAATCCTGCGAACAACCCCGGCAGCGGCGGTTGCTTGTCACCGGCTAAGTGATGTGCTATACTGCCAACTGGTCAGGAGGCAAACAAGCGAATTGTGGGTGGTAGGATGCGGAGAGAAAAACAGACGTTAGCCGCGGGGAATCGTTCGTGCTGGTCAAATTGAGACAGCTTCTCAAGTACCGAGAGCTTGTCAGGAACCTCGTCGTGCGAGACCTGAAGATCCGGTATAAGAGGAGTTTTCTCGGATTCATCTGGTCACTGTTGAACCCTCTCCTGATGATGATGGTATTCACGCTGGTGTTTACCGTCATGATGCCGAACAATCGGATCGATAAGTTCCCGATCTTCATTCTAGTCGCGATCCTTCCCTGGAACTGGTGCTCTGCCGCCGTCGCCAGTGCTACAGGGAGCATCGTCTCTAACGGCGGCCTGATCAAGAAGGTCTACTTCCCCAGAGAGTTGCTGCCGATGTCGGTGGTCCTTTCAAACCTGGTGAATTTCCTCCTTGCCCTGATTGTGCTATTCGCGATGCTGCTGATCTTTGGCGTGCAAATCAAGCTGATATTCGCGCTATTGCCGGTCATCATTTTTATTCAAATGGTTTTCCTAATGGGGTTGGCGCTGTTTCTTTCTGCCCTCAACGTCTCCTTCAGAGATGCTGAGGTAATAATGGATGTCGCCATACTCGCCTGGTTTTTCCTTACACCGGTGTTCTACGACATCGGTGACCTCTTCCCAGACTACTCTCGCTGGCTTTACATAGTGAACCCGATGGCGTCGCTCATCTCGACCTATCGAATCATTCTTCTCGGAGGCGGAGCGCCAGATATGTTCTTCGTGTTGCGGACTTTCGCGACGGCATTGGCGGTGTTCTTTGCCGGCTACTGGTACTTCGCTCGCAGGGCGAGAACGTTCGGTGAAGAGCTATGACCGACGCGATCCGGCTAGAGAACGTATCCAAGAAGTTCATCATCCAGCACGAGGGGAATCGCTCGTTTCAGGATCTCCTGGTCAATCTGCTCAGAAACAACGGCTCGCGCGAGGAGTTCTGGGCGCTGAATAACGCCAGCTTCAGCGTGTCGGAGGGCGAGTCCGTTGGAATAATTGGGCACAACGGATCAGGCAAGAGCACGATTCTGAAACTGATTTCGAAAATAATCGAGCCAACCGAAGGCAAGGTCGTGGTGAACGGCACCATATCTTCACTTTTAGAGCTTGGCGCCGGGTTCCATCCGGATCTCACCGGTCGCGAGAACATCTTCCTGAATGGCTCGTTGCTTGGCTTCAGCAGGCGGGAGATTCTGCAGAAGTTCGACGGAATCGTGGACTTCTCTGAGCTCAGCCGGTTTATCGACGTGCCGGTGAAGCACTACTCCTCGGGCATGTATATGCGTCTGGCCTTCTCGGTCGCGATCAACGTGGATACCGACATCTTGTTGATCGACGAGGTCCTGGCGGTTGGCGATAAAGCCTTCCAGGACAAGTGCCTGGAAAGGATTCGAGATTTCCAGCGCATAGGAAAGACCATCATCTTCGTTTCTCACGCTCTGGAGTCTGTCAAGAACATCTGCACCCGTGCCATCTGGCTCGATCACGGCAACATCAGATCGATTGGCGAGAGCAAGAAGGTGGTGTTCGACTACGTGTGTGAGGTTGAGCAGGAACAGGAGGATGAGGAACAGCAGAGGCAGCGTGAGCAGGTCGGCAGACAGGCCCAGAACGCTCAACGCCAGGATGCTCCGGCGACGGCAGGGATTCAGATACGTGATGTGAAGATCCTTGGCCCGGACCGCATCGAACGACGGACTTTCCGAACTGGCGATGATCTAGTTGTCCGTTTACTCTACAGCGTCCACAATGGCGAGTTGTTGCCTGACTGCACCTTTTCGGTTAATATCAATGACGCGAGCGCGACGTTGATCCACAGGGCGCTATATCCGTTATCGTTGGCAGGCCGCAAGAGAGGGCCAGAGCGCGATATCCTCGATCTGAAATATACCAGTCTTCCTTTGCTCGAAGGTGTGTACAGCGTCGCGGTGGCTGTCTGGCCCACCGATGCGCCTGATTGTGCCCTGGATGTGCATCATCAAAAGCATCGCTTCACAATCGAGAGATGTGAGCCATCTCACGGCGTGCTGGAAGATGGCCTGGTAACGCTGCGGCACGTCTGGTTAGACGGCGTGGTGACGTCTCACGTCGATCGCGATGTCCCCGTCCGAGACGAGCCGGGCTCGCCCACAGGTGAACAGGGGGCGAATGGCCATGCGGGCGGCGGAGGCGGGGCGTGGCCGACGCACGTATATCTCGGTGAGAACGATGCGGCGTGTTTGCGGGATGGGTGGTACGATCCAGAGGGTCACGGCCAGAAGTACCGCTGGACGACTGGGCGGGCATCGCTATTCGTGACCCTTCCTGAATTCGCGTCCAGGCTTTTCTTGAAGGTAAGCAACCCGGCCGTGGAGGTTCGCGAATGCCTCACAGGTCACGTCCTGGTCAACGGGGCCTCAATAGGCGAATTCCAGCTTAATGGGGGGGAGCTCACGTCCCTTTCCTTCGCCTTAGACGGTGCCGGGCGCGGTGATGTCGGGGTCACGATCGAGGTTTCGCCAACCATTGTCCCGAGGCAGATCGGCATCAACAGTGATTACCGCGAGCTTGGGCTGATTGTTCAGGAGATCTGGTCAGAGTAAAGCCCTTTTTACGAAAGGTTGAGCGACGTTGCTGTCTGTGATAATCCCTGTATATAACGAAAAGGCGACCATTCGCGAGATCATCGAAAAGGTCCAGGCCGTAGACTTGAGTAAAGAGATCATCATCGTGGACGATTTCTCTACCGATGGCACGCGCGAGATATTACGTGATATTGCCGCGGGCGGCGGGGTTGCGGTCTATTTCCACGAGCGTAACCAGGGTAAGGGTGCGGCAATCAGAACCGGCCTCACGCACGTTAAAGGCGACATGGTTATTGTCCAGGATGCTGACCTGGAATACGATCCAATGGAGTTCCTGCGTTTGATCAAGCCCATCGAGAGTGGTCGGGCCAAGGTAGTCTACGGCTCCAGGTTCACCGGCGAGCACAGAAACATGTTCTTCTGGCACATGGTCGGCAACAAGGTGCTAACGTTGATCACCAACGTGCTCTATGACACGACGCTTTCGGATATGGAGACGTGCTACAAAATGTTTCATCGCGACGTCATACTTGGCCTCAAGCTGCGCGCCAATCGCTTCGACTTTGAGCCCGAAGTCACCGCGAAGGTCCTAAAAGCCGGCCACCGAATCTACGAGATTCCCATCTCTTACTACGGCCGCGAGTTCCAAGAGGGCAAGAAAATCTCCTGGAAAGATGCCATCCCGGCGCTATGGGCGCTGATCAAGTATCGCTTCGTCGACTGAGAAGGATTTTGAACGTGGAAATGGCAAAGGTCCTTTGCTTCCTTCGAATGAAGAGGACAACTGCGGGCCTTATGCTGTTCGTATCCCTGGCTGCTTTTGTGGTTCTGCTCCGCGTGTCCTGGGAACAGGCTGCAGTCGTTGAGTGGAAGATAAACTGGTTGTCCCTGGCGTTGGCCTGCGTTGTCTATTTCTCTGGCTTAGGTGTATCGGCATTCGGTTGGCATCTCATCTCTAGCGACCTTGCCCTTGGGAAGAGCTTCCGAACCAACGCAAGGATCTATGCCCTCTCCAATGCTGCGCGCCGCCTGCCGGGTGGCATATGGGGGATTGGAAGCCGGATCTATCTCTATCGGCTTGAAGGCTTCTCCGAGTTAGTGACTTCTTTGGCCATCGCGGTTGAGGCCGCCGTTGTCGCGCTGTCGGTGTTGATCGCTATGTTGATGCTGGTGCCCTTTGCGCCTTTGCCAGAGATGGTTCGGTCGCACGTGATCGCTCTCGCTGCCGTCGGGGTCGTACTCGTGGTGTGCTTGCATCCGCGTGTCCTAAGATGGGCTTTAAACAGGCTCACATCCTTTTTTTCGAAGCAGCAAGAGAGTAGCGCAAACACCATAGCAACTTGGCGCGTGTTGTTGTGGGTAGGAACTTACGTCATCGCCTGGGGCATTGGCGGAGTGCTCACCTACCTCGTGCTAAGAAGTCTTTATCCCGTTCCTGTCGCGATGTTACCCGCGGTGATGGGTGCCTGGTTCGTTACCGGCGCGATCTCATTGGTCGTGTATGTCGCACCCAGCGGCTTCGGCATAACCGAACTATCCCTGGTCGCCATCTTGAGCAACTGGGTGCCGCTTCCGGTTGCCACCGCTGCAGCCCTGGCGATGCGTCTCTTCACTACAGCGTGCGAGATAGCCTGGGCGCTGGTGCTCGTCCGCTGGCGATAGCGCGAGATCCCCCCCCACAATTGCTTTGAATGAGTTGTTGGCTCTCCGCTCGGTAACGTGCCGAATTCTCGTCCTTCCACAGAACCATAAATAATGACGGATGGCGGGACGCATACGCCTTATCGAGCTCTGTGTCCGTCATACGAAATCTGGGAGGGAAAGAGTATTAATATTCTTTCCCTCCCAGATTTCGCAAATGGCGTGGCGGGTCGGAGGGTTAGGCCGACGCGGTTTTCGAAATCGCGTCGGCCTCGGCCATGTTAATTGCGAAAATACCGACGGGAAAGAGCGTAAGGTATGTAAGGTATCGAATCCGTCCTGGATGCCCTGGGGCGGGGTGTCACACTCTAACGATTAATACCAAAAGGGCCAACCCATCGCTGGAGCTGGCCCTTATACGTCTCTTAGCTGTTGTGTCGGCGGCTACTGATTGAAAGCCTCGTAGACCATCGAATAGTCTCCGCCCGACTTTGCGCTTCCTGAACGCGTGTTATCGGTAAACTGGACCTCGTTGATAATTCCCACGAGCTTGTCCGTGGCGTTCTGCCCCACGGCCAGATACGATCCGTAATAGCGAGTTCCGAGTGTCGTTCCAATCTCATTCCTGCGCCAGGCTGAGCTTCCTCCTGCCGGAATGCTGATCGTCCCGACGTTAGTGACACCGTCCTTGTAAAGTGTAACTACCGTATCTGAAGCGCCGACGTTCATTATCGTCCAGTCTGTGAACCACCCGCCGTTAGACGTCATGATGAGGGGAGCGTTAAGCCTGTTGGTCCCGCCGCTGAGCATCTGGTAGGCCATGCCCTGGCCGGTACTCCTATGCGTCTCGTTCACCACGCCAGCTATCTGGTCAGTTGGGTTCGTTGCCTCGACAGTGAAAGATCCGTACTTGGCCGGACTCAGGAGTGTCTGAAGGGATGGATGTCCACCAACGCTGAATGTCCCACCCCAAACCACCAGTTGTCCGGTCCCAACGTTAGTGACGGTATCAACGACTTGTGTCCCCCTCTTAAGGACGATGGTGGTCGGGTCGCCGATGTTCACCACATTAAAGTCAGTATCCCATCCGCTGTTATTGGCCATGGCCACCGGCGCGTAGATCTTCTGCGCACCAGCAGCGAACCCTATGGACGCAAACAACATGCTGCCGTTACTGGAGTTGACGCTCACGGCGAGAGGCTGGCTGTTGCCAGAAGTGGCCTTCACCGCACCATAATACCCAGTTGGCAGGCTGGTCTGTGTCGCCTGTGACAAACTGTACGAGGCGCCCTTCTTTATTAAAGGAATGTTGACCGTGTCCTTGAGCGCGTTGGAGGTGTCTCTGAAGTCGACTTTGACGTTTGTAGCGTCTGCATCGCCGGCGTTCTGGATGAATAAGGTGGTGTTCCAGCCGCCATTCTCCCGCATTGCCAGTGGCACGTTCACGGCAGTGCTTGGGGTGATCACGCCAGTGTAGCTGGCTGACATAAAGTAAGGTTGCGTGGTCTCATTGCTGATCGCCGCGATCGGCCGATCCGAAGATAGAACGGCTGAGCCGGCAAAGCCATTGCTGACGGGAAGGAGGTTCTGGCCGCCGCAGAGTGCGCTGTCGTATGGGACGTTTAGCTTGCCACCAGCTGGGATGTTGGTGCAAGTTATTGCCGGGACCGCCAGTTCACCCGTGGCGCTATCGTAATACTCAATGGTGACGGTAACCGGCATCGTCGCGTCGAGATTCTTGATCGTGAAATCAGAGCTGTAGCTGACCGACAATGGTGCGGCAGAGACGGAATCGGACTGGTCCGACAGCTTCAACGTGGCGCCTGCGACCAGAGACAGCACTGCCACCACGGCCACTACCGCTACAACCGCCACGATGGTCCCGAGCTGCCGGGCAATGAAACGTTTCATTCGACATCCTCCTTGTTTGATTGCTATGGCAACAAGCCTCTGGAGCTACCCCACCCTGGGGAACTGCCATTCCTCTGCGCTCCCCCGCCTTAGAATGGCAACCGTAATCCCAGTGCTAGACAACGGATCAAGCCTATCTTACACACCCCTGGCTTGCTTGTCAATAGTACTTTCTAACGCTTACACAAACAATCTTGGAGAACATTGGAAAAGACGGGGTTTGGAGGCGCCAGCTTAGCTTGTTGGCCCCAAGTCATTGTGCTATAATTGTGGCTAAATCGTACGGCAGTTCACGATGATTCTTTATGTAACGCGCAAGCACCCGCCGTCCGTTGGCGGCATGCAGCGGCTGAGCTATGAGCTTAGTCGCGAACTCAAGCGCTTACTTGATATGCGTATCATCGCCATGGGACGGTCTCAGGCCTGGCTGCCCGTTTTCTTGCCCTACGCCGCGCTGACGAGTTTCATATTGCTCTCGCTTTCCGGTCAGAGAGTGCAAGTGGTGCACCTGGGCGACTCTCTATTGGCGCCCCTCGGCGTCGTGTTGCGTGCGCTATTCGGCGTGCCTGTCACCGCCAACGCCCATGGCCTTGACGTCACTTTCCCGAGCCACCTGTATCAGACCCTAGTTATCCCCTTTCTCAAGAAGCTGGATCTCGTGGTCTGCAACAGTGAGAGAACAAGATTAGAGTGCCTGAAACGCGGTGTGTCCCCTGCCAGATGCACGATCATTCCTATCGGTGTGCGCGAGCCAGGAGTGCGCGTCGGGAAGGCAGAGGCCATACGTGCGTTCAGTGGGCGTGCTGGTGTAGATCTGGCCAGGGGTAAGCTGATCCTCACCGTTGGACGCCTCGTCGAACGTAAGGGTGTTGCGCATTTCGTGGACCTGGCACTTCCTGAGATCCTTCGTAGACAGCCCGATGTGAGGTACCTGATCGTGGGGGATGGTCCTGAAAGGGAGAGAATACGCAGGATCGTTGGCGAGAGGGGGCTTGGGGAGCAAGTGGTGTTGCTGGGCAAGGTTGCGAACGCCGATCTCCCCGCAATATATGCGGCTGCCGATCTCTTCGTTATGCCTAACGTCAGTGTGCCGGGCGATGTGGAGGGCTTCGGCATAGTAGCTCTCGAAGCCAGCTCAGCGGGCCTTTGCGTGGTCGCTACCAGCCTGGATGGTATCCCGGACGCCGTAACGCATGCCAGAAACGGCTTTCTGGTCGATCCTGCTGATACCCAGGGCCTGATCAGTGCCGTTCTAGGCTTGTTGGAAGACGACGACCGCCGTATTAGGTTTGGAGCAGAGGCGCGTGCGTTCACCCTTGAGCGGTTCGCGTGGCCGTCCATCGCCAACCGCTACGTCGCCGAGTTTCAGAAGCTTTGCCACGATCTGTCTGTGGTCTCATCGGCGGCGCGATAGGACGTTGCGACAGCGGGGAGGAGTTGCTAGTTGAAAGTTGCGATCATATCTCCGGTCCACGTCTTTCGTCCTGTGTACCCCGAGCCGCGCCGCACGTGGCACTTTTTGAAATACCTCGCCAGGCTCCACGATGTCGTTTTTCTGAGCCCGCCTCCCAGACAAGGGACCTCGACGGGATGCACGTTGCCCATCAAGTATTACGAGATTAGCAGTCCTGGTAGAGCCAGGCAGTTTTTTGATCCGGTGTTTATCGCGCGCGCGGCGAGTATCGTCAAGCGTGAGCGCCCGGATGTGGTGCAGGCCGAATTCCTCTGGCCAGCGTTCCACGCGATGGCCTTAAGAACCATCACCGGCGTGCCATACGTCTTGAACTCGCACAACGTTGAGTACCTGCGGCGGAGGCGCATGCGTAGCCCCCTGTGGCCCTTGCTGTGGCTCTACGAAAGGGAGGCCTCTAGTCGGGCGGATCTGGTGCTCGCAACGTCAGAGGTTGATCGAGATCTCCTTCTCCGTCTCGGTGCCCGGCCCGATAAGCTCGTCATCGTGCCGAATGGTGCGGACACTGATGTCTTCTCGCCTTCCGACAGGACGCCATCTTATGATCAGTTCGGATTCGATCCCTGTCCCACGGTTCTCTTCGTCGGTACTCTAGAGTATGTGGCTAACAGGCAGGCCGTCGACATTATCTTGAGAGAGTTGCTGCCACGGGTGGTGACCCGCATTCCGAATGTGCGGTTTCTGATTGTGGGCAGGAATCCATCGATCGTCACGGTTGATAAAGGCTCAAACGTGGTGTTCACCGGTGCCGTGGATAGAGTTGAGGATGTCATCAATGCCGCCGATGTGACCATCTGCCCGCTGCTCATCGGTGGCGGCACGCGCGTTAAGATACTGGATAGCCTGGCCTGCGGTCGCCCGGTTATATCGACTTCTGTCGGCGCCGAGGGTCTCCGTCCGGAAGTCGTCGGCTTCGGCGTAACCATCGCCGACGAATGGGATGATTTCGCTGCGGCTATTATGGCGGCGCTGAAATATCCTAGTCGCATCGCGGTGCCAGACGTCTTTCTGGAGACCTACTCGTGGGATCGGATCGTGGAGAGGATTCCGTATCGAACAAACGCCCTGTCCGACAGCTACACAGGTGTCGGCGCGAATGTATCTCTTTGAAGCGTTGGAGTCTTTCGAAATGGACCCATTGGTCTACGTTGTCATACTTAACTGGAAAAGACCCGACGATACGGCAGAGTGCATCGAATCGGTGATGGCCTCTTCCTATCGAAACTGTCACATTGTGGTCGTAGATAACGGGTCGGATGACGGCTCGGTAAATCTGCTGAGAGGGCGGTTTCGCGAGGCCACGGTCCTGGAGACGGGACACAATCTCGGTTTTGCGGGTGGGATGAATTTGGGCATCGAGCACGCGCTGGCTCGCGGCGCAGAACACGTCCTGATCCTGAACAATGACGCGGTCGTCGACTCCGTGGCGCTGGGTCTACTTGTGGAGGCGATCACGAGCCATCAAGAGTGCGGCATCGTCGGTCCGACGGTGCTGTCTTACCTCGATCGCGACAAGGTGTCATTCATGGGCGGCAAGCGCCATTGGTACTGGCCGGCTATAGTCGACTTCGATCAAAGCGTCCGAGGCGTTGTTTCGATGACAATCCCCCTTGACGTCGTTTCCGGTTGTGCCATGCTGGTTAAGGCAAGTGTGTTTCGTGACATAGGTCTTCTCGACACTATGTTCTTCATGTACTACGAGGACACGGATTTCTGCTTGCGGGCACGAGCCAAGGGCTATCTTGTTGAATTCGTTCCTGCCGCGCGCGTATGGCACAAGATTTCGGCGAGCACGGAAGGTGACGCGGCGCGACGCGTCTACTTGCGCGCCAGGAGCAAGGCTATTTTTTATAGGAGGTATGCTAGGGGTATGGCCTCCATTACCACCTGGCCTTTCCTCGCGTTCGGCACTCTCTGGACTGTCACGAGAAGTCTTGCACACCGCCAACCAGATGGTTCGAGATATTACTTAACCGGGCTGATGAGCGGCCTGCGATCGAAAGGTTAGTCGTCTGATGACGATAGGTTGCTAACTATGATATCATTGACAGCCGATGTTGAGCTTGAGACAGTGGTCTGCGCCGTCTGTGGTTCGGCGACGGCGATGCCACTACACGAGAATGGCGACTTGATGCACGGCTTGCCGGGGCGCTTCACTCTCGTAAAATGCCGAGGCTGCGGATTGGTCTATCTTAACCCGCGTCCTACGAGGCAGGGGATTGCGTGCTACTATCCCGATGATTATGTGGCTTATGAACGGCGAGAAGGAGGCGGTCGGCTACGAAAGCTGGACACTTTCCTCAGTCTTAGAAAGAGATGCGGGGCTGTTTTGCGCCACAAAACTTCGGGGGCACTGGTGGATGTCGGCTGTGGCACAGGCCACTTTCTGCGAGGGATGCGGGAATATCTGGGATGGAAGGTTTCAGGGGTCGAGCCCAACGCTCCTGCAGCGGCCTATTGCTCTGACTGTCTGGGACTCGACGCTTTCGCCGGTGATTTGGCCGCGGCGGCTTACAATGCCGAGAGTGTGGACGTGATTACTTTCTGGGACGTCCTCGAGCATCTGCACGATCCCCTCGAGACCCTGCGTGAGTGTCGTCGAATCCTCGTCGACGATGGGCTGCTATTGATCACAGTTCCCAATCTGGGTTCACCCGAGTCCAGACTGTTCGGTCGTAGTTGGGCCGGGCTGGACTCGCCAAGGCACCTGTACGTTTTCTCTCGTAAGACCATCACGAGGCTGCTGCGCCAGGCGGGCTTCGATGTGGTCGAGGTGCGCTGTCTTACGGGAAGACACCAGTCCTTTATGGTTAGCCTGCAATTCCTGGCCGCTGCCCACCCGGGTGCCGCCGCGAAAATCTGCCAGTTGGTATTCCAGGTCATCAGTTCCCCCGTCTCAAGATTACTCGCCTTTCCCTTTTTTTATATGCTGGACGCCCTTAAGCTGGGCTCGAAGATAACGGTCGCGGCGCGCAAACGCACGATCACCCGTATGGAGGTATAAGCGGAAGAATGAAGGTTCAGTTTGTGTACGTGCCGAAATATAGCAGACCACTCTACGGCAAAATGCTCCTCGGCACGAATATCCCTCTGGGTATCCTATCCCTGGCCGCCTACCTCCGGAAGAGCCAGCCCGACCTTCAGCTTGATTTGGTGGATGGCACAACTACCAGCTACCACCAGACGTTATCCAGGATCGTATCCTTTGCCCCGGATGTCCTTTGCCTGTCCTACACGACTATGGAGGCCATGAGCGCCTACCGTCTCATCAAGGAAGTCAGGAGCAAGCTTGCCCAGGTTAGCATCGTCGTGGGGGGGCCTCACGCGACCGCGCTTCCTGAGGAGGCTTTGCAGCGCGCCGGCGCTGATGTCGTCGGTATTGGCGAAGGTGAGGTCACGCTGAACGAAATTATCGCTCTTCTTCGCACTACGGGAAAGCTGGAGGCCGACTCCCTGGCCAAGATCGCCGGCATCGCCTTCAGACAGGGAGAGCGTGTCGTCAAGACCTCACCCCGGGCTTACGTGCATGATCTCGACTCGTTGCCGTGGCCTGCCAGGGACTTAATCGATATCCACGATTACCAGGGCTGGCCCTTTTTTCGCCAGAAGCCACAGACGAACGTTCTCTGGTCGAGGGGCTGCCCTTTCCATTGTTCCTTCTGTGCTAATCCCGTGTGGAGGACGGGTGGCATACGATACCGAATCCGCTCCGCCCAGAGCGTGGCCGATGAACTGGAGGCCCTCGTTCAACAATTCGGGATTCGCGAGGTCTTCGACAACGGCGATGAGTTCAACACCAACCTGGGCGCCTCCATCGACATTTGTCGCGAAGTGGCGCGAAGAAAGCTCGGCGTGGTCTGGAAAGCCTGCGTGCGCGCCCGTCCCATTACCGACGAGCTGGCAAAGGCGATGGCAGAGGCCGGCTGCTGGTTTGTCTATCTCGGTATTGAAAGTGGCAACCAGGCCACCCTTGACGGCATCGGAAAACACATAACCCTGGACGATGTCCTCGAAGCCTGTAAGATACTGAAGAAATACAACATCAACGTTTTTGGCCTCTTTATGCTTAACAACGTGTGGGAGGAGTCAGGTGAGCTGATGTTTGAGGATGCCGACCAGAGCGAGAAAACCCTCCGCTTTGCCAAGCACCTGATGGTTGCTGGCCTGATCGATTATATAGGGTGGTCGCAGACGGCCCCGTACCCGGGTAGCAAGCTCTACGATATCGCGCACCGACATAACTTGATACCAAGCTATCTCCAGGGAAACTGGGACGCCTGGCAGCGGGCCGTGTGGCTGAGCCAGGTCTTGAAGTTGCCAGGGTTGTCGATAAAGGAGCAGATGCGCGTTCGTCTGCAAGGCGCGCGTATCTCAGCCTGGGCCGCATATCGCGACAGTGGTGATATCCGCCACCTCGTGCGATATTACCTCTCTTCGGCTCTCAGGCTCTTAGCGGCCGATTTCGGTCTCAGCGAAACCCTGGCGCGCTGGAGGTTAGGCGCTCGGTGAAGCAGTCGTGTGAAGGGTCCCGCGAATTGGAGACCTGTTCTCCGTCATTTGTCCGGACGAAGGGGCCTGCGGCAACTCTACTTGCTGGCTTCAACTAATTGTGGGGGGCATCTGTGCTTAAGAGGATTGCAGAACTGCTGCTGTGCAATGTGCCGCAGAGAGCTGTTGAAAGATGTCTGACGTATCCAATATTCTCAAATAGTTTTTCTAGCGTAATGTCCAAAAAGAGGTGTGAAGGCAGGGAGGAACTCTGGCGAGAACTTTTCACGGGATTCGAGGATCAGCCTGTTTGTATTCTCGAATTTGGTGTTTGGAGGGGAGAAAGTCTGCGGACGCTCGTGCACCTGAACACCCATCCTGATTCGATGTTCTTCGGTTTCGATAGTTTTGAAGGTCTGCCGGAAGATTGGACCAGCACCTTTCAAAAGGGACACTTTTCAACAGGTGGCGTTCCTCCCAACATCGGTGATCCCAGGGTGAAATTCGTGGTCGGCTGGTTCAATAGGAGCCTGCCTAGATTCATCGAGAGCAATTGCGACCTGGTCGAATCAGTAGAATCTGGCGATAGGCAGCTGTTCGTGCACTTTGACGCGGATCTATTCTCTTCAACCTTGTACCTGTTGACGGCACTGAGCATCTATTTCGCTGAGTACCATTTTGTGTTTGACGAGTTCCTGGGGGACGAGTGTCGTGCACTGGGGTATGCTGCAAAGGCGTGTGGTCTTGATGTCCGGTTCCGGGCATACACTGGGAAGAATAGAAACTTCCCGTCCCGAGTGGCCGGAAAGATATCCAGGGCCTGCGCAGGAGAATCTCACTAGGTTAGATCATTCAGCTTGGACAACCTTAAAGATCCAAACCCCGTCCTTCCTGTAGACTTCACGATAGCCTCGCGTGTCCAGAAACAGGTTCGGATCCATAACGCCGCCGCGATAGCCGATGTACACGTACGTTACGCCATTGTCTTCGATGTACCGGCGCAGATCCTCTCTCCTGTCCGACGAAGCCAGCGCTTCAGCCTCGGCAATTCGTGAGCTCGTATTTCTCAGATAGCTGGGTTTCCCCAGAGCATAGAGCAACGTTGGCACCGTCGTTCGTCGTCCGGTCAGAGCCGGTATCCAATAGCCACCATCAGACCCGACGTACATGCCGTATTGCCAGAAACTAGAATTGATGAGGAGCTTGGCGTCAGTCGGCGTGTTACGAGCTATCCAATCCATCGCTCTGCGATCTTCCGCAAAAAAGAGGTAAGTTCCCGGGTTGAGGATCCCTAGCAGACCTCTTGCCCCATATAACCCCACGGCAATCAGCGCGACGGCTGCTGCTAATTTGATGGCGAAGGGCCATCGTACTCCCCCGAGATGGTCAGCCGTGCCCGAGATAAGGTAGCCAACAAGCAGGGAGATCGGCAGGAAAAGGGCGATAGCGACGGCTCCATTGCTGACCATTGTCGATCCCCGGAGACCGATCATCTCGAGGTTTGCGCTTAGCAGCATGAGCCCCGTCCAAACAGCTAGCAGTAAGGCTCCTTTGCGCCTCATTATCAACCCGAGGGCGAGTCCCCCAACCGCTGTCGCGATCAACGCGCGATCGTTCGAGGCAGTTATGAATGCGAAGGGAAATGGATTGTCTGCCGCAGTTGCTTGGGATGCACCCTGCCAGGTTCTGAGGACGATAGAGCGAAGTATAGTCCATATCCACGGTAGGACAATCGCTGCTCCAGCACCCCCCAGGATCGCCGTGCCGCTGACGCTTTGTGCAACACTTTGCCAACTGTGTCTGGAAGTCACGATTCGTTGTCCCGTAAAGGCCAGCAGAAAGCACAGGTAGAACACCATGACTCGTGGGTGGGCGATAATCAAGCCGCCAACAGCAATTGCAGCGAGAAGTAGCGGCCGGAGTGGAGGCACTGACCTCGGGGTAGAAAGCGCCTCCATAGTTAGCGCGACGGCGATGGGCAGCAAGACCATCCCCGTGAGCTGCGTATATCTGCCCCAGCTCACATAGTAGGCAGGCATAACGGAAATCAGTCCGACAACCGTTGCACTGACTAGGGCCACGAGCCGGCTTCTCGACAGCTTTACGGCGAACATGTATACCGAAAGAGGTATCAGCACACTGAGCGCCTGCCCGATCACCAGCATCGACCCGGGGACATCCATCCCCGATAGCCAGTGGAACAACGCCACCAGAACGTGAAAACCAAAATGGTACGAGAAGGGCTCCACCTCGGCAAATGGCCGATAGGAATCTGGCAAACCACCGTTCCCGACGATGAGTTGCACGATCTCCGCGTGCTGCGGGGAGTCTACCCACATCGGCACCGTCGCGTCTCGAACGTGCACAAAGCGTATGGCTGCCGAGACTAGCAGAACTAAGGCCATACATATATAGAACAACAGCTTCTCTTTGTAAGGCCAGGCTTCTATCCCATCCGATGCTGCGGCAGACGTTCCGCTCAGCATTGGGCTTGATCGCTCCGAAGCTCCAACTTGTCGCAACGAGCGACCGATCATGCCTTTCAGCAGCAAGACGGTTGCGACAGTACCGAGCATAACAGCCGCCACTCGTACGTTCGTCTCGTCTAGCTTGATCCCCATCAGCTTTGCAAACAATGCTACGGCTCCCAGCACGGCAATGCTCAGCCCGACCGATAGCGCCAGAACCTCGACGGGATCGAGCCGGGACCTTCTGGGATACAGAAAATGCAGAATATAGCCGGGCATCAGCAAGACGACAATGGCCAACAAAATGGCTCCCCAATTCCCGGTGACGCCTCTGGCCAAATCCCCGGCCATCGTTGCTGCGTCGTACACGTAAAAAGTGCGGAAAGTGAGGTCTCCAGTCGTCTGGTGCCCATCGAGGTACATCGAGCCATAAGGATAAGTGTCTTTCTCGGAGCTCCAAACTGAAGCCCCGCCGTCCGTCGATATTCCTTTTATCTCCAGAAAGAAATAGAATGACTTGTCCTTCGAATCGAAGATCGGTGGGAACTCAAATCGCTGGGGAACGTTGTGTCTCAAATCGGCCACTCTCACCCCAACTGAGCGAAGGTCCGGGCCAACGTCATCTGGACTCGTTCGCAAATGGAGTGTCAGGATTTCGTTATGTGGCAGTGGAGCGGCATCGCCAATTATCGGTAGCACTTGCACGGCGCTCAATCCTGCCTGGTGAGACACGAAAGTCTGACCTACAACGCGCGTTCCCCCCAATGGGCCCGCCGGATCGGTTGCTCCGTCCTTGATGTTCGCGATGTCGGCCATTGCGACGCAGCCAGCGCCAGGCAGAAGCAATGCGACGGCGGCCACGATGAATAAGAATCTTGCAATCAAACGACGAGATTGACCATTCATTCGGGATCCTTAATCAAGCGGCCGGTCTTTCTTGATTCCAATGTACAGAATCGCTCCGATGTTGAGCGCGTTGAGCAGTGGATCGATGGTCCCAGCGAAACGGCTAATCGCTCCCGAGTATTTGCATCGGCAGCGGCCAGTAACGAGGGATACTTTGCGAAAACCGATTCTCTCGGTCAGCGTTAAAAGGGGCCTGGGGCTGAAGTAGCCGGCGTGTCCACGGGCAATGTGCCCTTTGACGAACCGCCTGATCCCTGTCCATTCATAAGCAAGGAAGTGCGGCGAGTGGATTGACGGCACTTCGATTACCAGTATTCCGCCTGCTCGTAACTGGTGCCAGGCCGCCTCCAGGATAGCGTCGGGATTCCAGAAATGCTCCAGAATATGAACCAGCGTTATCACGTCAAAGTAGCTCTCGGGGAACATCTCTTTGGCATAGTCCCCTTGAACAACTTGGGCTCTCGCCTTGGCAGATGCGTACCTACATAGTATCTCGTTGGGCTCGACCCCGTAGCCATCAAAGCCTCGACGCATAGCCAGATATAGCAGGTGGCCGTCTCCGCAGCCCACATCGAGGACCTTGCCCGTTGCCTTCAGTTTCACGATACGACCGAGGATATCCTCAAAAACACCCTCTCTTTCTGGGTGCATGAACTCTGAGTGTTTCAGAAAATCCAAAGAAAAACAGTCTTCGTAAGTCATCGAGCCCGGAAAATACCCAGGGCCGGGGAAATCTGATACAAACCCACAAGTCTTACACCTGTAGAGCTTCATATGGCCGTCGAAATAAATAGCGAAGGCATCGGGTCTGTATTCACCGCATGCGGCACAAGGGTTAGAAAACGGGGCAGTTCTCACTTCGCAGCACTCGTTTGATTTCTTCTGGCGGCTTGGTCATTCTACAATAAACAACTCACACCCGCAACTCGCGCTGCCATCAACGGTGCTGATTCTTTCTAATCCAGGCGTGTAACACACCGGCGTATTATTCTCACGTAAGCGGGAATCCAGCCGCTATACTGCTACACGGCGATAAAGTCCCTCCTGCGCGGGAATGGCGACCCTCTGTACGCACAGCCCAACAGCCAAGTTGATTACGCCACCAATAAATAGTATTATACATCCATCCTGCGAAGCCGGTTGGATCCATTTTATGAAGCTCATCGTTCAGATTCCCTGCTACAACGAAGAGAACACGCTCCCGTTGGTGCTGGCCAGCATCCCCAGGGAGATTCCCGGCGTCGACAGAATCGAGACGCTGGTCGTGGATGATGGCTCGACGGACTGCACCGCCCAGGTTGCCCAGGACCTCGGCGTCGATCACGTCGTCCGTCACGTTGGCAACAAGGGCCTTGCCACTGCGTTTCAGACCGGCCTCGATGCCGCTCTGCGCCTCGGTGCGGATATTATAGTCAACACCGACGGCGATAACCAGTATCCGCAGGAAGAAATACCCCGCCTCATCCAGCCGATCCTGGACCGCCGTGCCGATCTGGTCGTCGGCGATCGTCAGCCTGAGAGCATTCCCCATTTCTCGCGCCGCAAGAAACTGCTCCAGCGGCTGGGAAGCTGGACCGTGCGTATGCTCTCAGGCACCGCCGTACCGGATGCGCCCAGCGGCTTCAGGGCCTATTCACGTGAAGCCGCCATAAAGGTGAAAGTCCACTCCAGGTACACCTACACCTTGGAAACGCTTATTCAGGCCGGAACGCAGCAAACCGCGATTGCCTACGTTCCCATCTCTGTGAACGATCAGTTGCGCGAATCGCGGCTGATGACGGGAATCTGGGGCTACGTGAAGCGATCCGCGGCGACGATCGTCCGGACGTATGCGATGTACGAGCCGCTCAAGGTCTTCGCGTACATCGGCCTCCTGGTTTCGCTGGTCGGCATCGTCGGAGTGGTCAGGTTCCTGTACTATTATTTCACGGACGAGGGAGCCGGCCATATCCAATCCCTCGTCCTTTCGGCGGCGCTCCTCATCGTCGGTTTCCAGGTTTTCCTCATCGGACTATTGGCCGACCTTATAGCCGCGAACAGGCGATTGCTCGAAGACGTGTTGTACAGGGTCAAAACCATCGAGATCGATGAGGCCAAAGAAGCGCAAAATCAGAACACCGGAGGCAGAGATGCTCGGGATTAATGAGATCAGGGAAACTATACCTCATCGCTATCCTTTCCTGCTGGTCGATAAGATTGTGGAGGCGGCGGAGGATGGCACGTACGCGGTTGGCATCAAGAACGTCACGGCTAACGAGCCATTTTTCCAGGGGCATTTCCCTGACTATGCGGTCATGCCGGGCGTCTTGTTAGTCGAGGCCCTCGCGCAAACCGCCGCTGCCGCCTTCTTCCGTGGCGCGCATCGTGGCAAGCTTGGGATGCTGGCGGGTATCGATGGCTTTCGTTTTCGACGCCCGGTCGTGCCGGGCGACACACTTCGTCTTGAGGTGAAGATGATCAAGATGCGCGGCCCCGTGGGGCGGCTATCCGCGAAAGCGACCGTCGAGGGCCAGGTCGCCGCGGAGGGAGAAATCCTCTTTGCCGTGACATCGTGGCCTGGCAAAGAGAGAGCCGACGGGTAGCCATGTGTCGTTAAACCTGGTGCGCCGTCAGGCCAGAAGAATGAGGAACTTAGCCATCGGCGCAGTGTGCAGTCTCCTGGGTGCGATTTTCCCCTCGGAAAAGCCGATCGATTTCACGTCCGTCAAGGCGATAGCCATCATCAAGCCTTGCTGCCTGGGAGATGTCCTGATGTCGACGCCCGTGCTCAAAGCCATTCGCGAGGCTTTTCCAGACGCCCGGGTCGATTTCGTCGTCGGAAGCTGGTCGAAGCAGGCAGTCGCTGGCAACCCGCACCTAGACCGGGTGGTCGACTGCGGCCGCGTGGGCGGCGGCTCATATAGTCCTGGCGAGTATCTGGCGCTGGTCCGTCGTCTACGGCAGGAACGCTATGATACTTGCTTTGTCTTCGAGCGGTCGGTTTTCCTCACGCTGCTGCCTTGGCTCGCGGGCATCCCAAGGAGAATCGGCCTCGATAGCGAGGGCCGAGGTTTCCCGTTGACCATCAGAGTCCCGTGCGCCGGCGTTCGACACGAGGTGGAGCTTTACCTGGACGTAGTTCGTGCCCTAGGCCTGGACCCCCGCCGAAACCGTCTCGAGTTCTATCCATCAGCCCAAGATGTCGAAAAGGCCCGTCAACTAATCCGCGCCTCAGGGTCCGGCACCACGGAGACACGGAGACACGGAGGCGAGGATAATGTGGGAGATGGGAATGTAGCCGCTCCGCCCGGCGGAGCGCGGGACCGGTCGGTGTCTGAGATGCGGAAACTGGCCGACACAAAAGGGGGCAGCACGACAGAGCAGAACGCTCCCAAACCTCTGGATCAGCCTCACCCCTGCCCCCACGCGTCACTCGTCGCCATCCACCCCGGTGGTGGCGTTAATCCTGGTATGGAGCTAATTGCCAAGCGTTGGCCAGCCAGACGCTTCGCGGCGATTGCCGATAGAGTAATCGAAGAATACGCCGGGAATGTCCTCATCGTGGGCGCTGAATCGGACGCGCCGCTAGCCGACGAGATGGAGCGCGAGATGGTACGGCGGCCTATCAACCTTGCAGGGAAGATCACCTTTGGCGAGCTGGCCGGCGTTCTCGCTTCTTGCCAGTTGTTCATCGGAAATGACACGGGACCTTTGCACCTTGCGGTCGCGGTAGGCGCTCCTGTTGTGGCCATCTTCGGTCCCACAGATGCCCGAGCTTATGGGCCGTATTCGGATGAGGCGAGGGTGGTGCAGGCCAACACGTCCTGCCGTCCGTGTTTCGAGAAGGGCGCTGCCCGCCCCTGTGCAACCTATGACTGTGTTATGGCGATAAAAGAGGATCAAGTCTGGCAGGCCGTGCAGGAACTGCTCGAAGCAAGAGGCATTGCCAGGCTGAACTCGGCAACCGAGATGCGACCTTGAAGCGTTCCGCTCGCAACTGGCTCTTGCGTCTGGTGCCGCTGATTGTGCGCCGTGGGGCACAGCGCCAGCGTGGGAAAATTAATCGGGTATTGCTGATACGCCCTGACCATATCGGTGATATCCTCTTCACGACGCCGGCGCTGCGACTCCTGCGTTCGCAATTACCCGATGCCAGAATCACGTTTCTGCTCGGGCCGTGGGCTCGAGCCGTACTTGAGAACAACAAGAACGTCGACGAGCTGATCGTCTATGAATTCCCCTGGTTTAGCCGCCGCAGAAAGGCGAGCCCATTGGAGCCTTATGCCGTCTTGTTGAGGCTGGCAAGGAGTTTGCAGTATTACTCGTTTGACACCGTGATCAATCTGCGGTTTGATTTCTGGTGGGGCGCCTTGGCAGCCTATCTCGCTGGAATCCCGCGCCGCATTGGCTACGACATCGTCGCCTGTCGTCCGTTTTTGACGGATCGATTGCCATACGTGCCGGGTCGGCATGAGGTAGAGCAGAACATCGGACTGATCGAGCAGTCGTTAGGCCTGGCACCGGCCCGATGGCTGCCAGACCGAGTCGGGCTTGATTTTGTCGTGACGGAGGCCGACGAGAAGTTCGCTGCCGATTACCTTGCGGCGAAGGGCATCCGTGATACGGATCGCCTGATAGCCCTTCATCCAGGGAGCGGGTCGCCTACCAAGCTCTGGGGGGCGGATAGATTTGCGGAAATGGGTCAGCATCTGGTGAGCGCTTACGGCTGCGTTTTGCTTCTGACCGGGTCGGCGATGGAAAGAGGATTGGCGATGTCCATCGCCAACAGGGTGGCGGGAAAGGCCATCGTGACGGCGGGCGATACGACGCTCGGTCAGTTCGCGGCAATTCTACGCCGCTGCGTCCTCGCTATCGGGGTGGACAGCGGTGGAATGCACCTGGCGGCATCCGTGGGTACGCCAACTGTACATTTGTTTGGCCCCAGCGACCACCGTCTCTTCGGACCTTGGGGTGATGGGCGGCGGCATACGGTCGTTCGTGCAAACCTGGCCTGTAGCCCTTGTGGCAGATTCGACTTCGGGTCCTCGAAAGGCCCGAGCGATTGCATGGTGGCGCTCGAAACCGGACCGGTGCTGCACGAGGTCGCGAGGATGCTGAATTCCGTTGGTGTTGGGCAAGTGTCGTCTGATGGTGCACTATGAAGGAGGCCGAATTGGACGAATTGGATAAGAAGAACCTGATCGGCCTTGTCGACAAGTTCGCAGGCCGAAAAATCCTTGTCATTGGTGATGTTGTTCTCGATCGTTACCTTGTCGGCCGGGCCACACGTCTTTCGCGTGAGGCGCCGGTCCCTATCCTGGAATTCGACAGGGAGTTCACTCTGCCGGGTGCGGCCGCAAACCCGGCCAATAACATCCAATCGCTCGGCGGTGAGGCGCTCGCTGTCGGCGTCGTTGGCGATGATGAGTCCGGTAAGATCCTTAAGCAACAGTTGAGCTCCAGCGGCATCGACGTATCGGGGATCGTCGTCGATACTTCGCGCCCGACCACCACCAAGACCAGGGTGGTTGCCGAAGACGGCACGCGCATCCGCCAGCAAATAGTGCGCATCGATCGTCTCGACCGTCGTGAAATGGATCCCGAGATTCGGAAGCAAGTCACAGATTACGTGAGCTCCGTCATCGCCGATGTTGATGCCGTGCTCTTCAGCGACTACAAGAGCGGGCTGATCTGCCAACAGACGGTCGATGCCTGTCTGGAAATGGCCGGTCGCCGCGGCAAGCTGCTCACGGCCGATTCTCAGGGCGACCTGCACAAATTCGCTGGTTTCACCCTGGTGAAGTGTAACCACGCGGAGGCTGAAACCCGACTGAACGAAAACCTGTCTAGCGAAGAGAGCTTCCAGGCAGCAGCAGCCAGGCTTCTACGCGAGCTTAGGGTGCAATCTGTGGTTATCACGAGAGGTTGGGACGGGATGTCGGTTGCCGATCGCGAAGGTTATGCACATATCCCTGTGACCAACAAGAGCGAGGTGTTTGACGTTACTGGCGCGGGTGATACGGTTGTCGCCGTGCTCACCCTGGCCTTGACGGCCGGAGCATCGCTCTTGCAAGCAACCCATCTTTCCAATCTGGCTGCTGGCCTGGTCGTCCGCCGTCTGGGCAACGCCACAACCACGCCCGACGAGTTCCGCGGCGCCATCGGGGCCTTCTAGCGAATGACGAACGAGAGCGCAATGATGATGACAAACATTACCGCGGCTATCACGCCGATTCTCTTCAAATCGGAGACGACGTAGCGATAATCAGTAACGATCTCATGCCGCTGGGGCCGCACCTGGCGGAATCTTGCGGCGGATATGCCCGAAATGACAGATTGTGGCAAAGCCGATTGCGGCATATCCACGCCCGCGGAGCGGGCTGTCTGGCTCACCGGCTGGTCGACCTGTGACGGCATAGTCCGCAGTAATTTCCTCTTTTGCTGCTTCTTTCCTTTTCCCGCGCCAGTGTGCTCTGACACTTTCTTCTTGCTCAATTCATTGCTCCAACACTAGTGATGTCGTGTGCGACGGTCTGCGGCACTGCTTCGCGTGGATTATACAACGAACCGGCTCGCACCCGCAAATCTCAGGGAGGCAGGCGTTCGCGGCTTTCTTGATAATCTCCTGAAAATGCGCTAGAATGGTGCAAACCAGAGGATGCGAGGGGTGCAGTTGGAAGGCTTGGCTCTTCTCTTTCAGAATTATGGGTTGGCTCTTTGGCTGGTTTTGCTGGCGCTCGTCTTGTCGTGCCTTGCGTGGCTCGCGATAGTCCAGTCTCGTGTCGGCCGGATGTCGTGGCATTATCGCTCGCTGACCAATAATGTCGATGAAGGGAATCTCGAGCAGTTGCTCGAGAATCACCTGACCCACCTCTATCAAGTTTCGCTGAAAGTGGATGACCTGGCCGCTTTCTGCCAGGAGTTGGACCAGGCGTCGCGCCGCGCCGTTCAGCGCGTTGGGATCGTCAGATTCAACCCGTTCAACGATACCGGCGGTGACCAGAGCTTCGCGATCGCTTTGTTGGATGCGTTGGGCAACGGTCTGGTCATCAGTTCCCTTTACAGCCGCACCGGCAACCGTATTTTTGCGAAATCCCTGGAAGGAGGACAGTCCAAGTATCCTCTTACGGAAGAGGAGCAGCAGGCAATTACGCAGGCAGTTTCGGTCTCTGTCCGCAGCTAATGCATATTTCCCGTCGTCGATCTCGTGATGTTCCTGAAGGAGCCGATATCCCCTTCGTCGCGGCTATTCTCACTCATCCCTGTCTGCGCGATGCCGACGTGGTAGGCCGCGAATTGCACGCGGAGTGGAAACACTACGAACGTGGCATCTACTGATTTTTTCCTGATCGTCATATTTTTCATATACGGCCTGGCCTTTTTCGCCATGGGACTTGCCGTGGCCATCGAGTCGCGACGGTCGACGGCGGTTGTCCTGGCTTCGAGCCTGAAGTATCTGGCCATTTTTGGATTGCTGCACGGGGCGGTCGAATGGCTGGATATGTTCTCCGCTATTCAGTCCATGTCAGGCCTGATAGCCGAAGGCGTCCCGGTGCGTCCCATCAGGGTGCTCCTGGTCGCCGTGTCGGTTGTCGCTTTGCTGCAATTCTCCGTGCGGCTCATTATCGCCAACGAGCGTCGGCATCTCTGGTTGCGCTGGTTGCCTCACGCGCTGTTTATGGGATGGCTCCTCAGTTTCGTGTTGCCGCACGTATCATGGATTCCGTCCGACGCGACGGCCGAATCGGCAGCGCTTTGCCTGCAATGTCATCGCGGCGCGTCGGCGGCATACCTGGCGTTGAGCAGTGAGTGGCTGACCGCTGCCGACATCTGGGCGCGGTACATCATGTATCTGCCGGCCTCGGTGCTGGCTGGCCTGGCGATGCTCACTATGAAGCCGTATTTCAAGACGATGGGCCTGTCGCGGCTTGTGAGGTACGCCGACTTTGCCGCGCTCGCCTTTGTGGTAAACTCCTTTGTCGCCGGGGTCGTGGTGCCGCCTGGCGATTTCTTCCCGGCCTCCGTGCTCAACTACGCGTCGTTTTTCGCTGTCGTCGGGATTCCTCCTCAGGTCTTCCGCGCTGGAGCAGCCCTGGCGATCGCGTACTATATCGTCCGAATCTCGGCTATCTTTGAGATTCAGCAGCGCCGCCAGTTGGAGACGGCTCAGAAGGAGCGCATCGAGGCGCAGCAGCGCCTGCTGGAGTCGCATCGGGAAGCCCACGAACAGCTTGAGCGGTGGAGCCGCGAGCTCGAGGAGAAGGTCGAGCAGCGAACATCGGAGGTGGAGCAGCGCAATCGGCAGGTTGCGATTTTGGAGGAGCGGGACCGTATCGCGCGGGAGATGCACGATAGCCTCGGGCAGGTGCTCGGCTACTTAGGCCTGAAGATCATCGAGATCGATCAGCTCCTCGCGTCCGACCAGGTCGAGCAGGTTCGACTAGGATTGCGCCAGATGGCCGATGCCGTCCACGATTGCTGCGCGGATGTGCGCGAGTCGATTCTTAGCCTGAAGACGAGTATTTCTGATGAAGGCGGCCTCGTCCACGCCCTGGAGGAGTATCTGGCGAAATTTGGCGAGCAGGCCGGTGTGAAGACCGAGATGGTTATCGAAAATGGGGTTCGCGACCTCCAGCTAGCCGCGCTCGCAGAGCTTCAGTTGCTGCGCATCGTTCAAGAGGCTTTGACCAACGTCAGGAAGCACGCCCACGCGCACCGCGCGTGGGTGAAGATCAAAGCCAGCAACGGCGAGACCAGTCTGGTTGTGGAGGACGACGGTCGAGGCTTTAGTCTCGCGCAGGTGACCCATCAGAAAGGGCGTCGCTTCGGCCTTCAGACCATGAGGGAGAGGGCGGAGGAGATAGGTGCGTATTTTGACGTCGAGACGAGCGAGGGGCACGGTACGAAGATCATCGTAAGATTACCCGCTGCCCTGCCCGGCCCTGAGCTTGCCGGCATCCCCCCGAAGCTTCCCGCCTCCGGCGTAGGTTCAGGCTGAGCAAGCACACCTTTCGAAAGGGTTGATGTTGATAACGAACGCATTTGGATATACCCTGAATTGCAGGTGGTGAGGAAGGGCGACATCACGGCCCTGAAGCGGTTGCTTCAGCGCCGCGACGCCAGTGCCGCCGACACGCTCCCCAACCCAAGATTCAGGTGGTATCCATATACAATTGGTATGAGATGTGCCCTGATGATGCATTATGGAGGTTCACGAATGAACGATCAGACGACGACGGTGCTCCTGGTAGACGATCACGCGCTATTCAGGCAAGGCCTGGCAAGCCTGCTATCTTCACAAGAAGGCATAGAAGTCGTTGGACAGGCATCCGACGGGCTGGAGGCTCTGGAAAAGGCCCGTGAGCTCGTGCCCGATCTTATCCTTATGGATATCCAGATGCCTGGCCTCCAGGGTCTGGATGCGACGAAGATGATCAAAGCGGAGTTGCCCCACACGAGAATCGTGATACTTACCGTGTCTGAGGAGGATCAAGACCTCTTCGATGCGGTGAGAAATGGCGCCGAAGGGTATCTGTTGAAGACGCTGCGTGCCGAAGAGCTGTTCGAGCTCTTGAAGGGGGTCTTCCGCGGCGAGGCGCCGATCTCGCCTTCGATGGCCCGGAAACTTTTGAACGAGTTCGCTCATCTGTCGCGACGGAATAGTGTCGAGCCAGAGCACTCGACAGAGCAAAAAGACCAACTGACCCGTCGTGAAAAAGAGGTCCTCCAGTTGCTCGCCGATGGTGCTACCGACAAAGAGATAGCGAGCGATCTATGCATAAGCAGGCGCACGGTGAAGAACCACGTTCACAACATCCTCGAGAAGCTTCAGTTGCAGAATCGCGTTCAGGCTGCCGCCTATGCCTTGCGCGAAGGCTTAGTCTAGTTCTTGGTGCAAAATGCATTCCGTAGTGGCCCTTCAGAGAGGGACCTCTGCCCGCCTAGACGGGCTGGGGGGCAACGTCCATTTTGCACCAGAAACTGGTCTGAGGCCGATTGGATTGAGCTGGTAATTCGGATACATCGCGAGCCCATAGTCATAGGCCGCTAGCTCTATGAGGAACGCGGCGTTTTGAAGGCCTATCCCATTCTGGGATAGGCCTTTTTTGGGTCCAAATATGAAGCTATCGAACGATACCCTAGATCGCCGCGCCGCGCTAGAATTGATTCGTAAGGGCAAACGGATTGACCGGCCATCGTTCCGACTGGCCGCCATAGGCCGAAATCGTGCGAGGTGGTGTTCAGTGGGTAATCGCCGTATTCTCGTTCTCTATGGTAAGTCGCTTCTAGCCCAGGGCGTCGAGCAGCTCTTGAAAAGGGCAGGAGGACTGGACGTGATCGGGGTGGACCTGGAGCAGCGCGGGGCTATGCAGCAAATCAGCACACTGCACCCGGAAGTGGTGATCCTCGACGGCGACGACCTTCCCGTCTACGGCGGTTCGCTCATTCTGCGGGTTCTAAGAGACAATCCTTCGGTCAAGGTTCTTTGCATCAGCGTCAACGCCAACAACGTGGATATCTATCGTAAGACGCAGGTGCCGGTAACGCAAACCGATGAGCTTGTGGCGGCGATCAACGCGGATTGAGCTAGCGATGAAGTGCTCTCTTGGGATGCCTGTGGAAGTGCCTTTGAAGGGAGGCCAAAGATGTATATCCTGGCTCTCGCCATGTTCATTTTCCTACCTACGATCGTCGGCGCAGGCCTTGGCTATATGCTCGCACGGTCGTTGTGGTTGGCGGTGAGTAGAAGGGTGGGGCGTTGATCGTGGATGCGCGCGGAATTGCCATCGGCTTTCTGGCACTTGGCTTTATCGGCGGTGTTGGCTTGCATTTCGCCATCGTCGGGCTACGGAATGTGTATTCCAGCGCCACGGCGCATTCAGGGGTTAACGCCGAGGACATCTCTTACCAGTCGAGAGACCTGGTCGCATTGATGGTCAACGGCCTGGTTCTATTGGTCGGCATCGGCATGATCCTGTTAACCGTGCTGGCGATCTACAACGCGATTCTCGGATGACAGCATCATATTGGAAAGCGAGCGATTGACGTACTGCACTCCCAAAGCGACGGGGCTTTTGGAGTGGGGCAAGATGCCTGCCCAGATGACTAACGGCAAGTTGCCATCAGGTGCCAGAGCTAGTTGTGGAACGTGAACGGTAGACGCAAGCTCCTGCGCGGCCTGAAGAGGCTTGTCGAACGGAAGTCATCGCGGCGGTTGAACAAGGAGTTTGCGGCTATGATGCCAAGCTTTGCACGGACTGCCGAGGTCATCGGCGTTGCCTTCGGACTGTTGGTTTTCCTCCTCCTACTGGTCTCAGGTTTCCCTGGCAGTGCGCCAGCCATCGAAGGCGCACCGCCGCTTCAGGATGGCACTCCTCATCCAGTCGAGGGTCGTGGTGATTGCCTGGCCTGCCACGGCGCGGGAAGCGCAAAACCGGTGCCGCCGAGCCACACCGGACGGCCGAACACCACATGTCTCGCCTGCCATCCCGCTGTACCGGCCGCGCCAGTTGATGCTCCGCCGCGGCCATCCCCCGAAAACCCTGCGCCCTCGGCGCCGCCTCAAAGCTTCGCCGTCCAGGGGGACGCCGAGTGTATGGCCTGCCATGCGCAGCCACTGGATCTAACGTTTGCCAATGGACAGAAGCTCTCGTTGCGGGTCGATGCGGACGCGTTCGGCAGCTCGGTGCACGGAGGCAAGCTGGGATGTGGCGACTGCCACGCTAATATCTCCCAGGTCCCTCACGCCAAGACACGGGCGACCTCGCTTCGTGAATACGTGACCGCGCAATACGAGGTCTGCAAGCGGTGTCATTTCGCGAACTATACGAAAACGCTCGACAGTGTACATTACCAGGTGATGAGCACTGGCGAAAGAAATGCGCCAGTATGCACCGATTGCCACAGCGCTCACACCGTAGCCCAGCCAAACGAGCCGAGGATCAAGATCTCCGAAGCCTGCGGACGGTGCCACGTCCAGGTGTACGCGGACTATAGGACCAGCGTGCACGGCTCGGCGCTCCGCGCTGAGGATAACAAAGACGTGCCTGACTGCACCACCTGTCACGGCGTCCACGATATCTACAGCGCGACCTCGGCCTCCTTTCACCTGAGCTCGACGGACCTCTGCGCCAGTTGCCACAGCGACGAGAAAATGATGGACAAATACGGCATTTCGGCCAATGTGCTGCAAACCTACCTGGATGATTTCCACGGCAGAACGGTTAACTTCGCCAGGCAGGAGGCCCGCACGATTTGGACTGATAAGCCTGTTTGCGTCGACTGCCACGGGGTTCATGACATAAAGAAAGCGAATGATCCGGAATCGCCAACTATCAAAGCGAATCTGCTGCAGACCTGCCAGAAATGCCATCCCACGGCCACCGCGAATTTCTCGGCGGCGTGGCTGTCCCACTACGAGCCCAGTTTGCAGAAATCGCCGATAGTTTACCTCGTGAAGGTCTATTACTGGGCCCTGATCCCGATGATGATTGGGGGGCTGGTTCTGCACATCTTGTTGGACCTCTGGCGTCTGGCGAGAAACAGATAGTGCGTCGCCGGCTAGAGCGCAGGCCAGGCCAAATGGTAAGAGATGTCCTGATCGTGCAATAAGGAGTTGAGGTAGGCGACATGAACGAGCATGACATAACGACGCCAAAAGAGAATGAGCCTGAGACGTTCGTCAGGTTCAACGTCAGCCAGCGCGTTGAGCACGTGCTGCTGATGTTGGCATTCATCGGCTTGTGTGTTACAGGCATTCCACAGCGCTTCTACGGTGAGTCCTGGGCGAGTTGGCTCATCGTGGCGATGGGAGGGATCGAGACCGCCCGGTTGATGCACCGTTTCTTCGCCGCTCTGCTGGTGTTGGAGTCCCTCTACCACGTTGCTTATATCGCGCTGGGCTTGCTGCGCGGGACGCAAGAGCCCCATATGATTCCCAGGCTGCAGGATTTCCGCGACGCCTTGAATATGTTGAGGTATTCCCTTGGCGTGGCCCCGAGGCAGCCTAAATTCGATCGCTATGATTACAGACAGAAGTTCGAATACTGGGGGCTGGTGCTCGGCAACCTCATCATGATAGCCACCGGCATCGTGCTCTGGTTCCCTGTTACTATGACACAGATCGTGCCTGGCGAGCTGGTGCCGGCAGCCAAAGAGGCTCACGGTGGCGAGGCGCTCCTGGCGCTGCTGGTGATCGTGATCTGGCACCTTTACAGCGTCCATCTGGGTCCAGTGCATTTCCCGGGCGACATTTCCATATTCACTGGCCGGATCTCGAAGGAGAAGATGATCGAGGAGCACGCGCTCGAATATGCCCGCGTCGTCGGTATCACCGGCGACAAGATCACGACGAGCCTGGAAATAACCCCTAGCCCTAGCGCCGGGCCCGAAGGCGGCTTGATTTCGCCAGAAAGGGAACATTAGAGTAGATGGTATGCGTGCGAACGGCAGTCTGCAAATACGAATAATGATCCTGGTTTCTGTGGGTATGCTCACCGTGCTGGCATCGTTCGGCGCTTTGAGCATGATTGCCGTCGATCAAAGCGTCGGGCGCACCCTCCAGGAACGGCTGAATCTTGCGGAGGCGACCGCCAGCCATCTGGACTACGTTATTAAGCAGAACCTTGACTTGCTGCAGGGTGTGTCTTTTGGCGAAGGGGTGGACCTTCAAGATGCCGATCCCGAGCCGGAGCGTCGCGCCTTGCATAACGCCTATTTTCACTCGATCTTCGGTGACGGCATCTACATAGTGGATGTGAATGGCGAGATATTGCGACGAGAACCGCAATACGGCGCCTTCCCATCGAGCTTGAGCGCGTATCCGCACATCAGAGAGGCTCTCGAAACCGGCAAACCGATTGTCTCCGATATCTATACTGTCGAGGACACCGGTCGTCCTGTGGTCTCGATGGTGATCCCCGTCAAGAATGCCCAGGGGCAGATGGTTGGGCTGGTAGGTGGCGACATCGATCTCACCTCTTCTTCACTTCAGAAGATGATCCGACCTATCGGCCTCGGTCCCTCCGGCTACGTGGAGGTCGTCGATAGCAAGGGCGTCGTGGTAGCGGCCTCGCAGCAAGCTCACGTCCTCCGTGAAAGCGACCACTCCAATCGTCTGGCCACCTTGATCCAGCAGAAGCAGCCGAAAGTGAGCACCTGCCACGATTGCCACGAAGCGTCCCCCCAGCAAGGAGCGATGCCGACGCGCGACGCGGAGGTTATGGCCTTCGTCCCACTTCAGACAGCGTCGTGGGGCCTTACCATTCGCGAGGCTGAAAAAGAGGCTTTGGAGCCCGCCCGTCAGATTCAGCAACAGTTCCTTCTTTTCGGCATCCCAACATTCGTGATCTCTGTGCTTCTCGGATGGGGCATGGCCCAGAGCGTCATCAGACCCGTGACTGCGCTGACCAGGACGGCGGAGAAGATCGCGTGGGGTAATCTCTCGGATCGCACGCCGTATCTCGGCGAAGACGAGATCGGTAGGCTGGCGCTCGCCTTTGAGGGAATGCGGCTCAAGCTGAAGGAGGCATTAGAGAACTTCCAATCCTTGAATAAGGAGCTGGAGAGCCGCGTCGAGCGGCGGACCGAGGAGCTCAGGGAATCACAACGGCAGCTCTTGCGGCGCAACCAGGAGCTATCGCTGCTGAACGCCAGGGTTATCTCCGCCCAGGAAGAAGAACGGAAGCGTATCGCCCGGGAATTGCACGACGACACTAGCCAGAGCCTGGCGGCGCTGGTGGTGGCACTTGAAACCGCCGCCATCGCCCCTTTTCGCAGCAGCGATGACGTGGTGAAGCGGATTCAAGGAATGAAAGGGCTGGCGGTGCACGCCATGGACGAAATTCACAATCTGGTCTACGATCTGCGCCCGTCGTTGCTGGACGATCTCGGGTTGATTCCCGCCATCGAGTGGTATGCCGATACTCGCTTGAGGTCGGCAGGCGTAAAGGTACGCGTTGAAGTCGGCGGCGATGAGCGGCGGCTGGAGCAACAGATCGAGACGGCCATGTTCCGCGTCGTGCAGGAGGCGATCACGAACATAGCGAAGCACGCCAATGCCCAGACTGTGGCGATCAGTCTTGAGTTCGGCGAATCGTCCGTGGCCGTTGCGGTCGAGGATGACGGCGATGGCTTCGACGTTCGCCAGATCACTGTCGCTGCTGGTCCTGACGATGGCTTCGGGTTATTGGGGATGCGTGAGCGAATCTCCTTGCTTGGTGGCGAGCTCTTGATCAGGTCTGAGTTGGCCGGCGGGACGACGATCGGCATTATGGTACCGGTGAATCGAAGGGGTGATCGTTATGCCGAAGATAAGAGTGCTTCTAGTCGATGACCACACGATTCTACGTGATGGCATCAAAGCGTTGCTTTCTTTGTACGACGACATCGAGGTCGTCGGCGAGGCAAGCGATGGGAGGAAAGGGATCGATCGGGTGTGCGAGCTCCATCCCGACGTCGTGCTGATGGATCTGGCGATGCCCGGTCTTGGTGGTCTCGAGGCGACAATCGAGATCAAAAAGTTAAGCCCCGATAGCAAGGTGCTGATTCTCACGCAATACGGCAACAAAGAATATGTCTTTCCTGTGCTCAAGGCTGGCGCATCGGGCTACGTGCTCAAGAAGGCGGCGGGGACCGACCTGGTGACGGCAGTACGGGCTGTCCATAGCGGCCAGTCTTTCCTAGACCCATCGGTAGCGCAGATGGTCATTGACGGCTGCGTGGCACGGAGGCCGGAGACCGAGCAAGAACACGTGTACGACCGACTCTCCGACCGCGAACAGCAGGTCCTGAAGCTGGTGGCCGAGGGCCACAGCAACCAGGAGATTGCCGATCTCCTTTGCCTTAGCGTCAAAACGGTGATGGGCCACCGCGCCAACGTGATGGAGAAGCTTGGTATCCACTCCAGAACAGATCTGATCAAGTACGCGATCCGCAGAGGGTTGATACGCATCGAAGATTAAGGGATGCGGTAGCGGCGTGAAAGGAGGGATGTGGATTTGTCGATGTGCTCTGTGCCCGCTGTCATCTGATCTCAGATGAGCGAGACCGTGATCCTCGATTGGATCCAATTCATACAAGGAGGTGTACCAGTGTTGTCGATAAGACATGTCAGGCGATCGTTGATCTTCCTGGCAATCACGTCGGTGGCGCTCGCGGTGCTGATGGGGTGTACACAAGAGGTCTCTACGCCGACTGCGACGCCGAAATCAGAGGCCACGACCGAGGCGCCTAAAACCGGTTCATCGCCCACGGCGAAACCGGCTTCGGAGGCCCCCAAGCCCGCCGCAACGCCAGCGGCTGCTGCCAAGCCGGCCATTGCTCCCGCTCCGGCAGCAAGGCCACCTGAAGCTGTCCTCAAGATCGTTCCGGTGCCTGCGAATGCCGCCGATGCGCATGCGATCAAGGCCCCACTGCCAGGAACGACCTCGACGGTGGCGATGGGAGTTACTGGATTATCGAACGTTCCTGTCGGCGTTCCAGTGACGCTCAGCGGCGCCGCGGCGGAGCCAAATGATACCGTGAAGTCATACGCGTGGACCTTGTCCCAGCCGAGCAAGTCTAAGGCCGTGCTGGACAAGAAGGACGCGCAGGAAGTCTCTTTCATACCCGATGTGCCCGGCGTGTACAAGATTGACCTGGTAGTCGGCAACGACGCCGGCAAGAGCGCCATGCAATCGATGAAGGTCCAGGCCGCCACCTACGTCGGCGTGGACGATGGCAATTGCAAGACCTGCCACGGAGACAAGGTCGCGGAGTGGTCCGAAACCAACCACAGCATAATCTTCAAGCGAGAGATCGACGGCGGCGCAGACCCCGCTACCAGCCATTATGGCGAAGGCTGTGTCCGCTGTCACACGACCGGCTATTACATCGGCACACCTAACGGCGGCTTCGCCGACGTCCAGGCCCAGACCGGCTGGAAGTTTCCAGCCCTGACCAGCATTCAAAGCGGCGAAGGCAACTGGGCGGCGGTTCCCGATCAGTTGAAGGCGATGTCGAACATTCAATGCGAGTCCTGCCACGGCCCCGCCTCCGCCCACGTGGAATCGAAGGCGCCGATGGCCACCAGCCTGGGCGAAGGGGTGTGCAACCAGTGCCACGACGGCGGCGGCCACCACATCAAGGGCACCGAGTTCAGAAGCGCGAAGCACTCGCTGACGGACTCGCAGGCCTGGACTTACCCAACGGGCCCCTCCCGCCAGGCCTGCGTGCGCTGTCACTCGGGAGAAGGGTACATCTCGTTCCTGAACAACCCCACCGAGCCGGCGTCGTGGAGCAACGGCAAGCAGACGGCCACCTGCTCCGTGTGCCACGACCCTCACTCTGACGCCAACAAGTTCCAGTTGCGCATCGTCGGCAAGCCGGTCGAGGTAGCCAGCGTCGATAAGGACTTCGGCCTGTCGGCCACCTGCGCTGAGTGCCACAACGGCCGCACAACGGCGGCGGACGCCGCCAAGGGATCCTATCCTCACTACAGCACAGCCGCTGAATTACTGAGTAACGTGGGCGGCGTAGATTACGGACAGAAGATCGTGGACTCGCCGCACGGAATGCTGATCGGCATGTCGCCGGTCAAAAACCCTGACCCAGCCGCTGAGACACCACTTTTCGGCGGCGTTGCTCCCGGCCCTTGCGTCACGTGCCACATGTGGCCTACCATCGCCGATGCTAAAGACCCCAACCGGATGAAAGTCGGAGAGCACTCGTTCAATATGGTCAGCCCTGATGGCAAGACTCAGTACACGGCGTCGTGCCAGTCCTGCCATTCAGGAATCGATGACTTCAACCTGCTAGCAAAAGCCGACTACGACGGTAACGGCAAGGTCGAGGGGGTCCAGACCGAGGTGGCCGGACTGTTGAAGGTTCTGCAGCAGGCGATAGCGGACTCTGGAATCAAGCCAGTGCAGGGCCATCCCTACTTCGAGCAGGACGCGTTGAATAAGGCTAACGACAAGCAAAAGAACGCCATCTATAACTACAGGTTTGTCCGAGGCCTTGAGAACAGCGATGGATCTGGTGCGGCGATTCACAACTTCAAGCGGTCTGTGATGCTGCTGCAGCTTTCCTACAAAGACCTGGCTGGCAGGGAGGTGCCGAACGCGGCCATCATGAAGTGACGATGTGCCATCGTTAGACGGCTAAGCCCAATCTCATCCAAAACAATTCTCCGCTACGTTCAGACCGCCTCGGTCTCCAAGACCGAGGCGGTCTATCATTACACCATCACCCTCTGATTTGCCGCCAACCCCCATCCGTTTGCTCGTTCAGTACTCGTGGTCTCCAAGCCCGAGGCGGCTTATCATTATGCCACGGCCCTCTGATTTGCCGCCGATCTCCATCTGTTTATCCGTTAGTTATGCGTGATAAAATTGGGCTTCCCCAGTCTTAACGAGCTACACCATTAAGCGAACGGCAAGGTGAAGCTGAACGTGCTGCCGCCATTAGGCTTGCTGTCGACCCAGACGCGCCCGCCGTGCGCCTCGACGATGAGACGGGCGATGTACAGGCCTAACCCCAGACCTTGAGTTTTCTTTCCCGTCTTTGCCCGATAGAAGCGCTGAAAAAGGTGGGGCAGATCTTCAGGCGAGATTCCGATGCCCTCGTCAGACACCGAGACGATGGCCCAACCATCGCCCGGTCTGATCTGGACCACCACGGGGGCATCCGTCGGCGAGTATTTCAGCGCGTTGGTGATGAGATTCATCAGTGCCCGCTCGATGCGGTTGGAATCGATTGCCACCGGAGGCACCCACACCGGGCATACCACGCGGACGCGCGTCTGATCTTCGAGTGGGCTCAGGCGCTTATTGATCTCGCAGGCCAGGTGCAGGATGTCCGTCACCTCCTTGCGCATCTCCAACCTACCTGATTCGAGATGAGATGATTCCACCAGGTCCTGAATCATCGCGTTCATCCGCCTGGCGCTTTCCAGTATGCTATCTGCGCTCGCGGTCTCCTGTTCGAGGCCCTTTTGAACCATTAAACGGCGCACCAGTTGGGCGTATCCCATTATGCTGGCAAGCGGATTGCGTAGATCGTGCGAGACGAGGGAAACGTACTCCTCACGCAGTCTATCGACCTCCTTGCGCTCGGTAATGTCGGTGAAAACCACGACCCCGGCCACGATTCTCCCCTCGTCGTCACGAACGGGCGCCGAGCTAAGGCTGATGGTTCCCCGAGTGCCATCGCCACGGATGATATCGATATCTTCGTCTATCACTATCTCGCCTGTAGTGATCGAGCGTGCGAGGGGCCATTCCTCAGCCGTGTACGGCCGGCTATCTTCCGGATGAAAGCCCTCCCAGTTGTCGTATTGCCTGATGCTGGTGAGGGGAACGAAGGGCTGGCGCCAGATATCGCCCACCCGCTCGCTGCCGAGTATGATCTTTCCTGAAGGGGCCTCGGCGATGATGACGCCGGAGGGTAACTGCCATAGCACAGCGTCCAGCTCCTTTGCCCGTCGTTCAGCGGCGTTCCGCGCCTCGATCTGCTGAAAACGCAGCGATGCCAGCGCGGCCAGTTGCGTTAGCAAGGCTTCGTCCATTTCCGTGAAATCTCCCTGGCGCTTGTCGGAGACCATTATCAAGCCCGTGGCCTTGCCATCCTCCTTGAATAGACGGGCTCCGAGCAATCCCCGCAGGGATACGTGTTCCGAGGGCAAACCCCACCAGGACGGATGCTCGCGTAACTCCTCATCCGTTAAGCGAATGGAGCTCACATTCTCGATCAGGTCAAGATACACCCCTCCTTGGTTGACGGCGAAGGTCTCGCCAATAGGGCAGTGCCCTACGCCTTCAGGGTTGGAGGACATGCCAATGGTGAAAGGGCCATCTGTGGATCCATGCCCTGAGACGCCTATTCTGGCGTCCGTCAGCGTTAGTGCGGCGCCGACGATGCGTTGCAGCACCCCTTCCATGGTATTTTCCGCCAGGACTTGCGTCGATATCCGAACCAGAGTATTCATATGCGCCAGGCTCTCCTGTATCTCCTCGCGCAATGCCTGCTCACGCTCTGCTGCTTCTTTCGCCTCCAGCGCGCTCACCGCCAGCCGCTCGTTAATCGACCGCAGCGCCTCGGCAAGCTCTGCCTCTCCTTCCGCTGCCTGCCCATGCTCGACGACCCGCTGTCGCAAATCCTCCTGGATTCGCGCTGGCCTAGCCTCGCACGCCACCAATTCGGCAACCCGTTGGCGCATTTCCCTCAATTCGTCGATCAACTCTTGTTTGGTCTTGTTCTCGTCCGACGTCAACGAATCTGGTAAGACGATCGATGCTTCAATCTGCGTGCTAATCGACTCGTCAGCGAGCATCCAACGACTCCTTTCGCAGTCATCTATGGATGAAAGAAGGCGATCCTTTAGCCAGCGCCGACGTCGATTGACTCTCGCGGGCTTGCAAGTCGGCAAGATCGAAAGGTCTACAGAGGTAGGCTTGTGTACCTACTTATTTGCATCTCAGTCTTAGTTTAGTACATGACCGCACTCTTTTCAAGCTTTCAGCCTATTGACAAACCTCCTGAACAAGAGCTTAATATGGCTTAATAGAGCAAACCCATCTCGACATCGAGGGAATTGGAGTTGAAAATGCAAAGCTCCTCCACGGTGTACAGCTTTGTCAACGCGACGCGCGATGTAACCCTGGCGCACAGAGGTAGGATCGCCGCTAGCCTCTGGCTTCGCTTCAAAGGGCTGTTAGGGACCAGCCACCTGGCGGCCGGGGAGGGCCTTCTCCTTCAGCCCTGTCAGAGCGTCCACACGTTCTTCATGGCCTATCCTATCGACGTCCTGTTTCTCGATCGCGAATCCCGGGTCGTGCACCTCTGCAATCGCTTGAGGCCGTTCCGCATCAGCCGCCACATCTTCCGTGCCAGGTCTGCAATAGAGCTACCAGCCGGCGAGATCGAACGAACGGGCACGCGAATTGGCGACCTGCTGAGAATCGAGACGATCGAATGATTCTGAACGAGCTGTGGAGCTTGAGAAGCGAAGCTCTGCGGGCGAGCGCTGGAGATTGGGCCAGACCCATCCTCGATCTGCTGTTTCCCCCTCGCTGCTTCGGCTGCTCCACGCGCGGCGCCTGGCTCTGCGCTGACTGTGTTCCGCAGCTCCCTCACGTCGAGCACCCGATCTGCCAGATTTGTGGCTATCCCACTGCGGGAACGAAGGTGTGCGCCTTTTGCTATAAGACGCGACCGAAGATCCACGGTATCCGTGCCCCTTATTACTTCGAGGGTGCCTTGCGAGACGCAATCCATCGGTTCAAATACAAGCACGCGAAGTATCTGGCAGAGCCGCTGGCGCATCTGCTGCTTAATTATCTTCAGGCGAGCCCGATCGACGCGGACATCGTCGTTCCTGTGCCCCTACACCAGACGCGTTTGGCTGAGAGAGGATACAATCAGTCCGAGTTGCTCGCCATCGAGCTCGGAAAGGCGTTGAATCTGCCGGTCGTCGCGCGATGTGTAGATCGAATTCGTCCGACCGATTCCCAGATGAGCTTGCCTGCTCAAAGGCGCATCGCCAACGTGCGCGGCGCCTTCTACTCTGTCGACAA
The DNA here is from genome assembly GCA_016189905.1 of Chloroflexota bacterium. Lineage (GTDB taxonomy): Bacteria > Chloroflexota > UBA6077 > FW602-bin22 > JACPRP01 > JACPRP01. Next base: position 1,052 of record JACPRP010000029.1, on the reverse strand, counting down.
GACCATCGCCGGCAAGAAGGTTCTTCTGATCGACGACGTATGTACGACCGGGGCAACGTTGGAATCCTGCACGGTCGCCCTGCAGCGTGTCGGCGTCAGCTCAATCTGGGGACTCTGCATAGCCCGCGCGAGATTCTATCTTCGTTAATGTGCTGTATGAACAATTGTGGAAACACGAGCGGCTGGGCAGTCTCCGCACGGGGCTGAATCCGTCGATCAAGGTCAACGAAGGCACGCTGGAAGCTGGGTTCCTCCCTACTCCAGCCCGCTTGAGCGGGTCCTTCCGCTGAAGATTGTATTGGCGCGCTCGCTGAAATGCACTTTAACAATCTAGCGCGGTTTATGGAACGGAACTTGCGGTCCTCCCGGTAGACTGGTTAAGGAGGTTATCGCTTATGTCCCGCAGGTTCGCATTTGAACTGGATAGCGCCGCGAGAAAGACGTTGGAGGAGATGCGCGATCATCATCCGAAGGCATGATGAGGAACAGAAACGAGCTACTGGAGGTTGTTCTACCATATTGTCTGGGCCACGCGAGATCGAGAGTCGCTCATTGGGATGGTAATCGCGGCGGATATACACCGCGTGATCGCGGGCAAGGCGACGCAATTGGGTGCGATCATCCATAATATACCTAGCGTGCGTAGAAAGGGCGGCAATGATTGAAGGCGGTGAAGAGACAGGTCTCGGCCGGGGGCGTTGTTTATCGCCGGGTGGACGATAGCGTCGATGTGGCGATCACGGCGCATAGGGACCTGACGGGGAAGTCAGTGTGATCACTGGCGAAAGGGATTGTCGAGCCTGGAGAGGGGCTGGAACAGGCGGCGCGGCGCGAGGTGAAAGAGGAAACAGGGCTCGACGCGAGGGTGATGGACAAGCTCGGCGAGAGCGATTACTGGTTTTTCTCGAACCGTGACCGGGCACGTGTGCGCAAGACGGTGCATTTCTACCTTCTGGAGTGCGTCGGCGGGGACACAGCGGCACACGACTGGGAGGTGCAAGATGTCAAATGGGTTTCGCTTGACGAGGCTATGAGGGTCCTTACCTTCAAGG
>JACPRP010000027.1 GCA_016189905.1 Chloroflexota bacterium | reverse complement strand
TATCTGCGTCATGCGCTCCTCCTTAACCAGAGGAGCATACCACCGCCGGTTCACTTTTGAAGCAGAAACAGTTCACTTTTCAAGCATTAAGAGTTCACTTTTCAGTCGTTACTGACATTCAGGCGTTCCGCGTTGACAAGCGTTGCCTCATTATTTATACTGGCAATCGTAGAGGATGTTTTGACGGACTGACGGAGTGGCCCCTGAACTATGGACGAAGCTCTTCGGCAACGCATTAGCATCATCCCACAGGTGATGACGGGCAAACCGGTTATCAGTGGGACGCGCATTCCGGTGGAACTCATCGTTCGTATGTTAGCCCAAGGTTTGCCAGAAGATGACATCCTTCAGGAATACCCGAGTCTGCAACGCGACGACATCCGTGCCGCTTTGGCTTATGCGGCCGAAGTGTTGGCTCACGAGGATGTCTTTCCCCTTGCTGCACGAAAGTAAGCGGCAGATATGCGCTTCATCGTCGACGAATCCACCGGCAAGGTATCAATTGAATACCTCCGTAGTGTCGGCTATGATGTGCTGGCCGCTGCCGAGATTATGCGCCAGGCGGCTGACCTTGACGCGCTCAGCAGAGCAGTGAGCGAGCGTCGGATTCTCTTTACGAACGATAAGGATTTTGGTGAACTCGTCTTCCGCAGCGGTCAGCCACATCATGGAATCCCTTTGTTGCGACTTCGAGACGAGAGTGCGGCCAACCATGTGAGGGTGTTGCAGGCTGTCCTGGAGCAATATGCAGACAATTCGCCTGGAGCCTTCACCGTGGCCACGGAGGACGATGTTCGGGTTAGGCCCGGCAGTGGAGCAGTGTAACCTGGGCTTGGTCGTACGCACCCGGGGCATCCTCATGACAGGCAAACCGCTGTCGTACTGGTGGTGGGATTTCCGTATGACACGCGAATGGGAGGTTTTGTATGGCAGATGATCTGCGCGGCTGGCTGGCACAAATGGACGAGATGGGCGAGCTCCGGGTGGTGGAAGGGGCTGACTGGAATCTGGACATCGGCGCCATCTCGATGCTGAATGGGGGCAAGGCGAACGGGCCTGCCCTCCTCTTCGACAATATCAGAGGCTACCCCCAGGGTTACAGGATATTGACCTGCGCGGTGTCGGCCAGCAGCCGCATAGCTCATTTGCTCGGGCTTCCTCAGGGTCTCTCAGACCTGGAGCTGGTGGGGCTGCTGCGCCGGCGGCTCCCGAAATGGAGAGCTGACGCGCCAAAATTCTCGCCGCGAGAGGTCCAAACCGGGCCGATACTGGAGAACGTGCTCTCTGGCGACGACGTCGACCTTTTCGAGTTCCCCGCGCCGAACTGGCACGAGGCGGATGGGGGCAGATACATCGGCACGGGGCACGCGGTGATCACGATGGATCCGGACGGCGGGCAGGTGAATCTGGGCCAGTACAGGGTTATGCTTCACGACAAGAACACTGTGGGGCTCTTCGCCAGGCCGGGCACTCACGGAAGAATGCACGTCGAGAGGTGGCACGCGCAAGGGAGGGTGTGCCCCGTGGCGGTTTCGCTGGGACACTACCCGTTGATCACGAAGATAGCCGGCACCTCAGTGGACGACGAGTACTCGTTTATCGGTGCCATCAGGGAGAAGCCCGTCGACGTGATTCGCGAGGAGATCACAGGGTTGCCGATCCCCGCGAGCAGCGAGATAGTCCTGGCCGGCTGGATTCATCCGGGGGAGAGGAGGCTCGAAGGGCCGTTTGGAGAGTGGCTGGGCTACTACGCCGCCGAGGCAGCACCGGCGCCCGTCATCAGGGTCGAGCGGGTTTACCATCGCAACGACCCGGTTCTCATCGGCGCGCCGCCCGCGCGGAATCCCAGTGAGAACACGCACTGGCGGGTGTTGATGGCCAGCGCCATCCTGCACAACTGGCTCGAGGAAAGCGGGGTACCCGACGTGCGGGGGGTGTGGGAGAGCGACGCCGGGGGCCGCACGATGATTATCGTTTCCGTCAAGCAGAGATATGCCGGGCATGCCAAGCAGGTTGGCCTGCTCATTGCCGGCTGTCGCCACGGGGATTCAGGGTCGAATATGACGAAGTACGTGATCGTGGTCGACGACGATATCGATCCGACCAATGTTCAGGACGTAATGTGGGCGCTGTGCACCAGGACGGACCCGGCGCAGGACATCGATATAGTTCGGCGGACCTGGAGCTCCTCTCTCGATCCGATGATTCCCAGGCCGGCGAAGGGCTTCTTCAATTCGCGGGCCATCATCGACGCTTGCAAGCCCTTCGAATGGCTGGACAGGTTCCCGAAGGAGATAGCGATCAGACCTGAGCTTGCCGCGCAGGTACGGGGAAAATGGGGCGATGGGTTGGGGCTGTGACGGGAGCATTTGAATGAGAATCGATCTTCACTGCCACTACTATCCGCCGGAGTACATTCGAGCGCTGGAAAACTCGGGGCTGATGGGGATGACAGCGGGGGGCCTGACGATGAGAACGCTGCCGGGCATCGAAGGCAGGCTGGCAGCTATGGCGGAAGCGAAGGTTGACGTGGAGGTTCTCTCAGTTTCGGCGCCGAGCGTTTTCTTTGCGGATTGCCAGTTGAGCCTGGCTCTGGCTCAAATATGCAACGATTCCCTGAGCGAGGTGTGCGGCAATGACCCAGACCACTTCCGCGCGCTGGTGTCCGTGCCTCTGACCGATGTCGCTGCCGCCATTGATGAGCTTCATCGGGCGAGGCGGAAGACGGGAATGGTCGGCGTGGCCCTGGGCACTACAATCGCGCGCAAGCCGCTGGATTCACCCGAGTTCTGGCCGTTCTATGAAGAGCTGGATCGTCTACGGCTGCCTGCTTTCATCCATCCGATGGAGCCGGTCGACGTGCCGCTCGTCCGAGACTATATGATGACCGCGAGCATCGGCTACCTTTACGAGACCTGCACGGCCGCGACGCGGCTGGTGTTGAGCGGCGTCCGGGAGAGATATCCCAATTTCCCTATAGTCCTGTGCCACCTCGGGGGTGCGCTCCCGTTCATCTCGGACCGGATCGATCACGCCGCGCGTCGGTATGAGGAGACGCGGAAGAACATCAGCCGTCCTCCAAGCGATTACTTGCGCCAGATGTATTACGATACAGCGCAGGCCTATGGCCCAGGGCCGCTGGATTGCGCGCTCCAGTTCGCCGGCGAAGACCACATCGTCCTTGGGACCGATTATCCCTTCACGAGCGCCGAGCACACTCGTGTGGTGCCGTCCCTGGAGAGCGCCCCGCTGTCGGCCGAGGCGAAAGAGAAGATTTTTGGGAAGAATGCCGGCAGGATCCTGCGGGGTGTGGAGCCTTGATCGACTAAGGCTCCACAAATGCCAGGCTTAACCTGAGGACCGCAACAGATACTCAAACGTCAACGTTGCTTCTGACTGGCCTCTTTGAATGTCTCCTGCTGGCGTCTGGTCTCTGCCTACTTGTTGTACTTCCCAAGCACGCTTATCGCGTAGTCCACGAACTGATTGTCGAGGAAGTCCTTAGGATCCGGCTTCTCTTTGATCTGCTCGGTTCGCAGCAGCCACTCCACCTGCATCATCAGGCTGTCGACGTTGACATAGCCGTCGGGGTTGATGCCGACTGGCACCGTCCTCTCCCACGTCGTCGGGTCCTTGACAGAGGTGGCCTGTGTCAGTATCTTGATCACATCCGCCTTACCCTTGTTCTTCATGAAGGCATCGTTGAAATCCCTGGCGCCCTTAATGTAAGCGGTCACGAAACGCTTGATGACGTCGGGCTTGCTCTTGATGAACTCCTCGGAGAAGGATATGCCAGTGATCTGGAAATCGGGGGTTATCTCGTCGGCGCCCATCACGCGAATAGCGGCTCCCATATCGACCGCCCGCGAGACGAATGGCTCAGCCGTGATGCACGCGTCGATGCTGCCGCCGGCGAGAGCGGCCGGCATATCGGCCAGCGCGAGGTTGATCAGGTCGATGTCCTTCATCGTGAGGCCAACCGTCTTGAGGCCGGTTTCGATAATAAACGACGCCGGGCTGGTCGTGCCACCCTGGACGGCGACCTTGAGCCCCTTTAGATCGGCCATCCCTTTGTATTTCCCATTGTCCACCAGTTCTTTGCGCACCATAAGGGCCATGTAGCCGTTGCCCTTCGACAGTCGGCCCTTGTCGGCGACGCCCTTCATGCGGACGCCGCGCGCCAGGGCGTTATAGAACTGGGCGCTGCCGAGCACGCCGGCCGCTTCGATCTGACCGGTCGCCAGCGGCGCCACCATTTCTCCTGGATTGCTGATGGGCACGAACTGGAAGTCGATGCCCTGCTCTTTGAAGTAGCCTTTGCCATTAGCCACGAACGCCGCGGCGTCGGAGGCCTGGCCCTGAAGGCCGACGCGCACGACTTCCAACTGCTGGGGCTTGGCTGATTGGGCTGGCTTGGTCGCAGACGCCGGTTGCGTTGGCTGAACTGCCGTGGCCGCTGGTTTCGGTTGCTCAGCCGATTTTGTTGGCGCGGCTGCAGGCTTCGGCGTCGCGGTGGGCGCCGCCGGCTGCTGGGCACAGGCTGTCGTGGCTACGATGAGGGTCAAAACACCAATGGCCGCTATGAGGAACGAAACGGTCCTGCTCATGAAATATCCTCCTGATCCTTTCGTGTCTTGGCGCAAATTTGTGCTCTGGTAGGGACAAATCCTATCGTAGGGACCGAATGGGCAGCGCAACCGGGGCTTGGCTAGTCCGTGCAGTACGAGTTTCAGGAGTATAGCACCCGAACTGTTCCTTGTCAATTTTGATCGCCCGCTGGCCGGGCTCATGATATTCTATTGGGTGTGAAGCCAAACAAATACGGCATCATTGATTCCTGCACGGGTGCCTAAACCAGGTAGGGGCAGATTTGAAAGCCGCCATCATCATCGCCCTAACCAGGTTTAGCCCACTACGCAGAGATCAATAGGCGTTGCTCCGCCGCCATCAATTTGACCGACAGTCCTGGGTTGGCGTGTCCATCTGCGGGAAGTAAGTTCGCGCATCAACGCCATGCGACCAGACGTTGCTGTGCGTCGTAACACCGTCCACGCTCAGCGTGAAGTAGTATTTGTTCAGGGGGTCGTTCGCGGCCGCTGATCCGGACGGCGCGGCGCCTGAAGCTACCCTCGGCGCTCTTGAACGGAGCGACAGTGAAGCGCGGCAAACGAGGAAGCCGGTAGCCAAATATCCCGACCCCCGAGTCTGGGGCTGATTCGACGGTCACCACCGTGTCGCGATCGACGTCGTAGGGGCCTTCGAGGGAAGCACCAGTGGTAAAACTGAATTCACTCGCCGCTTCCAAGTTCTTACCCTCGATACGGTGGCGGTCGTTGGCCACCTGCCAAAACGCCCAGCGGCCAGAGACGGTCACCTCGTTCTGGATCGCGGGTGCGACGCGCAGGGGGAACTCAACGACGCGGTAAGGGGATTCCGGTTCGCCACGAGCGTCGGGTGGTAGTCCAGCGATTGGGATAGCTGCAGCAAGCGCCACGGCGCAAGAAATGCGCGCGAGGTGCTTTATAGAGATCGGTGGCTTGAACGCCGGCGGCATTGCTTACATCTCTCTCTTCAACTTCATCTAGTACTAGTAAACATGGCGTCACTGGACTGCAAATTGTTCCCGTTTCTCGATAACGCGCTGGGCGGCACCACATAACACCTCGTTCGGCCTCAACTGGCACGTCTGGCTTCGAGCCGTGTTGAACCGCGGTCCGTCGCTGCTGGAACGAGGGACACGTGAAACGTGCTTCCGAGACCGCGTCCTTTACTTGCGGCCCAGACGCGGCCGCCATGCGCCGTCACGATATCACGGACGATCGAGAGTCCCAGGCCAGAGCCCTTGACGTGATCCGTATCTTCGTTAGGTACGCGGAAAAAGCGGTCGAACAGGCGCGACAGGTGCTCGGGGGCGATGCCGATCCCTTGATCCTGCACCGACACCACCACCTGCCCTCCTTCCAACTCAACCGTGAGCACGATCTCTCGGTCCGCCGGCGAGTATTTCACGGCGTTGCCGAGCAGGTTATCAAACACCTGCCCCAGGCGCACGGGATCACCCTCGACGTTTGCGATACTGGATGTTTCCAATTGTAGCCTTCGACCGGGGTAAGCGCCGCGAAATCTCTCGGCGGCCGAGCGCGCGAGCTGAACCATGTCCACCATCTGGCGGCACAGCGGAAGCTGTCCGCTGTCGAGCTTTGCAGCCTCGACGAAGTCGCCAATGAGTCGGTTGACCTGATCAACCTGCTGCTGGACGACGGCGAGATGCCGAGCCATCATCTGGCTATAGCCGTAGATGGATGTAAGAGGCGTGCGCAGCTCGTGGCCAACCATAGCGATCAACTCGTCCTTCGCCCGCAGTGCCTCGCGCTCGCGCGTGATCTCGCGAAAGTGGGTAATGGCGAGCTGTTCTCCCGCGACTGGTACTGTCACGGCCATGAGGACGCGTTGTGACTTCCCGATGACGACTTCCGCCTCGTGCGCTCCGATCGATAATGGCTCAACCCGGGGCACAGCCTTCAATCCCAGAGCGAGGTAGGCGCCGTTAGCGAACACTGTCGCGCCGCATGTGTTCCAGATCACCACCGGTGCAGGTAAAGCCTCCAGCCCCGCTCGCAGCACGCGTTCCTCAGCCTGGAGACGCTCGTGCTCGGCACAGCGCCGAAGCGCGACTTGTCCCACATCCGCTAGCTGGTTCAGCCAGGCGAGGTCTAACGCTCCGAATCTCCGTCCAGTTCGCCAAGCAACGAGCACCACGTTCTCCTCAATAGGGGCGATTAGCGGAGCACCCGTGTCAAGCTGAGTGGCAGATCGCTTATCAGATTCGACGTCATTTGCCTCGCCGGTCACGCTCAATCGAACGAGCGCCTCAGTGACCTCGGCATCACCCGTGAGAACGTGTCCGGACGACCGCTCAACCAGAGATGCCACCGCGTCGAGACCCTTGCGGGCAGCCTGGACGAGGATTTCCTGAGCCTCCGGCCGTTCCAGCGGTCGCGCCAATTCCCTTACGGCACACTCGAGCACGGTCCGCCGTCGAAGCTCCTCACGGCTGGCGGCCATGGCTTGTGCACGAGTCAGCGCATCTAGCGCCCAAGGCGCGAAGAGCCGCAGACGCTGTTGCTGTGCTGCTAAGTCACGAGGTGGCCTGTTCCAGCCCACTGCCAGCAGCGCCACGCGTTCCTTCTCCCGTTGCAGCGAGATTGCTTCACCCACGCGATTGACAAATGGCTCGCCTAGCTCGTCGATGGAAACCGTTCCACGATCCAGCTTGTGCATCAACGCCGGATGCGGCTCAAAGCGTAGAATCGGCTCTTCAGAGGCCTTGCCAACCTGGACGCCTGAGTGTAATCTCCCATACTGATCCCACGACCAGATGCACGCCATGTCGGCCCGCACCAACCGGCGGGCGCGCTCTGCAACCGTCGCCGCAATGTCTGATTCTTTGTCTCCGATCAACCCTCTGGCTGCCGCGGCGATTTCCTGCCAGGCACGTTTTTCTTGTCGTTCAACCATCCATCGATGGGTTAGAATGGTGATGAGGGCGGTGACGGCCACGAGCACCGTAGCCTGCCAGATAGCCAGCACAGATACCGTGCTGGTATTGAGCCAGATTGTGCTCAGGTAACTGAATATGCTCAGGACAGCACTTGCGAGCGCCGGCACGCGCCCGGTCGCCGCCGTGCTGGCCAGCGGGAAGAGGTAAAGCGACCAGAGCGCCAGTGGCGATCCTATTGAGAGGCTGATAATTGCGGTTACGACTACCACATCCATCAAGGATGTGGGATATATAAGCCACGTCCACGACACGCGGGGGGCAAGGAGCCACAAGACAACGGTGGTGATCAGGTAGGCAATGACGACGGGCGCCAGGCGCTGATCGATCGGGTGGCCACTAAGCACAAGAGCGATAGCCGCTAGCCCAACTGTCAGAAACCGAAAGATTGTGGTAGTGGGCTCGGCGAAATTGAATTGGGGAGTGGAAAATTGCATGATAGGCCTCCTTGTCCGTTGCACTGAGGCGTGTGTCCCTGCGTCTGAATTACCCGGCGAGTATCGTATGAGTGTCTCTTGCCGAACTATGGTAAGCCCTATTCTTCGGCCGGCGCGCCAGGGATGGTTTACTCATTGCCGTTGCGCTGATCGATCAAGGTGGGTGACTGCATAATACTCGGTTGCCGCGATGGACCGCAATAGCACAAATTACCCATCGATTGATAGCCCGATTTGACGATGGGAGCACTGCCTCCGTTGCGCCCCGCTCGGTCTCGGTAATGATGGGCGTCTCATCACCTCAACCCGAGCCGTTACCAGTTGTCGAAGTGGATTGACAGCCACCGGGCGAACCGCGTAACATTGGGACGAGATTACGTCTGACTGCGAAGAGGTGAGCAAAGTGGGAGATAGCACAGTACTGGGGCTCGTAGGTAGTCCCAACCGTAATGGAAAGACGAATCAACTGGTCACGGCAGCGCTGGAGGGCGCCGCGGACAGGGGCGCGCGCGTCGAGTTGGTGCAGATGGCCGACCACGTGGTTAACGCCTGCAAGGACTGTCTGCCTTCGGAATGCGAGAAGAACTTGAAGTGCACGTATGAAGATGCCTCGCTCGAATACCTGACCCAGAAGATTTTGACCTGTGGCGCTCTCGTTCTGGGCTCACCGGTTTACTGGTCGGAAACCAGCGGGATGGTCAAGTTCTTGATGATCAAGATGACCCGTATCTACGCCAGAACCGCCCCGCTGAAGGGTGTCCCGACCTTGGGATTCGCCGTCGCCGGCGGCTCCGGCAATGGCCTGGTCTCGGGCCTTCGACCCCTGTATCATTTCTTTCAGACCATGCAGATGCGGGCCATAGGGCCGGTGCCGTCCACCAGGTTCAATCTAAACTCGGCGCTGCAACGCTCGCGGGAGCTTGGCGCAGAACTGACGGGAATGGTGGGTGCTCAGCAGCCTTTTGCGGGGTTGGAGGAGCGACTTGCGTGGTACGATAGCCTGCCGTACCTGGACCTGAATCGCACCGGCGAGCGTAGGCTGCTGGCCGGCATCATCACCGCCGAGCTTGGCGATAATGCCGACCTTGAAATGGCTCGTGGGCTGGCCAAGGCAGATGCTCTTCTGGCAGAGGGCCGTCAGATCGAGGCCCTGGCCGAGATCACGCGAGTGTATGAGACCGGCATCAAGGACTGGGGGAGGAGATAGGCGGTGAGCAAAACCGCGTAGGCTTGGTCTACCTGTTGAGCTTAAGTTTCACATACTCGCCGATCAATAGCGTAGTGTGATAAAAGACTTCTTCTTCAGTTTGCGCGTGCAAGATCAGCTTTTCGGCGAATCTGGCATATTCCGGCTTGTTTTCTTTCGTGGCCACATCACTCATGTTCTTGAGCGCCGTGACGATTGCCTTATGCTCGTCGATCATTTGGGGAAACTCGGCCTTCAGCCGGTCGGTCATAGCGAGGACTTCTCCCATCTCCGGCGTGACATCGCCCTTGGTCAGGAGAGATAGCAGGCCGAGTGGTGGCAGGGCAAACTCTTCTTCTTTTAAGAAATGAGGGTGCAGAATTTGCGCAACCGCCTCGGCTGCTTCTCCGACCTTCCCGCCTACTCCAGTAGCTCTGGCAAGGTCCACGTGAAGCTCGTCGTGCTCTAGTTTCAACGGTTGAGGGATATTGAATTCCATGCCCGCAGCTCCTTCTTAACAACCTGAACGACGTGGGGCGTCGATACCCCTAAAAAAGGTATCAATAAGACTGATCTGCAAGAATAATGCCATGATTCCAAAAAGAAAAGGGACAGGCCGTTCTCCTGTCCCTTTTGCTCTTCTTGTCGCGATAGAATGTTGTCGCCTATTGCAGTTCTTTGGGAACCACTAGTTCTCTGGCCCCGAGATAGCCACCAAGTGCGGCCACGCCCAGCCCGACGAGCAACGCGATGAACGTGCCCCATGCTGTAGCGACCAGGTTAGGCCCGCCGACGGCTGGGGGAGCGGCAAACAGACCGAATTGGGTCATCGCGCCCAACAAAGCGCCCAGACCAAACGCCGTGAGGAACAGGCTGATCACTAGAAGTGTGGCCCAGACCATCACGCCGTTGAACATACCTTCTGGTTTTCCGCCCACTGCCGAGGTCGCGGCGGCTACCCATCCGCCGACGAACAGAGCGATGAGCACCACTATGGCGCTCCAGATGCCTGCGGCAGAGCCGAAGTCGGTCCCAGTAGGCCCCGCGGAAAGCCCAATGCCTGCGCCGAGGATGGTCAGCAAGACGATAGTCGATAAGGCCACCACCGTTCCTGCAAACACGGGCCCCCATCGTACCAGGTCCCGTCGAAGCTCGAGCATCTCCCCAGTCCGTCGAAATCCCTCCGGCCGCTCGATAGGCCGCGGGAATTCTTCGGGTCGTCGCATTTCGGGATGCTCAGGTTCTTCTCTTCTTGGCAATGGTTGCATCATTCGCACCTCCCTTCCACCACCAATTGTTGGTGATGTCCACGGCACGCGCCTGAGGACATCTAAGCCCAAGCTGCAAGATGCGGACCACGCCGGTCCAGATACCCTTTTGCTGGGTGGTATAATTGAATGGGGATGGCAAACAGGGAGCCGTTAAAACGATTTTCCGACCGTCGATGACCGCCTTATCGCGAAGGATGCTATCGGCATTCATCGTCATTCATTGTCAATTTAATGGATATGGCAATCGAAAGTGCGTAAGAGGCCAGAAGACCATCTCGAAAACTTGGGAACCAGCCCACCCGAGCATCGCCACCCAACGTGGCTATCCGATATTGTCTGGACGCCTCTGGTGGCGGGTGGATTGCTGTTGATGGTTGGCGTGATTTCTCTCGTGTTGGATCAGCTTTTTCTTTTCCCGAGTCTCGGGCCCACCTCTTATTTACTGGCCCGGGCACCGGAGCAGTCGGTGTCGCGGTTTTACAATGTGATCGTCGGCCATCTAGTCGGGCTGGCTTCAGGCTTCCTTGCCGTGGGTCTTTTGGGGCTCTGGCAGACGCAAACCATTTCTTCGGCCGGGCACGTCGACCCCGTGCGAGTTCTTGCCGCCGTTCTGGCGTTAGTGTTTACCGTTACAGTAGCAACGCTTCTACATGCTTCCCACCCGCCCGCTGGTGCCACGACCCTGCTAGTGGCTCTCGGTGCCCTCAATACCGGACAAGATGCCCTGCACCTGATGGTTGGCGTGCTGGTGATCGCCACACTGGGCGAGCCGCTTCGCAGGATTCGTACCGGAGAGTTGAGGGTAATTGTCTGATTACCACGGCAGTTTGCAACACCATCCGTCCCCTATGGAGAAACCGACGAGCAAAGACTAGCGCAACCCGTGGTAAAAAGCGATGCTACGGATAGCCAACCTCGTTCCCAAAGATCGTCACCACGCTGGTTTGTGGTGGACCGCCAAACGTATGGGCCAGTCCGAGGCGAACGTCCTTCAATTGGCGCTCAGGCGATTGCGCCTTGCCTTGTAGCTGTTTGTAAACCTCGTAGGACATGCGTAGTCCGCTGGCCCCAATGGGATGCCCGAAGCACTTCAAACCACCATCTGTATTGACCGGCAATCCGCCGTCAATATCGAAGAAGCCGGCCATAATATCCTCCGGCGCTTTGCCGCGCGCGCTGAAACCGAAGTCCTCCATGATCGCCATTTCTGTGATGGTGAAACAATCGTGCACTTCGGCGATGTCGATCTCCTCGCGGGGATTGGTGACTCCAGCCTGGCGATATGCCTCCTGTGACGAGGTCATCAGCGCCGGGAAGCTGGTCCAGCTAAAGCCTGGTCGTGTATGTGGCAGCATCGGATCCATCGAGGCCCCGATCCCTTTGATGTACACTGGGTCGGGACGAAACTGTTTGGCGAGGTCAGCGCGGCAGAGAATGGCGGTCGCCGAGCCATCGCTGTTGCCGCAAGCATCGAACAGACCTAACGGCCAGGCGATTATTGGTGCTTTCAAAGCTTGTTCGATGGTGATCTCGTTGCGGAAATGAGCCTTGGGGTGCATGCTGCCGTTGTGATGGTTTTTCACGGCGATGCGGGCCAGCACCTTACGCCCCTCCTCGGGATCGATACCATACTGGTGGAAGTAGCGGGTGCCGATCAGTGCGAAGGACCCGGGGGACGTACGGCGAGCCTCCAGCACCGGGCTCATTCCGCGGCCGGTGCCCAGTCCACCGAAGCCGGTATCCTTTAGTTTCTCCACGCCAAGTACCATCACGATGTCGTGTGCGCCACAAGCTACCGCGTAAGCCGCGCTGCGCAGCGCCTCGAGACCGGTGGTACACCAGTTTTCGTTGCGGGAGATGGGGATGTCGTGCAGTTTCAGCGCTTCTGTAGCAACCGTGCCGCCAATGCCAACATAAGGGCCGATTCCTTGCCCCACCCAGCAGGCTTGTATATCATCTGGTCCGATGCCCGCATCTTCGTATGCCTCGTATGCCGCCTCAATAGCGAGGTCATTCAGGCCACAATCCCAGCGCTCCCCAAACTTGGTGCAGCCCATGCCGATGATGGCAACCTTATCTTTGATGCTTTCCATTGCTAGCAACCTCCTCTACGGACCGGGCGGATTTTCCAGAAATAATTGTAGAATCCTGCCCCTTCATACAATCGGCGAAACGTTAGCTCGACGGGCATGCCGACGTAAACCTGCTTGGGATCACAGTCAGTCATCAGCCCATAGAATCGTGCCCTGGTTTGATCCATTTCCATCACGGTCTGCACGACCACGGGATCATCTCCCCGACCAGCCAGGTTATCGATGGAGTAGGTGAAAACCGTACCCTTTTCCTCGCTCAGACGCACCTCTTCGAAGTCGTCCTTCGAGCGGCAGGTGTAACACACACGCTGAATAGGGAAGGCCACCGTGCCGCAGCGCCGACAGCGACTGGCGTGGCAGCGAATGATGGTCGCTTCCTCACGCCATGTAGCCGTTGCCGAGGGCAGCAAGCGGAAAGGCTCGCCGGGGACGATCTCCACCAGGTTGCGTGATGCCAAGAAACGCTGGTACGAAGGGAACTGCATCTTGGATTCTATGTGTCCTTCCACTCCTCGTCGCCCGGTGAAGACTGGCTGCTCGCCCACCTTGAACAGTAACGCGTCTGCGCCATCCCCATAGGCGACCACGGCCACTCGACCTTCAGCCGGCGTCACGCGCAGCGTTGATGCAAAGGCCAGCAACGCCTGCGCCGCGCCGGCATCGCCGACAGACCTGGCGAAGTTATCCTGAACCTTCTCGGGCTCGATCCCCAGGCTCTTGACCAGACGCGATTGCGCCGCGGCGCTACCTCCGGCCAGGACCAAACGGTCGATTCCCCCCACGGCAATTCCGGCTCGCTCGCAGACCCCTGCTAGCGCTCGCGATACGCTGGCCGTCCATCCCTCGCCGCTCACCCAGCGCTCCTCCCAGGTGCGTACGAAAGTATCGTTCGGCTTGCGCCAGACATCCATGATGGCGTTGTTGCAGGAAAAGGCAGCTTCCAGCGTCGCCACCGGTCCCTCGCCGCCAACAACGACGGCGGCTGCGCCATCGCCAAATGATTGCTCCTGCTCAGAGCGAGGATATCCTTGCCGGCTATCGGCAGCCAAGACCAGAACTGATCGGGCTGCGCCAGCTCTCACAGTGTTGAAAGCCGCGAGCAGCGCGTTTGAGCCGCAGCGGAGCGAGTTGGCAAAATCCATTGTCACGATATCTTGCGGAAGGTCGAGCGCCGCCGCAAGGAGAGCCGCGCCTTGCTTTTCGACGTAAGGCGATGTAGTCGAAGCAAAATAAAGCGCATCGATTTTCCCCCTGTCCACGCCGGCCAGGCAATCCAATCCTGCTTCGACCGCCATCGTCAGGCTATCTTCGTCGCCACCGGCTACGGCCCGCTCTCCGCCTTGCGAGTTGCGACCCCAGGCCTGGCCGATGGCATCGCGAGACAGCCGATACACGGGGATATAGGCGCCGGTTGCTATTATCCCGATCACGAAAGTGTGTCCTCCTCAATAAAGTGTGGTTGTTGAAACGGCCTGGCCTTGGGATGCCCAGACAACCGAAAGCCAGAAGTTAGTGTCAGCCGTACCGACAGTATACGCCAAATAGAGACCAGATGCACCTGGCGAAGGACCGATATGTTCGCTCATTCGTCAATGCCCCTCGATGTGTCCCGGGGCCAAGACACAACGCTGCGCCATCACCTGCCCTCTCTTTTCGCGGCTCGGTAGCTGCGCTGCCTCTCCTTCCTGTGCAGGCGAGCCTTGACCGCGTGAGCCTCGGATGTCTCGGGGATAGGCAGCATATGTGCGGCGAGGGTCTTGGTTTGCGTTTGAATCGCCCAGCATATCTCGTCATCGTCGTCGATCATAAGGTGGATATCTTTCTCCTGCATCACCTGCACTTTGTAATCAGGTACCGTACTCGGCCAATCCACCGGGCGCATGATCACCTGGGTATAGCGAATGCTAAGGGAGTCCAGGAGGTCCTTGGTCATACGGCGTGTATCCTCGAAGCGCCCGGTGACGATGTACACTTCATTGCCACGTTCGAGCAAGGCGTCGATCAATCGTTTGAAATGCCTGGGGGCCTGGGAGATCGTGCCGTCGATGTCGATGCCAAACCGCAACGGCTCCAAAGCCATCGATGTCTTGGGGGGGATTTTGTTCTTATGCGGCTGGCTTTTCTCATCTGACATTTGGCTTTGGCCAGTTTTCGGTTTTCGACGTGGCTTGAAGTCCGTCGGGCCGTTTGTCGTCATTGCTCAAGGTATGCTCAGGTTGTATGTTCTTGCAAGTATTATGCCTACCTCGTTCTCGCGCGGACAATCTCCCCCATCAGCCGATCACCGAGTCTAATTATCAGGTTTCTTCTCCCAATGTTGTTTGACCTTCCTGAAGTACTCAATCCTGTCTGTGATCTTTGCGATCTCTCGCGGATAAAAGTCAAACATAATATCGCAAAGTTCAAGCATCCATTCCTTCCGAGAGTATTTCTCATTGATGCGGAGGGCTTTCGCTGCATCAGCGATTTGGATTTGTCCCCAACCCAAGGCTCCTATTGTCAGACATTTCCACGATAGAAACTCAATTGGTACGAAGTGCACCTCTTGAACGGTGACCCGAGTTTCCTTGACGGCGTACCTGATACTCAGAACCACAAAGAAGTTCTTGTCATCCTCATACAGACGGGCAATTCTCTCAACTGAGGTAAGATTGGGCATACTAAAGCCAGCCCCGACACGGTGAGTTTTGACGTCAACCAGGTAGTAGAAGCCATCGTAATCAGTAAAAGCTAGATCAGCCATCGCCCTGCGAGCAAAGTCGGCAGAGTACTCGCAGCACAGGTTTCCAAGAACGTTCTGAAATTGGTGGGATAAGATTAGCTGAATTGCATCACCTGCGGCTCTAGGGCTTGTCACTGTGCTCTTCGACATAAAATCAGGCTGCGAGTTTATGAGTTCTAGGGTGGCTCTCTCAATTGCTTTGTACGTGTCAGTATAGAAAACTCGACTCTTAACCACAGATTATCCCCTTCCCGTTCCCTCAAAAGAGTCGCAAGCTACCTTGTATCCCCTTGGCTCGGAGCAGTTTCGGCTCCTGAGCGCTGTTACGTTCCCAAAACACCCCACCAGCGTATCCCTGAATACTCTTATCATGCTCAGCTATTGCGAGTCGCTTCTCTGCCAAACAGCAGTAAGTCAAATCTATTTCTATCCCCGCGTACCGCCGGCCGAGTTTCTTGGCAACCACAGAGGTTGTTCCTGAACCCAAGAAAGGATCAAATACGAAATCACCGGGGTTTGAGCTCGCGAGGATAGCTTTTGCCACAAGTTTCTCCGGCTTCTGAGTTGGATGATCTGTATTCTCAGGCATCGACCAGAACGGGACGGTGAGGTCCGTCCAGATGTTGGATGGATGAGTAAGACGAAAATTTCCGTTCTCAGTCGCTGTCCAGTCTTTAGGCTTACCTTCTGTATCAGTGTATGGAGCAATAACCTTTCGCTTGAGCTTCACAGCTTCAACATTGAAAGTGTAGTCGTCAGAAACTGTACAGAACCATATGTCTTCCGCGCAGCTCTTCCAATTTGCCTTTGCTCCCCTCCCTTTCTCTCGCTCCCACACGATTCGGTTTCGAACAGTGAGGTATTTCTCCACCACTAGGTGCACCGCAACTGACGAACGCCAGTCCCCGCAAACATAAACCGACGCCGTTGGCTTGAGCGTCCTTAGTAGTTGAGGGAACCATGACTCGAACCATCGTGCGTATTCTAGAGTTGTCTTCTCTTTGAAAGCGTTAGTACTAAATGACTTGGTTAGGTTATATGGAGGATCGATGAAGAGCAGGTCAACGAAGCGATCTGGAAGGAAATCGACGGTCTCAAAAAAATCCTGGTTTATCGTTTTGTTTTCGATATCACAATGTTGGACCGGTTTCGAGAGCTTCACCAATCTAGTCTGATAAAAAAGTACCTCTTTCTGTGAAAGAGTTACTGTTCTATTTCGTACGGACCTTGCTTTTTCATTTGTTGAATCTGTCATTAGTCAATTCCAGTCGAGAAGGAAGGTGTAAACGGCTACATTATACCTATTCGATTGCTGGCACACAAGCTGTTGGGTAGTGAGACGAAAAACGTGTTGCCGTGTTTTCCAGAGTCATTTGGCCAATCAAGCTAGCTGGCTAATTTGGTGCTTCAAGCCAACTCTCCTCTACGACATGAAGCAGGTTGCCGGGCCGTCAACAAAGTTTACAGCCGCGTCGATTTCGTCGAAGACGACGGCGACGAGCGTCGCCGGCAATAATGATGTGCCGTCCTTCGCCAAAAAAGCCACGGGTCCCACGTAGCCGTTCACTATCGTGATCGAGGACTCGATCTTGCGTTCCAAAGCCGTAGTGAAGCCAAGCTCGACGATCAGCCAGTTTGACTCAGAGGCGATGAGAAATTATACATCTCAGGGTGTGCTGCATCGCCGGCGAGGGAATGAGGGTGCGGAGACCGAGGAGACCGTGCTATTCACCGAAGTAACTGAATGAAGACCGGTCAACAGGCACAAAATAGCTCCTACCTTGTACTCCGGTACGAGGTAGGAGCCAACAGCAACATTGCGGTTCAGATAGGACTGGCAATCCTACCCGAGGTGGACCACATCGGCCTACCATGGGAAGTATATCACGCGCAGCAGAGGCGGGCAATACTGGCCGTTTGCCGTTTGGAGCACCTGTATTGTCAAGACGATCAGCGGCGCTTGACCCGCTTTTGCTCGTACATCGACGCGTCCGCCCGCGCGAGCAACTCGTCGATGGAGCAGGGTTGATCTGGATCGTACCATGCCATGCCGACGCTCATAGAGAGCTCGCAGGACCCGTTCGCGAGGCTGTTATGGGCCTCAACTACCTCGTGCAAATGAGCGGTGATAGCTTCGGCTCTGGACCAGGGCGTTTCAATGTTTAGCACCGTGAACTCGTCCCCGCCAATGCGCGCGATGATATCCGACTCGCGAAAAGTCGCCTTAAGGATATTGGCGGCCTCCTTCAGCACCAGGTCGCCCTGGCGGTGGCCCAGGGTGTCGTTAATCATCTTCAGGCTGTCTAGATCGACGAAGAGGAGCAGCATTCCCCGTCTCGTGCGATCCGCTATCTTCAGTTGTTGCTGGGCCAGGATCGAGAAACCTCTCCGGTTGTACAGACCCGTCAGCTCGTCGACCAGCGATAAAGCGCGCAATTCGGCCAGCAACCGCTGACGCTCGATGGCGTAGCGAATGGAGCGTACCAGTAAATCGCTCTCGACCTGCCCCTTGATCAGATAGTCCTGCGCTCCTGTTTGTAGTGTCTTGAGCGCCAGCGTTTCGTCGTCAAGCCCGGTCAAAACCACAATCGGCACGCCCGGGGCCTGCTCATGCGCGCGCACCAGCGTATCGATCCCATGGCCATCGGGCAGCGAGAGGTCCAGCAGGATTACGTCATAGGGCTCTCTATCCAGACGTTCGAGAGCATCCCCAAGCCGCTGGCAGTGCGCCAGCTCGAACTGAGCGGCGCCGGCCTCTGCCAGGGCTCCCTGTATGAGGCGAGCATCGCCAGGATTGTCCTCGACCAGGAGGATTTTGATTTGCGGGCCGTTCACGTCTTCCTTCACTCAGTGGGTAGTTTCACGATTGTGAGCCAGAAATCCTCGATAGACTTGACAACCGCCATAAACTGATCCAGATCTACCGGCTTCGTTATGTAGCAATTCGCGTGCAACTCATAGGTTCTGAGTATATCTTCTTCAGCCTTCGAGGTCGTCAACACGACCACCGGGATGCACATCAGGGCGGGGTCTTGTTTGAGCTCGCGCAGCACCTCGCGACCATCCTTCTTCGGCAGGTTCAGGTCCAGCAAGATGATGTCCGGCCTGGGCGCATTGGCGTACTTGCCTTCACGATGGAGGAAGGCCAGAGCCTCTACCCCATCCCCCGTGACGTGAAGATTATTATACACCTTGCCCTCTTTGAGGGCCTCTATCGTCAGGCGCACGTCGCCGGCGTTGTCTTCAACCAGCAGGATCTCAACCGCCCTACCCATAGTCCTTATGCTCACGACTGTCCATCTCCTTTTATAGGGATTGTGAAGTAGAATACGGACCCTTTGTCGGGCTCTGATTCCACCCAGATGCAGCCACCGTGACGCTCGATGATCTTCTTACAGATCGCCAGGCCGATGCCTGTGCCCGGATATTCGTCTCGATTGTGCAGCCGCTGAAAAACCAGGAAAATGCGCTCGTAGAACTCTGGCGCGATGCCGATGCCTCGGTCGCGAACCGACAGCAGCCAATCACCATTCCTGCGCTCTGCTCGAACGTGCACCTCGGCTGGCCTGTCTCCACGGAACTTGAGCGCGTTGCCGATCAAGTTTTGGAGCAACTGTGCGATTTGCGAGGTATCGGCTAACACTACCGGCAAAGGTTCGTGGGTGATCACTGCGTCGCTTTCCTCGATAGCTAGTTTCAGATTGGCGAGGACCTGATCGAGGACAACGCCGCAATTGGTAGGCTCAAAGGGCTTGCCTCGGGTGCCGATGCGCGAGTATGCCAGAAGGTCGTTGATCAGCCCTTTCATTCTGGTTGCGCCATCGACGGCGAAGCCAATGAAATCATCGGCGTCGTCGTCGAGCTTGCCTTTGTAGCGCCGTGCCAGCAATTGCACATAGCTCGCCACCATGCGCAACGGCTCCTGCAGGTCGTGTGAGGCGACGTAGGCGAACCGCTCCAGTTCGGCGTTGGAGCGCTCCAGCTCGGCTACTGTCTGTTCCAGCTTGGCTTCGATCCGCTTGTAGTCCGTGATCTCCATGAAGTTTCCCAGCGTCGCTCGCTTGCCGTAATACTGAATCGAGGTCACTGTTTCCATAATCCACTTGCTCTGGCCGTCTTTGCTGATAATCCTGAACTGATACTGGGAAGACGACTCGCCTTTAAGCATCTTGACGGCGTTTTCTCGGACCATCATCCGGTCCTCGCGGTGGACAAGGCTCAGCGCATCCATTCCGAGTAATTCCTCCTGGCTATAGCCGGCCTGTTTTTCAAACTGGGGATTAATGAATTGAAACCGGCCACCCTGGACGACATAGATGCCGATTGGCGAGCTATTGATCAGAGTCCTGAACCATTCCTCAGCTTGCCTGCGCTCGGCAATTTCGTGCCTGACTTCACTTGTCCTGCGCAAAGAATAAATGGCGAAGGCGACGATCAAAACGACCATCAAAGCCAGCCAGTGCTTGTGTTTGTCGGAGATCTCGACAACGCGCCGACCAATGTCGGTGGTAGATGCCAGCACAAGAAACGCCAGGACGACGGCGGCGATCACCACCAGATCCGGCAAGGCTTTGGAGCTTTTC
>JACPRP010000032.1 GCA_016189905.1 Chloroflexota bacterium | reverse complement strand
TCTCGGCGGCTTCCTTGAGCCGCTGGAGGGCCATCCTGTCCTGTCTCAGGTCGATGCCCTGGTCGCGCTTGAACTCGGTGATTATCCAGTCGATTATCCTCTGGTCGAAGTCGTCCCCGCCCAGATGGGTGTCGCCATTGGTCGAGATAACCTCGAAGATGCCCTCGCCCAACCTCAGGATCGAGATATCGAACGTGCCACCGCCCAGGTCATAGACGGCGATCGTCTCATCCTTTTTCTTGTCCAGGCCATAAGCCAGCGAGGCGGCCGTCGGCTCGTTGATGATCCTGAGCACTTCCAGGCCCGCGATCTTGCCAGCATCTTTAGTGGCCTGTCGCTGGGAGTCGTTGAAGTAGGCTGGCACGGTGATGACGGCCTGGGTGATCTTCTCGCCAAGCTTCGCCTCGGCATCCAGCTTCATTTTCTGCAGGATCATCGCCGAGACCTCCGGGGGGGAGTACGGCTTCCCGCCCATCAGCACCTGAGCGTCGCCGTTGGGGGCCTCTTTCAGCTTGTATGGCACCATCGTAAGGGAACGCTGTACCTCTTTATCCTGATACTTGCGGCCCATGAAGCGCTTGATGGAGAATATAGTGTTCTCGGGGTTGGTGATGGCCTGACGCTTGGCGACCTGGCCGACCAGCCGCTCCCCGGTCTTTATATTCATAGCCACGACCGAGGGGGTGATGCGTCCACCTTCGACGTTCTCGATGACCGTGGGCTCCCCTGCCTCCATAACGGCCATACAAGAGTTGGTCGTACCCAGGTCGATGCCCAATACCTTTGGCATAGTTGTTTCCTCCTAGATTGTGAGAGTAATGAAAATAATATCCTTAGACGGACGCCTACTCACTCCGGTCGCCTCCCTGTTTTCCCGACGCCTCGTTACCTGGCGCCTCCGGAGGCGTCTGGCCGACCTTCACGAGAGTGGGCCGAATGACTCTGTCGTGCAGCTTGTAGCCCTTTTGCAGCTCGGCGACGACCTTCCCATGCTGGGGGTCTGCACCCTCCTCGAAAAGGACGGCCTCGTGCTGCGTCGGGTCGAATTCCTTCCCCAATGCCTCGATGGGCGTGACTCCCTCCTGCTCGAGGATGAACCGCAGCTTGCGATCGATGAGCGCGATGCCGTCGAGCCACGTCATATGTTGGATTTCTCGCGGCAGGCTGGAGAAGGCGCGATCGAAATCGTCGAGGACCGGCAATATCTTGAGAATCAGCGAAGCGTTGGAGAACTTGAGCAACTCAGCCCTCTCCTGCTCGGTCCTGCGTTTGTAGTTGATGAAGTCCGCCTGTGTTCTCTGCCAGTGCTTGAGATAGTCATCGACCTTCGTCTTTTCCTCCTCAAGCTGTTGTTTGAGAAGCTCGGCGTCTTCGACGGGTTTCTCCTCCGCAAGAGGGTTGTTCGCCTCCTGCGCAGGCGCTTGTGCCTTATCGGCATTCGCCTCATCTTTGCTCTGGTTCGGCATTATTCAAACCTCCGGTCTCCAGGTGGTGATAGTGTTTAACTGTATATCTCGCGCAGCAGGCTTGTCATCACCCGCGACACATAGCGCACGGCTGGAATCGCCCGCGAATACCGCATCCGCTTGGGGCCAAGCACGCCCACGATGCCGGCCACCTCGCCGGCCGTGCCGTAGCGCGCGATCACGACGGCGCATTCTTGCAGCGAGGGCGATTTGATTTCCTCGCCGATCATAACTCTAACGCCTTCAGAATGGACGACCTCCGGGGCGATGGCGACGACGGCCTCTCGCTGCTGCAAGGTTTCGAGTATCTGATTGATCTTCTCTGACCCAAAGAACTCCGG
Source organism: Chloroflexota bacterium (assembly GCA_016189905.1). GTDB lineage: Bacteria > Chloroflexota > UBA6077 > FW602-bin22 > JACPRP01 > JACPRP01. The sequence continues at coordinate 1,245 of JACPRP010000032.1, read as the reverse complement.
CTGCCGTAGCATGAGCACCAGGCCATCGAAAATGATATCGGTGTAGCTGGCTTGGTCGACCTGGTCCATAATCCGCGCGATGGTCTTGCGCACCTCTTGCTCGAAGGGCGAGAGGTCGGGAACGATCTTGCTGCGCAGCTCCGAAGCGGCGAGGCCGCGGAAGGCGGTGGTGAGCTTGTTGCCCACCGTGGAGATGGTGTCCTCGGCCATCCCCTCGGGCACGGTGATCATGTTCTGGCGCACGTGCCCTTCGTGCAGCACTATGACGAGCAGGGCAAGGGAATCTTGAACGGGAACCAACTCGACCCGCTTCAACTTGCACTCTGGCGCGGCCGGGGTGCTCACCATGGCGACGTTGGACACCGCCCGAGCGAGAATCGACGCCGCCAACTGCGTCCACTGATCCAGCTCGAGCTCGATCTGGTGGAACTGGTGCAGAATGGTGCGTTGCTCGTCGGCGCTGGGCTCGGTTTCGTGCAGCAGTGCCTGCACGAAATAGCGATAGCCCTGGTCTGACGGGACGCGCCCCGCGGAGGTATGGGGCTGGTAGATGTAGCCCGCCTCTTCCAGCTCCGCCATCTCGTTGCGAATGGTGGCCGGGCTCAAGGCAAGCTGACCTTTGCGCATCAGCGCTTGCGACCCGACAGGGGTTGCCGTCTCGATATACTCTTGGATGATCAGGTTGAGGAGCTTCCTCTGTCTCTCAGTTAGCTCAGCCATTGCAGACTCCTGCTTGGTTAGCACTCTCACCCCGCGAGTGCTAACTAGAGAATACCACGAAGTAAACTATGAGTCAAGTTTCACAGAGATTAGCACAGCCGGGTATCACTGTCCAGTCTTGAGCGTGAGTCGTCCAGATCGAATGAAAAAGTTCCGAAGTTTCGAAAGGCACGTTGACATGCTCGGTACCTTGTGGTAGCATCTAAGCCAGCGGAACCAACTCGGCCCAGCCGAGGCGGTCGACTTGGCGCTCCGTGTGTTGAGCGTCGGTTACAGGGCCGGGGAGGAGGGGGCTTAAGAGGCAGCGGAATGACGGCATTCGAAGCGATGTATTCCGAACCTGATGAGTTGCTGGCCGAACGTGCCAAGACGGACCTGGCCGCCTTCGGCGTCCTCTACGAGCGACATCTGAAGCGCATCTATAGCTATATCTATTACCGCACCGGCAATATTCATGATGCCGAGGACCTCACCGAGAAGACCTTCTTTCAGGCGCTGGCCAATTTGCAGCGCTACCGTATACAG
>JACPRP010000026.1 GCA_016189905.1 Chloroflexota bacterium | reverse complement strand
CGTGGTGGAGCGAGGCGCCTTTGTGCCCCCCAATTTCGATCTGGATTACGTCGAAGAAGTCGCCGTCGTCTCCGACCGGTGCAGTATCAGACGACTTACTCTAAACCGTTCGCATAAGATAGGTGCGGAACGGGGGCAGGAGAGCAACAATGGCGCAGCGACCACAAACTATCGCCAGGCTTCGACAGGAGGCGTTGAAGCTGATCCGCGAGACCAGGATAGCGGGAAAGGATACGCGGCACAGCCGCGCCACGAATCTACACGCCATCAAAGAACTGGTGAACGGCCATCCACACTATACATTTGGTATCAAAGGGGTCGAGCGTTTCAGCGGGGAGGAGGTTCTCGAGGCCATCGCCGACATCACGAAATGCTCGAAGGACCCGCACAACACCGAGGGCGGCGGTTACATCTCTCCCGAATCCACGCTCAAAGGGCTGGAGCTTGGGGCGAAGGTGATGTACTCAGCCGCCCGCAAAGGCGGGAGATTTGTGGTGGCGACCGGACATCCTGGAAGCCTTCTACTATTCTACATCGACCTGGCCCGGCTCATCCGCCGCTGGGGTGGTGAGATAATCGTGGTGGAGCGAGGCGCCTTTGTGCCCCCCAATTTCGATCTGGATTACGTCGAAGAAGTCGCCGTCGTCTCCGACCGGTGCAGCATCTGGCACAGCCACGACACGGTGCCGATGGAGATCATTCTCAAAGCCTCTGGCCCCGTGGATGTGGTAGTGGCCGACCACGGGTTCGCCGGCGCCGCGGTCAACGCTCGCATCCCGGTGGTAGGAATCGTCGACACCAACGATCCAGCGCTGGCCGTCGCCAAACGGATGGGAGCCGACGTCGTGGTTGTCCCGATGGACGACAACAGGCCACTGTCATCGTATGTGGCCGCAGTTGACATCGTCAGGGGGTTCGCCGAGATGGATAGCATGGCCGTGGCGGCTGACGGTGGTGATCGGGCGACAGAGGGTCTCCGCCGGCTCGGAGACAGGAGGCCGACAGGAATCAGGCCAGAGGTGATCAGAGCGGAGCAACTGGTGCGGCAGAGGATGGGGCCCCAACAGCCCCTCGACGCGATGGTAGAGGCTTTTCTTGAAGGCTTCAGGGATCAGTTCGTGCAGGTGCACTTCGATATGGATAAAGAAGACGGTTTGATCAACGATCCGCACGTGACCCTTTCCATCTACGGTCAGGTTCGGGCTGCGGTTGAGCGGTTTATCGACGCCGAGATGCACAAAATTGCGCCAGACCTGGCACGAGAAGAGGTGGAGCTTTATCTGGGGAGGCCCCGGAATAGATGATAGGCATCGTCGCTCCTGTCGTGGCGTTGGAGATACCGGTTGAGATCAAGGTGAAAGGGCTTTCCACCATCTGTTTTCATCCGGGCGGCCAGGGCACCGATGCGGCCCGGGCCGTGAAGGAGATGGGCGAAGAATCGTTGCTGGTAGCCTTCAATGGCGGCGAGAGTGGCACGGTCTTACGGGCGATGCTAGATGCGTATCAGATCAACCATCAACTGGTGCCAGTGGCAGCGCCCACGAACACAGTCCTCAAGCTCACGTCCGAATACCGGGAGCAACAGGTCTTTCAGCTCGCCGCACTACGGGTTTCGCGCCACGAGTCCGATGACCTGTATAGCGCCGCCAGCCTGATGACGATGGATTGCAGCGTGGTGGTGCTCTCCGGAGTGACGGTAGAGGGTATGCCGGATGACTTCTTTCCCTGTTTGATTCGCCACGCTAATAGCCACAACGTTAAGACCGTGGTCGACCTCGAACCCGAGCTGATGTTGTCTACGCTGGATGCCCATCCAACCGTGATCAAGCCGAACGTGGACCAGCTACGAAGCATCTTCAACCTCGGCGAAAACACTCCCATCAAAGAGCTTGTCGGCGTGGCCAAAGAGCTTCTCCGCCGCGGGGCAAGGAATGTGGTGATCTCCTCGGGCGCCGGCGGGGCGGTAGCGCTGGGAGATGGCTTCGCCTTACAGTTGACACCTCCCAGGGTAGAGGCATCGGTCGAGCGTGGAGCAGGGGATTGCATGGTCGCCGCAGTCGCCGTGGGACTTGCCAGAGATATGCCCCTTGAAGAAGCCGTTAAGATGGGCGTTGCGGCCGGCTGCGCAAAGGTTCTCCGCCACGGCCTCGGCACCTGCCGCCGCGATGTCATCCAGCGCCTGCTGGACCGCGTGACGGTCCAGACAATTCGATAGCAGGAATTGCTCGACCGCCCCAAGGCAAAGAATCCCCGCCAGCCCGTTCGCCGTGCCCAATTTGACATACATCAGGCGCGTTGTTATACTCCCGCCAGTCGGTAGGGAGTGAACCTAACTTATGGCGCACAGGCTTTGGAATGGTGCATCGCTGGCCACGCTGGCCATCCTGATATTGCTCGCCAGCGCGTGCTCGGCACAGCCACGGAGCGACGCGAACGTGAAGTCCAGGCAGATTCTCGTCTCGGCGGCAATCAGTCTGAAAGATGCGTTTGACGAAATCGAACGGGAATTCGAGAAGGACAATCCCGATGTGACTGTGACGTTCAATTACGGCGCGTCTGGCAGTCTTCAGCTTCAGATCGAGCAGGGCGCCCCCGTCGACGTCTTCGCGTCGGCCGGCCAGGCGGAAATGGATGCGCTGGAGCGGAAGGGACTGCTTGTCCCTGGCAGCCGCGATATCTTCGCGGCCAACAGCGCGGTGCTCATCGTGCCCCGGGACAGCAGTTTGCCGATTGGCAGCTTCTCCGATCTAGCCAGACCAGAGATCAAGCGGATAGCTATCGGCAATCCGAGCAGCGTGCCGGCCGGCGCGTATGCCAGGCAGATATTGCAGCACGCTGGTGTCTGGGACCAGATTCAGACCAGGCTCGTGTTCTCTCAGAACGTCAGACAGGTGTTGACCTACGTCGAGCAGGGCAACGTCGAGGCCGGTATAGTATACAGCACCGATGCAGCAACTTCCTCGAAGGTTGAAGTCGTCGCCGTCGCGACAGAGAAATCATCCCAACCGGTACTCTACCCGATAGCGGTCGTCGCGGGCTCCAGGCAATTGCGGGAGGCCAAAGCCTTTGTCGAAATGGTCTCGGGAGCAAAAGGAGAGGCTATCCTTATCAAGCACGGCTTCCCACCTCTGCCTGTGGCGACACCGAATACGACACGGTGACAGTTAGGCCTCTCGTGTAAGGCCCTGGCGCCCTGCTGGATGGCACGGTTCTTGCTAACTTGCTGTGCGAACTGAAAAAAGTCCCGAAAAATTGAACGAATCGTCGATGGAAGTTTCCCCTGATCGATTATCTGAACCGTACGACTGAGGAGCTCGGCTATGCAACAAGGTACACGTCGAATAGAGTTGCTTAAGGTCCTCCTCCTGAGCATTCTTTGCGTGGTGCTGTTGGCCGTCGGCTTCACGGGCGGGGTGGCTTTGGATCGCACCGGGATACTTCCGGGCGCAACGGTCTCCGAGCCATCAGACATTTCGGCCAACGTTAGCATACTGTGGGAGGCCTGGAAACTCGTCCAGGAACGGTACGTCGATAGAGCGGCGGTGGATCCAAAAAACATGACATACGGCGCTATAGAAGGTATGCTCACGTCGCTCGGCGACATGGGTCATACCCGTTTTCTTTCGCCAGACGACCTGCGCTCAGAACAGGAAGCCCTGGCGGGTCGCCTCGAGGGCATCGGCGCACAACTGGGTATGCGCGAGGGACTTCCGACGATCGTCGCCCCTATCGCGGGATCGCCAGCGCAGCGCGCCGGATTGCGCTCTGGGGACGTGATCGTGCGTGTAGATGGTAAAGACGTGACGGATCTTACACTCCAACAGATCGTCAATATGATCCGCGGTCCCGCGGGCACATCGGTGACCTTGAGCGTGCTGCAACGTGGCGACTCGGCGCTCACCGACTTCACAATCGTCCGCGCCCGCGTCACCGTGCCCAACGTAACGTGGACCCTGCTCCCAGGGGCTCAGGTCGCGCACGTCCTCGTTAGTCAGTTTGGCGAGCGCACGAGCGATCAATTGGCAGCGGCGCTCAAAGACGCCCAGTCCCAGGGAGCCAAAGGCGTCATTCTAGACCTGCGGAACGATCCAGGCGGCTTGCGCGACGAAGCGGTCTTGGTGGGCAGCCAGTTCCTGCGAGACGGCAACGTCCTCCTGGAGCAAGACGCGCAGGGACGGCGCACCGAATTCAAGGTTGAGAAAGGCGGCGCTGCGCCGGACATCCCACTAGTAGTTCTGATCAACGAGGGCACCGCCAGCGCCGCCGAGATCGTGGCCGGCGCGATCCAGGATCAGCGGCGTGGGCTGCTGATAGGCGCGACGACGTTTGGCACCGGCACCGTGCTCTCCACATTCCGTCTCAGCGATGGATCGGCTATTATGCTGGGGATCAAGGAATGGCTAACGCCCAACGGCCGCCAGATCTGGCGCCAGGGCATCACGCCTGATGTGGCAGTGACTATGCCAGCACGGGCGGTGCCATTGATCCCCAACGAGATCGCGGGGATGACCCCCGCGCAGCTACAAGCCAGCCAGGACTTACAGCTCCTACGGGCGCTGGAAGAGGTTTCCCCCGTTCCTGTGGCCCGATAGACGGCACATCAGAGCAGTTTGTGTGGCCGAGCCCGACGCGTCCTTCCGCTGAAGGACGCGTCGGGCTAAGTCCCGGCCGGCATCTCGGTGGTTTACTTCTCCGTGATATCGATGCTGGTGATTCTCACATCCTGCGTTGGAACGGAGACTTCGCCACTGGGGCCGGGGCGCACGGGCACGGCGGCGATCTTATCCAATGTTTCCAGGCTTTCCTTGCCTGTCACCTGGCCAAAGATCGTGTAGTTCTTCTGCAGGGGATAGTCCGCGTGCATAATGAAGAACTGGCTGCCATTGGTATTCTTTCCGGCGTTGGCCATCGCGACAATTCCGCGCTCGTAGTTGCGTGTGACTGGCTCATCATCAAAGCGGTAGCCTGGTCCACCTGCTCCAGTCCCGATCGGATCGCCACTCTGGACCATGAAGCCCTGAATGATGCGATGAAACTTGACGTTGTTGTAGAAGCCTTCGCGCGCCAGGAACACGAAGTTGTTAACGGTCTTGGGAGCCTCTTTGGCAAAAAGCTCCACGTGCATATCGCCAAGCGTCGTATGCAGCGTGGCCTCGTAGGTCTTGTTGGTGTCGATTTGCATAGTCGGCGGTGAGCTGTACTGTTTAGTCACTTGCGAACCTCCTTGTGTTGGCGAGACTGCTTGCGCCGGCGTTGCCGTTGGCAGCACCGCTGTTGCTTGAGAGCGCACCTTGGAAGGCGTCGGAGCCGCTGCCCCTGTCTGGCAGGCAGTTAATACCACCAGCGCTGCCAGAAGCGATATTGCGCCACCCCAGAATGAAACGCGTGTCTGCATCGTGTAACCACCTCGTGCGATTTATGCACGGGAAGGATAACAATACTTGGAGACCTCACGCAAGACCACTGAGCGACGTACACCAGGCATACCAAATAAAGTTTCACCGCAAGGGGAGTAAACACCCCTAATGATTTCTTTGCGCTCTTTGTCCTTCCGCAGAAGGACAGTGAAACTTCGTGCCGTACATATCGCGAGGCACCTACCTGGCTAGGCTGGCGCTATTCTCCCACGAAATCGGCCATTTCCGACGGATAACAGTAGAACTCGCGGCATACGGAAGGACGCTGCGGATAGATGCGACACCCATCCTCGGCAAGGTGACGACACGGAACGCCACGTCGCTTGGCCAGCTCAGGGATCTCCGTCCACACGCAGCACGACGTACACGGGAAGCAATTGTTGATAGTCACATCACGCAAGAAGGGGGCCTCCCGTGCAATCACGGTCGGCGGGGACGAGAGCTTTCGCCTGAGCCCAGCCCCGGTGTCCTGCGCTGGGAACCCCAATCGCGCTGCTCGCGGTAAACTGCATCGGCTTGCCAGCCGTGATAGATACGACCCGCCATTGTCTTCGGTCGGCGCGGCGAAGGAGCGCTCGACTCCAATCTCTCAACTCGTTTAACATCGACCGCGTGGATCCTGTTGCGGCGCAGGTCCCGCCGTACCTCAAACTTCACGAAGTCACCCTCTTTGAGTTCCTCGAAGGCGTTTCCGGCTACGTCCGATCGGTGGAAGAAGATGGTCGCCGTTTCTCCCTCTTCCTGAATGAAACCGAATCCTCGATCAGCCATCAGGCGCTTGATGGTACCCTGCGCTACACGAATAGCGGCTCCGGGTTTTCCACCCGTCCCAACGACCCCACTTCGACCACCGCTCTGGCGTCTGTTGGTCGTTAGATGAGCATACTGTTCCAGCAGCCCTGGCTGACGTCCGTTGTTGTGCAACTCTCTATCCTCACTTTTCATATTGCGTAGTACCTACCATCCTAATGCAATCTCGATGCCACGTAGTGGAAACGGCCCGGGCATGAAGCTGGGATGCGAACTAGCCGCCTACGCCAATTCCCTGGCCAGGTTCTTGACTGCACCGGTAGTTGGAACCTCCATTGGCCCAACGCGCAATTCGAGCTTACTTCGTCTGCAAAGCATCCTGAAGGCCTCTAAGCCTCCCGTCAGGCTCTTTCCTGCTTGATTACCACGATGAACAGCACTGGGAGCAGCAGCGTCGCGTAGCGCTCTCATCATCCTTCTAATCAACCTGAGCCGCGTTCGGCACGGAATAAACAGATCAGAAGCAGGAACTATGAAAGGGGAGCGCGCCAAATAGGCACCGGAGGACAAACCTATTTGCCTTCGCTGTTAATATAGCACTTTTCGTTCGGGGATGCAAGCCCGTCTAAGCGCAAGAATGGTATGAAAACAGATATTAAGCGACCGGCAGAGGAATTATCGATCTCGCCAGCCTTCTCAACCTTCTCCAACCAATTGACATGGCGGGTGATTGGTAGTAAGATAAGTGTGATCTTGCAAAACCTGTTTCTCCATACGATCGCATTGAAGGGCAGGGCCAGAAGGCTATGAAGAGCATCAAGGCCGCAGCGAAACGGACGCTGCCCAAAGGCGCACGGCGTTGGCTACGACATCAGGCTGGCACTTTATCGTTATCACCGACTGTTGCTTGGATCCACTTTGGCCGCTTGCGGCGCCTCACGCCCGTGAGCCAGTTTGCCGGCTTCGACCGAGGGCAACCTGTTGACCGCTACTATATCGAGGCATTCCTGGCTCGATATGCCTCTGATATCCGCGGACGCGTGCTTGAAATCGGCGATGATACCTACACGCGCCAGTTTGGCGGTCAGCAGGTCGTGCAATCGGATGTCCTGAGCCCTTCCCCGGGCAACCCCAGCACCACCATCATCGCCGACCTGACCTCTGCCGAGGTTATCCCGTCGGAGACCTTCGATTGCGTCGTACTCACCCAAACCTTGCAGGTCATCTACGATATGCCAGCGGCGCTGAGGACCGTTCATCGAATTCTGAAGCCGGGCGGCGTGGTGCTGGCGACGTTCTCCGGGATCAGCAGAATCTCCCGCTACGATATGGACCGCTGGGGCGAATTCTGGCGTGTAACAACCCTTTCAGCGCGCCGGCTTTTCGAAGAACGTTTCCCACCCACCGGGGTCGAGGTTGATTACTATGGCAACGTCGTCTCCGCTGTTGCCTTTCTTCACGGGCTGGCAGCGCACGAACTCCGCCAGGAGGAGCTGGACCACCACGACCCCGATTACGAAGTCGTGATCACCGTCAGAGCCACAAGGCCCGCCCGAGAGCCAAATGGGTATGCTCAAGAGCATACTACACTTCCGGCTTCGCCATCGACCATGACCATTTGACCATTGGCCAGCCTGCCTAATCCGGCCGTAGAAGCCCGTCGCATAATTGGCGCGCTGGTCAACGATCTTCTGGAAGCGGCGCCGGGCCCTTTGGTGCTGATTTTGGAGGACCTGCATCTGATCGCCGAGCCGATCATCTACATCGCGCTGGACTACCTCCTGGAACACCTGCCCCCAGAGATGCACCTGGTAGTATCGACTCGCAACGACCCACCCCTGGCCCTAGCTCGCCTGCGGGCACAAGGAGAATTGGCCGAGCTGCGCTTGCCCAACCTGCGCTTCACCCTTGACGAGGCGACGACTTTTCTCAACGATCGGCTGTGCCTGGGCCTTACGCTCGAAGACCTGGTTAGCCTGGACTGGGCGATGTTCTGCAAGAATTGGTAATGGTGGCGAGTCAACAACACGACTACGAGCGTCAAACCATCCTCATCGGCCAGGCTTTGGCGCACCCCCTTCCGGTTCACGGTCGCGTGCAGTTGTTGATGGCTCGCGCCTGGCAATCGGTCTACGAAGGCTCTTGGAGCTCGGCGGGCGCAATTGTGGACGAAGCGCTGCAAGTGACCCTCCAGTCGGCAGAGGCGCGGGCCTTCAGCACCCTGGCTACTTTGCTCCGCTTGCACCTCGCGCTTCTGCCCGGTGGCACGGAGCGCCTGGAGCGCTTCTGCCGCCAGGCGTTGGCGAGGTTCGGCAAGGATGTTGGCCCCATGCAGGCGGGCGTCCATTCGTTGCTGGGGTACATCAGTTTCCTACAGGGTCGACTTGATAAGGCTGTCGAGGAGGCGGAACGCGCACGCGACATAGGCGAGCAGTTGGGGGGCTTCACGCGCCTGGAAGTCGAAGTGGATACGGTGCTGACAGGCGTCCTTGCCACTCGTGGAGACCACGTAGCGGTCGAGCGTCACTGGGAATCCCGCTTGCCCTGGGTCGAAGGGACGCCTGCCGTCTGTGCCTGATACTGGAGAGACTCTCACCATCCGCGAGATCGAGGTGTTACGCTTGATAGCTCAAGGAGCCAGTAATCAGCAAATTACCGAGCAACTCGTTGTCACAGAGCATACTGTGAAGACCCACGTGACGAGCATATTACGCAAGCTGAACGTCACATCCCGCACCCAGGCAGCAGCTCGCGCCCGCGACCTTGGGATAGCTTAAGCACTCCCTCCTTGCCCCCAAGAAAACCATACCGCCTCGCGTAGCTGATCCCAACTGGAGTGGCTTGTTGCCCGAGGAGGTATGTAAAGCTCTGGCTAAGGATATGTACCTCATCCTTCGGGTAGTGCCGGAACGAATCGATCTGGATGGACGAACGCCGCGGCTGGGGGGCGCGGGAGACGCTGGAGATCGGCGACGTGCATCATTGAGGAAGGGGGGTGACAAGCCTCGCCAGCTAAGGAAAGACGGAGAATCCGCTAATCAGTAGACTCGGTCAGTGGATCGGTAGAAGTCGATCAGTAGAAATCGTCGATCCATGTTTGCAGACTAATATCAAGGACCTGGTGCTCAGCACGGCGGGTAGCATCGGAACAGCGAGACCACTGATATCAACGAAGACTATTTCAGCGCTCTCTTTCCGGGTCGATGCCGTGCTTCTCTTTTGTCATCCGGCTCTACCTGTCTCATCCAGACTCGATTAGTCATTCGAGCGAGCCGTCGTTTCCCAGAGCCTCTCCGATGCGGTCCAGCCGCGCCTTCATAGCGAGGCCTTCCTGTGGCATGTTATACTTGCCGATGAAGTCAATCATTGACGACGGGCTAAGTCAACTCAGTGTAACTGGGCTGCGGAAGGCGTGCCGTTGCACAGGTGCCGTCACCATCACTCAGCCCTGACTCAGCTTGCTCTCAGGGATGGCTCAGCGTAGTCCGCTACCGTTTAACTCAAACGAGATCCGGTCTGCCCGCCTAGCAGACGCGTAACACACCCTATTCTTGAATGAGCGCGCCAACTACTGAATGACTACCCTGTTTGGGCACCAAGCGGGTGGAGCACGACGATGATGCGAGATAGCATCGTGGCGGCACAGATGTTTTGGAGGTGAATGAGTTGGGGCAGGTCCGGCTAGCAGTAATTGGCACGGTCGTATTTGTCGCGTTGCTGATCGCAGGCCGTTTCGGAAGCACCTATATCGCTTGGCTCTGGTTCCAGAGTGTTGGCGCACAGGACGTCTTCGCCACGCGTTTTCTTGTCCAAGGCGCCATCTTTGTCGTCGCCGGGCTGGCTTTTTTCCTCGTGTTTATGGTTAACGCGATGATAGCCATACGGCTGGCTTCGCGTGTTGCGATGCCAGCCGTGGTTCGGCGCGTGTACCAAGATGACGCGCCTACGGAGTTGATCTATTGGGCCGAATCCAGGCAAGCGAACACGCTGTTGAAGATCGGATCTCTTGGGGTAGCAATTTTGCTTGCCGTGATAGTGGGGCAAGGGCAGGGAGACTCCTGGGACGTCGTGCTTCGCTTTCTCAACCAGACCCCCTTTGGCTCACTGGACCCGTTATTTGGCATAGACATTGGCTTCTTTGTCTTCACCCTGCCCGTGTACGAGTTGCTCCAGGGCTGGGTCATGGGCACTCTGTTCCTGACCCTCATCGGCTGCCTGGTTATTTACGGTTTGAAGCTGGTCCTGCCGCAGATCCCCTCAACTAATGATTTGTCTCAAGGCCAGATGCCGGACTTCAAGATCAGCCTCGACTTCGGGCTCGGCGTGAAAGCTCATCTTTCGATTCTGGTCGCGCTGATGGCTCTTGGCATAGCCTGGCGTAGCTGGCTAGACATCTACAAATTAGTCTTCGACCCTGCGGGATTGGTGTTCGGCGCCGGCTACGCCGACGTCAATGCGCGCTGGCCAGCGCTCTGGCTGATTATCGGCGCCGCCGTGTTGTTCGCTGTGCTGGTGGTTGCCAATATCGGGCGCCCCGGCTATAACCTCGCCGTGCTGGGACTCGCCATCTGGGTTGGCGTATGGATTCTGGCTGGAGGAGTCTACCCATCGATCGTTCAACGGGTTCAGGTTCTGCCGAGCGAGCTGGATCGCGAGCGGCCGTTCATTCAGAACAACATCAACCTGACGAACCGGGCATACGCATTGGATCGGATCACCGAAGTGGACTATCCTGCCGAGGATGCTGTGACCGCCGGGGAGATTGACAGTAATCCTATGACCATCAAGAACATCAGGTTATGGGATCCTGAGCCATTGCTTAACACCTACAACCAGATTCAAAGCATCAGGCTTTACTACGACTTTCTGGATGTCGACGTGGATCGCTACGTCATCGACGGAGAGTACAGGCAGGTTATGCTCTCCGCCCGTGAGTTGTCACCCTCTAAGCTTTCGAGCCAGGCCCAGACATGGGTAAATCAACGCCTGCAGTTTACCCACGGCTACGGAGTGGCGGTGAGCCCGGTTAACGAGGTCACGCCCGAGGGTCTGCCAGAACTGTTTCTCCAGGATGTTCCCCCACGGGGCAAGCTGGAGCTCGCGCGACCAGAGATTTACTTTGGCGAGAGCACAAATGACTACGTGATTGTGAAGACCACCACCCCAGAGTTTGACTATCCCAAAGGCGACGACAACGTATACGTCGAATATCAGGGGGATTCGGGAGTTGGCATCGGCTCGTATCTTCGACGTTTTTTGTTTGCCTGGCAGTTCGGCGACGCCAACATCCTGCTCGCGGATGCCATCAAGTCTGATAGCAGGATATTATACTACCGCAACATCAAAGAGAGGGCACAATTGGTTGCCCCGTTCCTCACGTTCGACCGCGACCCTTACATCGTGGTTGCCGATAGCAAGCTCTATTGGGTCATCGATGCCTACACGCAAACTGATCGCTACCCTTACTCGCAGCCGGTCGCGCTAGACAAGCGCACCAAAGTCAACTATATGCGCAACAGCGTGAAGGTAGTGGTGAACGCCTACGATGGGTCTATGCGGTTTTATCTGGCTGACCCGTCGGATCCCATCGTCAACACCTACGCTGCGATTTTTCCTAAACTCTTCGCCCCACTTGACGAAATGCCTCAGGCGCTGCGATCTCACCTCCGGTATCCGCAGGACCTATTTATGGTGCAAGCGGAGCTTTATCGCACCTACCATATGAGGGACGCACGGGTGTTCTACAACAAGGAAGACTACTGGAACATCCCAAACGAGGTTTACGTGGACAAGCAGGTGCCAATGCAGCCATATTACGTGATAATGCGGCTGCCTGGTCAAGAAAAGGAAGAGTTCGCGCTCATCTTGCCATATACGCCACCGAACAAGAACAATATGATTACCTGGCTCGCTTCTCGGTCTGACGGCGATTCGTATGGCAAACTGGTGGCGTACAAGTTTCCCAAGGAGAAGCTTATCTACGGACCGATGCAGATCGAAGCCCGCATCGACCAGGACCCGCGCATCTCCGAGCAGCTAACGCTGTGGAACCAGGCCGGATCGAGGGTGATCCGTGGGAATATGATCGTCATCCCCATCGGCAAGTCTAATCTGTACGTTGAGCCGATCTACTTGCAGTCAGAACAGACCAAGCTCCCTGAGATGAAGCGCGTGATAATGGCGAATGGCAATAAGGTAGCTATGGAGCCAACAGTTAGCATAGGTCTCGCGAGCCTTTTCCCAACGCAGGCCAAGCCTGGCACCGAGCCGAAGCCGGCTACGCCTCCTCCAGCAGAGACACCACCACCGACTGCGCCGGCAAAGAGGGATCCTAGCGAAACGGCCACTCAATTGCTCGAGCGGTTTACCAGGCTCCAGGAGGAAATGAAGGCGCTGGAAAACGACCTGAGGAAACTTTTGGATCAGCCTTGATCCTGCCCAAATAGTCCGACATGAAAAACTGTCTATCCTCAGGCCTCAGGGCAGATTGATGGCATTTGAGAAATCAATCGGGCTTTCGTAGCCTGGTCGGTCCCATGGTAGGGGTAGATTTGAAACCTGCCCTGCCAGGCCGGCAAATAGTTAATGCCACGTCCCTCTATTTAGGAAGACGGTCCAATACCCTGAGGGCAAGCGCCTGGGCGGCCTTTGAGTTATCATTAGTAGCATCGGCGGTGAGCGCTAATGAAATATCGTACTCATCCTTGAGCACCCCGAGAGTGTCGAAGGTCTCGTTCCAGTACGCGTCATCGCCGAGACCGCCGATTGTCTTCTTGTCCACGGCGGCTGTCTTTTGCATCTCGTAGGTCCCTTTCGCCTGGCCTGGGGTTGTTGCGAGAATCGTCAGGCCTACAAACCATTGTGGTTTGCGCGCAGGGTCCTGATAAGAGCAGCCGATCAACGTGGCATCTCCGGATGTTGTCTTCACCGGGTCCACTTTCTTGCCGATGACAGCCTCGACCTCCTCTCTTGTGAGCAGGGAACAGGCATCCAGAGCAGCGCTGGAGGTCGTCGGACCTTTCGCCGTGGTGGCCGGAGTGGGCCCGCCCGTGGCGTTAGTCGATGCGGGCGATGGCGAGACGGGCAGCCTTTCCAGCACCTTCTTTGTTAGCCCCTGGGCGACCTTCGGTCTATCGCCGGCGGCCTCGTCGTCGATCGTCAAAACGACGGCATTGTCGCCCATTAGCACTTCGAGATTATCGTCAGACTCTTCCCAGAACGCGTCATCCCCCAGGCCGGTAACTGACTTTTGATCGGTGGCGAGTGACTTACGTGTCTGGTAGCCCAGCTTCGCCTGGCTCCCAGACTGAACGATGACTGATACAAGGCTGAGTGCCGGACGCTCTTTATCTCTGAAGGAGCAACTGATCAAATATCCCTCCGTTATCAAAACGTCCGCGGGAAGCACGGGCTTGCTCAAGGCGGCCTCGACCTCCTGCCTCGTCAGCACAGGGCAAGCCTCCGGGCTGGCTTGCCCCGCCGGTGCCGATGTCTTGGCAGTTGCTGGCGCAGAGGTCGGCGGCACAGCCCCTTGCGCCGGGGTCGTCTGGCCGCCGGCCGTTGTTCCCGTGCTGCTGCCTGCGCAGGCCACGAGGAACAAGGCAGCCCCCAGGGCCACCAGTAGCGCAAGCGCCGCCGACCGTGTTGCGGTAATGGTTCCGTCACGTCTCATACCTTCGCGCCTCCCTGACGTCTTAGACCGGTTGCGGTCGCCTCCGCCGAGCCTGCGGTTAACCCATGAAGGTTTGCCCGGCCACGGCTCAAAGCGGAACCCTGTGTGCGGCAGGGGTACGCGATGGCGATAGCAGCCTGCCCACTCTTTCATCCTAGCGCTATGGCGCTTCCTGGTCAATACGGCAATTGCCGTATTCGCGCCAATGCTGTATGATGAGAAATGATGATGTCTTGCCTTTAACCAGACGTGCGCGTAGGGGACAGAAATGGAACGGCTTCGGCAGCGAGACATTATGGCCCTCCTTCGCTTTCTGCAGGATGTCTACGCGATTCGTGACCTCGACGGATTCCCGGAGCAGGTAGGCTCCGCCCTCCAACTGCTGATCGCCAACGACTACTACGTGTATGCCAAGGTTGAAGCCCAAACGCGACAAACCGTGCCTGCCATAGACAACCCTCCGATTGATTCGATACGAGAGAGGCTTTTGCTAGACCTCGTCAGGCCACACGTGGCTCAGGCGTGGCAGAACGCCGAAATCCTCGCCTTGACGCGGCGAGCGCTGGCGCTGGCCGGGCATGAAATCGTTTGCCTTAGTGAGGAAAGGCTCATCACGTTTTTCAGCGAGCGCGCCAGCTCGCTCATATCGGCGTATTTTCAGAGCCATACGTCACGAGACAATCGGCTGCCGGAGGCTCTCGATCATTGGGTCTGGGAGCAGCAGGAGCGCTTCCGTAAAGCCTCCGGTAACATTTCCGCACCGCCACCTCTGGTGGTAGACCGGGACGGTAAACGCCTGGCAATCCGCTTTCTCCGCGGAGGTGGCGACGGCCAGGACGATATACTTCTCATTGATGAACAACAGGTCCGGGTATCCCCAGCGTCGTTGACTGCCATCGGTCTCAGCCACCGGGAGGCAGAGGTCCTGAGCCTCGTGATTCAGGGCAGGAGCGTTGCGGAGATCAGCCAGACCCTCGCCATAAGCACGAGCACCGTGGAGAAGCATCTAGAGAACGTCTACACGAAGCTGAACGTTCACAGCCGAAGCGCGGCCATCGTCAGAGCCCTCGACGCGGTGAATGCGGGGAAGTGATGACCAGGTCACACAATATCGTTACCCGCTTTACAGCTACCTCCTGTGTCTTTGTAAACAGAGCATAAGTTGAAATGGGTACACTTCTTGCAGCGGCTAGAACTGAGCCGGCACGGGAGAGCGAGCCGCACCAGATCGTCCTGCGGCCGCGCCCCCCATACTCCGGCGGCAATTGCCCTATAGCAGTTTGCATTTTAATTTGGCTACCCGTCGCGCGGGGGCCCGTCCCCCGCTGGGCGGGGCGGGGGACGAGCCCCCGCGCTACATTGCATACGCTCGGTATATCGGTGGCTGCTCCGCTAGCCAAAATCCTCTGCAAACTGCTATATTTGGCCTGGAACCGGTGGTAGCATGGGTGGCCAGGAAGGTTGGGTGGTGAGCAAGACCTCGACAACGCATCCACGGCGAGAGGTATGGTTCGCCCCATTTGACCCTGCTAGTAGTCGCCTCTCTCCCTTCCTGCGGCGATGCCAGAAGTGAGTCGGAATCAAGGCCTCCGCCTCAGATTGTAACCCTGCCACCCTCGCCCCCCACACCACATCGTCCCGACGAAACGAAGGCTATTTACACCCTGGTCGACCGATCCACCTCCTATGAGCGCTTCACGAACCAGGCGTTGATTCGCGTGGAGGAGGTGCTGCCGCGAGTGCTCAAGCCGGGGGATTAGCTGCGCGTGGCGCTGTTAACCACGTTCCTTCTGTTATGGGGGCTGTTTGGCCTGCTGGTCTTGTACGCCATCTTCATCAACCTGGTGATTCTCACGTCCCGGCTACTGGGTTTCGCCCTCGGTTTGCTCGGGCTGGCATCGCCCTGGCTGGCCAAGGGCAGCGCCGCTATGGTCGCGATAGCTTTCGCCCTGATTCGCGCGGCGCTGGCGCTCCTGAAGTGGACATTTGAAACGCTCGGCATCGTTGGCGAGCGTGTGTTCGAGCTTCTGGGGGCGATGTTGGATCTGATCATTTATCCGATCGCCAAGCCGGCAAGAGGAGTGAATCGCTACTTTCGCGAGTGATCCACATTGATGGAGATCCGCATGGATGGAGATGGGCGTGCGAGACAGTCTACTTTCAGGGACGAATGCGGTAGGTCAGGAGGCGATAACGCAAGTGATCGAGAACACTGGCTAGCGCCCGGCCTTCGTTTGTCACAGTCAGACATCGTGAGGTCAAGGCCTCCCTCGTGAGAGCCGTATGATACCAGCTCCTCAAGCAACCCACGAGGGAGGGGAAATGCCGTCGCTTCCTGTGCTAATGCTGCGACCGAGACAAGACGTATTCAGATTTATCAACCTCGAACGCTGCATAATTGGTATCTGTCGCCAGGACATTACCTCCGGCACCAACCACGTTCACATCGATGGCGTATGACCCATCATTCAGGCGATCGGGAATACGCCAGCTCCAGTATACTGTTCTTTTGTCGTTGTGCGAGATATTTATCCTCGTCTGTCGCTCTTCGAGTACAGGATGACCAAATTCGTCGCGCACTATCATTTCGATGGTCACATCATCCACTGCCGCGACATCGTTGGCCACAGTCGTGTTGATAGTCAGCACATCGATTGGATTTACCTGAACTGGAGTAGCGCGTATGTTGGTGACCTTGACTCCGATTTGTGAATTCGCGTTGGCTTCTAATGGATACAGCGCAACAGCAGCAAGAACTAAGGCGCCAACAAGAATGATCCCACAGATTAGTGCTTTTCTAGCATACATCGTCGTACCTCCCAACTTCCTTATGAACTAATTGATCTTGAGACATCAGGTAATATTCTTACGTTGCGCCAAGTATATAT
>JACPRP010000024.1 GCA_016189905.1 Chloroflexota bacterium | reverse complement strand
TAAGAGACAGAGCATGGCCTGACCGTCTTTCCCCGTCTGGTCACCCCGCCCCACCCGCCCGTTTACGCTATCAGCGTCGAGCGCACCAGCACAGGGGTGCCGGGGCTCGATGCCATGCTCGAAGGCGGACTCTTGCGCGGCTCCACCACCTTCGTGGCCGGGCCGGCCGGCAGCGGCAAGACGATCCTGGGATTACACTTTCTCTTCGACGGGGTGGTAAGGGCCGAGCCAGGCCTGCTCATCTCTTTCCAGGAGAACCCGACGATGATCCGACGCACCGTCGCTGGCCTCGGCTGGGGTGTCTCGGAGATGGGTGAGGGGGGCCTTTTGACACACCTATACGTCTCGCCGGTCGAGATGAATATCGACGACATCGTCGAACGGGCGACGTCTATCAGCGAGGCCAGAGGAATTCGCCGTCTCGTCGTCGACAGTCTCCTCGATCTTGAGGCCTCTTCCGTGGATAGGAACCGCTTCCGAAGCTACGCTTACGCCCTGATGCAGTACCTGGCCGTGCGCAGCATCACCACGTACTTCACTTACGAGACGTCCGTTGGCGCCGATTACTCACGCCTGACTGACCTGCACCTGTCGTACCTGAGCGATAATGTGTTCGCTCTGCGCTACGAGCCCAACGACGAGATTCGGCGCACCATCGCGGTCGTCAAGAGCCGTGGCAGTGCCCACGTGCAACGCATCGTGCCGTTCATCATCGGCGATCGTGGCGTCATCGTAGATGCTCCCAGGCCGCAGCCCCAGAAGGGTCGGAAGCCTTGATGACGGCACATCGACCGGCGACGAAATTCACCGCCGAGCGTTATCGCGAGCTACTCGAGATCACCCGCCTGATCACGGGAACGCTGGACTACCGTCTGGTGTTATCGTCGGTGGCCAATGAGGCGACGCGGCTGCTGGAGGGCGATGCCGCGGCGATACTGCTTCTAGACGCCGACGCTGGGCTGCGCGTAGCCGCGTCGCACAACATCCCTGCCGAGTGCGTCGCCGGCTTGCAGATACCACTGGGGCCGGACGTCATGCCATCGCTGCGCACCCTCTGCGCCGATATCGCTCTACCGGGCTTCGTCGGAGTCCCCCTGGTATTGCGCGGCGAGACGGTCGGCGTGCTGGCGGTGTACCATCGCACCCGACACAAGCCACGAGCGGAAGATGAGGAATTGCTCTCCGCCCTCGCCGATCAGGCGGCCATCGCCATCGATAACGCGCGCCTCTACGAGGCCGAGCAGCAGGCGCGGCGGGAGGCCGAGAAGACCGCCACCCGCATCGCCAGCCTGCAGTCCATCACCGCCAGCCTCTCTCAGGCCCTCACCAGAGGCAAGGTTGCCAGCGTGATCGTCGACCAGGGAATCGCCGCCCTTGGCGCGAGCGCCGGCCTGGTCGCGCTCCTCGTCGAGCATACCAGCTACATCGAGGTAATCGACGCCCGCGGCTATCCTGATACGCTGGTGCAACAATGGCGGCGGTTTCCCGTCGCCACCAGGGACCCCGTGGCGGATGTGGTCCGCACCGGGGAATATCTCTATCTAGAATCTCGCCAAACGTTGTCCGCGCGATATCCAGATACCGCCACCCCTTTCGCCGCGGCCGTCGGAGCGCTGGCTGCCCTCCCGCTTCTTATCGGAGGCAATATCATCGGGGCGATCGGCTTCAGCTTTGCCGATTCCCGGACGTTCGATAGAGACGATCGTTCATTCCTGGCTGCGATGGCCTGGCAGTGCGCCCAGGCGTTAGACCGCGCACGCCTGTACGAGGCAGAGCAGGTCGCGCGAAAAGGAGCCGAGGCGGCGCAGGAAAGGACGGCCGAGATCCTCGAAGCCATTACCGACGCCTTTTTTGCCGTGGACCGCCAGTGGCATTTCGTCTACGTGAACAAGGAAGCAGGACGACTACTGGGTGGGAAGAGAGAGGACCTGATCGGAAAGAGCATCTGGGAAGAGTTTCCGCAAATCGTGGGCTCGCGCTTTTACGAAGAGGCGCAGCGCGCGGTCGCAAAGCGGGCAGAAGTCACGTTTGAAGCCCCCTGCCCCACGACCGGCAAGCTGGTTGAAACCCATCTCTATCCCTCGGAGCGGGGGCTGTCGGTCTACCTCCACGAGGTCACCGAGCGGAAGAGCGGGTAGTATTTTTTCCTCAAGTTGACTGCCCCCATGGGTAGACTATATAATGCTTACAGTATCCACAGGGTTATTCATCTTTCCTGAGGTCAGAGTAGTCTCGCAAAACCGTTATATCATCGATGTGAGGCGGATATGCCTGAGGGCCCGAGAGAAGACAACGAAATGAACGTCGGCGAGACTATCCGGCGCTTCCGAATGGGTCGTGGCCTGTCCGTACGGGCGCTCGCGGCTGAGACAGGTTTCTCACCAAGCTTCATCTCGCAGGTCGAGCTGGGCCAGGCCGCACCGTCCATCGCTTCCCTGGCGCGAATCGCCGCCGCGTTGGGAATCGCTCCGGGCGATCTGCTTGATGAGAGGACGCGGTTATCTGGGACGGTTACCGGAAGCTCCCATCACTCTTCGGCCTTCGGACACGAAGAGCGTTCGGCTCTCCTCTCGCTGGTTTTCACACACGCCGTCGACGGAATGGCCTTCATCGATCCCCATTTCATAATCCGCGCTGTCAATGACACTTATGTGGCACAGGTTGGCATCCCTGCCTGTGATATGATCGGCCATGCCCTGGAAGACATCTTCCCTGGGTGGACAGAGCAGGCGAAGCTCATCTACGAAGGCGTGCGAGCTACTGGCGAGCCATTCAGGTCAGAGGCACACCCCTACATCTTCCAAGGAGAACGCGAGCGGGGCGTCACGTACTGGGATGTCAGCATCTCCCCGGTTCACGGAGCCAATGGCGCCTTTCTGGGTTACCTGTTGGCGCATCGCGACGTGACCGAGCGACGGAAGATGGAACAAGAGCGCGAGCGAACGGTCGAGCAATTGCGCAAGGTCAACGCGCAGCTCGTTCTAAGCAGCATCCCACTCGAAGGGCGAGCCGAGCGGGCTATGATCCGAGCGGCGAATCTCAAGAGCCGATGAATGGATCTGAGCGATGCGTGTCGTTCTAGCTGGTGGCGGCTCCGGAGGGTCGACGACGCCGCTGTTGGCAGTGGCGGAGGCGCTGCGAAGACGCCATCCCGACGTCGAGCTGCTGTATATTGGCAGCGACACTGGGCCAGAAAAGGCGTTGATAGAGAGGGCGGATATCCCTTTCGTCGGCATCAGTACAGGCAAGCTGCGTCGCTACTGGTCGTGGCAGAACTTCCTCGATGTCTTCCGCACCGGCGCTAGCCTGATACAATCGTTCGGCATCGTCAGGCGGTTCCAGCCAGACGCGCTGACCAGCGCGGGGGGCTTCGTTTGCGTCCCTCCGGCCCTCGCCTGCTGGTTTTTGAAGGTGCCCGTTCACATTCACCAGCAGGATGTCGAGCCGGGCCTGGCCAACAGGATCATCAGCCCTTTCGCGCGCCGGGTCACGGTGACCTTCGAGGCGTCGCGAGACCATTTCCCGGCCGCCAGGACGGTCCTTACCGGCAATCCGCTGCGTCCGGAGATTCTCAATGGCAATCCCGAAGTGGCGCGTCAGTTCTTCGGCCTCGAAGAGCACGTTCCCACGGTCCTGGCGACGGGCGGCGGAACCGGCGCGGTTGGATTGAACCGATTGGTCGCCGCCGCCGCACCGTATCTGGTCGATCGCTGCCAGATAGTTCACCTCACCGGCAAAGGCAAAAGCATCGACCCTGGCTTCAGCCACGGGCGCTACCATCAACTGGAGTTCGTGGTGGACGAGATGAGGCACCTTCTGGCGCTCGCCGACCTGGTGATAAGCCGCGCCGGTCTCTCCACGCTCACCGAGCTAGGCGCACTGTGCAAGCCCGCGATCTTGATCCCGATGCCGGATTCACATCAAAGATATAACGCGCGCGCCTTCGGCGACGTCGGCGCCGCCATCGTCCTGGAAGAGAAGCTGACGACCCCCGCGTCGCTGGCCGCGAGCGTGAAAGACCTGCTTGGCGACGGATTGAACCTTGCCGCTATGGGCTTCAAGGCCAGAGCCATGGTCAAGCTCGATGCCGCGGAGCAAATAGCGGACGAGGTTATCAGGCTTGCGCAGGGTTAAGACTAGTGGCTTGCAGGGTCTCGCCGATGCGGAGTGCGAGCTGGAGGGACAGCCGCATCTCGGGATCGTCGAGGTCGATTCCCGCGATCTCACGAATGCGGTGCAAACGATAGAGCAGGGTGTTGCGGTGCAGGTGAAGCTTTTGCGCGGCATCGGTCAGGCTACCGCACGTGGAGAAATACGCCTGCAGCGTCTTTATCAGCTCGCCCCCGTTCCGCCTGTCGTATTCCAGGAGCGTGCCAAGGGTTTCATCGTAGAACCCTTGCAAGTCGGGCGTTCCGTGCAAGCTAAAGAGCAGACGATATATGCCGAGGTCGCCAAAGAAGACCGTGCACTCACTCCCAAACAGGCGGAGCCCCATTCCTAGAGCCTGCCTTGCCTCCTGGTGAGCCAGCCTCACGTTATCGAGGCCCGCGTGAACTCGGCCGAAGCCGATGGCGACGTCAATGTTTTTGCGCCGCGCACCGATGCTGTTCCTGATACTTTCTCCGATCCTCTTCAGCCGCGTGCTGTCGCTGCCCACGTCGACCGGGACCCCCAGGAGCAGGGTGCGTTCTTTGATCGTGCAAAGATAACTGTCGTTTTCCAACGCTGTCTCGCGCTCGATGCTCTCCAGCAATCGAGCGATCTGTTCGTGACCTTCGCCCGCCCCCTGATAGTCGGACTTCTGGGCGACTGAGAGCGCAAAAACAGCGTACGGGGGATTCAGACTGTAGCCAAGCCGCTTCGCACGGCTCACGATCGACTCCAGGTTGGGGAAATTGCCAGTCAGTAAATCCTCGACGAAACCAGTCCGCAAGCGGTCCTGAGCTTCGAGCACAGCCCTGTCCCGGCCGATCTCGATGGTGCAGGCCGCGGCACCCCGCACAGCCGCCAATCTATCAGCCTCGGACAACGATTCGCCTGCCCCGATCAGCGACAGAAAGCCCCAAAGGTGGTCCTTAACAGAAACAGGGGCCACGAGACGAACCAGGGTCGATTGAGACGAGTCTATCCTGGTTGTCGGCGGCTCGGAGAAGCTTGGCGACACGGAGCGTGACCATACCGATAGCTCGTCCCGCGTTGCCTCCAGCAGCTTCCTGCCCTCGCTCCCGTCGACGTCCCCATTCGGATTAGAAATGAGATGCTGCAGCCTGAGGTCCTCATCCTCCAGCGCCACGGTCTTGCCGGTGATCGCCGATATCCTTCTGAGGATAGCCGGGACGCCCTTGCCGTCGATGGCTATCTCTGCCAGTTGCATGAAGATCTCTTGCCCGCGCTGGTAGAGCTCTGTTCGGCGCTCGACGATGAGGCGCATCACCTCTTGCTCGACCGCGTAAAGATTTGCCCCCTCGGGCAGGCCGAACAGAGGTATCCCATGCTGGTCGGCGAAAGCGCTGGCCTCACGCGTGACCTCTCCGACGACGGCCACGCCAGCCACGCGCTTTTCTGCGAGGCGGATGATCAAGTCGCTCAAGGTAAGGCGCTCGTCGAGCAGCTTCATCGATTGAACCGACACAAGCGCCAGCTCGCCACCCTTCAAGCCTTCAAAGCCGGGCGGCCGTGGAAGCATTCTCGCAACCCACGATACCTGGTGCCAGAGACTCTGCGCTCCGCCAGCTAGTTCTGTTCCCTCAGGTAATGCGAATTTCCAGGCGTCTTCAATAGTTAACATGTTTGTATAAATTTACTAAATAATTCTGCACAAAGCAAATATTATCACCACACATCGAGCTTGTCCATGTGCAAGAGTACGATAATACGCCGATTATTTTGTGCATGATATACAATATCATCTTAGTGCTAGCGGTGGCTAACGATGTCGAGGTATATGTCCTTCGCTGTTCGTCCGGTGCGCCAGCTCCTGGCGGCTTCGAGGCCGTTGACGAATGTAGCTTCCACGTCGTCTACCCCGGCCGCCCTGGCGAGCTCGAGCGCCTTTGCCGCGAAGGCCACGTTGTTGTAGGGCTCTATGCGGTCGAGATCGTCGAAGAAAAAGCCGCAACTGGTGAACATCAACTGACGATAGTACTGGCTCTCCATCATCGTCACCAGCGCGGCTCCTTCGGGGCTAGCAGGATTGGCGCCGAAGGCGGCTATTACGTCCGCGGCTGTCTTCGTGCCAAGCTTGACCTCGATATAGCGCTCCAGAATCTCCCACGGGTCCCGCGCAAACCTGGCACCGATTTGCTGGTAGGCCGCGTCCAGGCGGCTGGCCAGCCCGTTGAGGGCTTCGCGCAGCCTCTTTTTCCAGTCATTCTGGTCGCCGGCGCAATCGTCCCGGTCTTCCCATCGCCTCACGCCGTGGAAGCAGCTCCACGAGGTCTCGTCCGTGATGTGCACCTCGTGGAGCGGCGGATGCGCGTGGAAGTAGCAGCCCAACGTGACTACGTCGAAGCCTTCGCGCGGGGCGGCCGTCTTGACGAGATACTGCAGGAACCTGTCTCGACCAGGCTTGTGGTGACCATAAACCTCGCCGTCGGTGGCGACGAATGTCAGCTCTGGCTCGCCGCGCTGTAGCTTGCTCCAATTGACCCTGGGCGCCAGAATCTGAGACGCAAAGTAGTCGGCATTGATCGTCTGGGTCTCATCGAAAGAGATCTTCATATTGAGATCGTGGTCAAAGAAGAAAACCACGATCGCCTCGCCCTCACAGGTGAAAACGCGGTAAGGTTCGGTGGTATCGATGCCAGACGCCGCCTGCCAGGGGGCAAGAATGGTAAACTTGATCCCTTGCTTAGCCATCTGGCACAGCGTTTCGTAGTCCACTGCTGTCTCGGCCAGCCATATGCCCTCGGGCTCCCTCCCGAATCTGTGCCTGAAGTCGGCGATGCCCCAGGCGATCTGGATGCGTTTTTCGTTGCTGTTGGCGAGCGGCAGGATCGTGTGGTTGTAAGCCTGCGCCATCGCGTTGCCGTGGCCGGTCTTTGCGACGTGGCCACGGTCCGCCGCCTGAATCAGCCGATAGGTTTCAGGGTCGTGGCGCTCGAGCCAGGCGGCCAGTGTCGGACCCACGTTGAAGCTCATCAGCTCGAAGTTGCCGTCCTGCGCGTTAGGCCGGTAGCACTCGGCGTCTATCTTCTCGTTGAAATCGTGGAATGGCTCGGCTCCAGCCTCACGAGGCATTTCTCCCGTAAACGGGTTGAAGCGCGGCGGCTGATAGAAATGTCCGTGTACACAAAGGTATTTGTTCGTCAGTTTCCTTTTATCCTTTCCTGGTAGCCCTGAGGCTGGGCCAGCCCACCAGCGAGGCATCGCTCACCGCCGGTGGCGTATGCCTTGCGCCACCCGTGCCAACATGCACGCTGTCGTGCAAGAACTGTTCCATTCGCGTAATGTAGGCCGGATTACAGAACCGAATGGATCGGCTATCGCCGTCGCAGAGCTGCTTCACTACTCCTGAGCCATCCTATCAGTAGCGCAATCCTGGCGAAAGCGGCTGCAAGTAGGAGGCCGCCAGGTCAAAATAGCGGCGCGCCGCGGCCAGGCTGTGCCTTTTCTCGGCGTCGGGAATCTCTGGCTCCTCCAGCTTGAAGCTCTCCACCTTCCCGCGAACGTAGGCCCGATACACCTTGTAAAAATCGAGGACCTCGCTGATCCCGTCGTCGCCGGATAGGCGCACGTAGGTGTTCACGAATTCCCGCGAAAGATCGAAGCGCGCCCGCCTTTCTAGCTCCATCACAAGGAACGCGATATCCAGCGCGATATCGCCGCAGCGGAAGCGCTCGTTGAACTCGATGCAGTCGTAGATACAGAGGCCATCGGTGAAGCAGATGCTCTCGGGCCGCAGGTCGCCGTGCCCTTCTCTGATGTAGCCGCGCACGAGCCGCTGCTCGAATACGCCGACGTGGTCAGCCAGGAATTCCTCGGTGTACCGTTTAATGAGGTCGTATTGAGCCGCCGAAACAGTGCGGCCGACGTAGGGGCGGGTCTGGCTGAAGTTCTCCTCTGTATTGACATAAATCCATCGCGGCGCTCCGTATTGCGCGATGCCGGGGCCCGTGCGGGCGTGGTGGTAGAAGTCCACCAGCTTCGCGGCCACCAGTTGAATCATCTCTGTGGTCACCCGGTCGCTTTCGAGCAGACGATCCATCATTCGTTCTTCGGGAAGCTGCAGCATCTTCACGGCGTAATCCAGCAGACGACGGCCAGATCCGATGGCCACGCGTCCGTCGTCCTCGCGCACCTCGACGACGTCGAGATAGATTTCCGAGCACATACGGCTATTGAGGCGAACTTCCTCGTGGCAGAAGTGGCGCCGTTTATCCAATGTGCTGTAGTCCAGGAAGCCGAAGTTCACGGGCTTCTTGATCTTGTAAGCGTAACGGCCGGTAAGCAGAACGTAAGAGATGTGCGTCTGGCGCAGTTCTATCCCGGCGGTCGGATGCGGATAGGCGGATGGAGCCGTGAGGGCGACGATGTAATCAGGAAGCCCTGGCGGGTCCTTAGCTGGGTTGCCCCTTGTGCCCATTTCGTCCTCCCACAGCTTGAGGCGTCTGCCTTCGTGCTCTGGTGGTCCGAGCTATGCGTTCCAGCTTTGCGTCCCGTCCGTCGAAGAAGTCTAGCTTGCTGAGGATCTTAGAACAAAAGGATTCGTCGGATATCTCGTCCAGATTGTGTTTCACGGCGATCAGCGAGGCTTCCGCCGCCGCATTACAGAGCAGCGCGCCCATCGCGACATCGGACAGGGCAGGGGGATGAGCGATCTCGGCCAGCTCGACGGCGAGATTGATGCAGATCATCGCGGCGCGCCCCATCGCGCCGGGGATGAGGGTCACGGTCTTCATGGCCCTTTCCAGCGTCTCGTCGCTTTCCAGCCCCTTGGCGTGCGCGGATTTGACGCTGACAAGCTTCGTATACGCGGCCGCATCCTGGTCGACTACGTCTTCGAGCATAATGGACAAGCGGCCGATCTTATCCGCCAGCATCACGGCTTTCGCCCGCTCTGGCCCTTCAGGCAGCTTGCGCTCGCTCAGCCTGGCGACCTTAACCAGCAACGCGGCGCCGATAGCCCCGCTGATAGCGCTACCGCTGATTCCGGCTGGCGCCACGGCAGGGGCCGCAAAAGCCGCCAACAATTCGTGCAATGTGCTTTCCCTCAACTTCAACTATCACGATCCCCGCTTTCATCGAGTTTTCAATCAACTCTTATACATATACATCAAGCAGGAGCAAGAATCAAGTTTATAGGGACAAAGAGCGCAACGAAATTATTGGGAGCGTTTGCCCCCTTTGGTGTGAACTGATCGTGACATGCTTAGAAATTGCCCTTACGTCCTGCCATCCACGCGATCGCGCGCGGTCATCACCGCCCTGGCGATCTTGGTGTAGCCCGTGCAGCGGCACAGGTTGCCATGCAGGGCTGCCCTGATCTCTGCTTCGCTCGCGTTCGGATTCTCGTCCAACAGGGCTTTGGCCGACATGATCATCCCCGGCGTGCAGAAGCCGCACTGTACCGCAAACTCGTCGATGAAGGCTTGCTGAATCGGGTGCAGCCTGTCCTCGTCCGCCAGACCCTCAATCGTCGTTACCTGCGCCCCTCCCGCCTGCAACGCCAGTATCAAGCACGACTTCACGGCCTTCCCGTTCAATATCACCGTACACGCGCCACAGTTGCCGGTGTTGCACGCCTCCTTGGTGCCGGTGAGGCCAAGCTCGTCGCGCAGGACCTCCAGCAACGTCCGCCAGGGATCGACCAGAATCTCGTGGTCCTCACCGTTAATGTTTATTTGCAGTGGCACTTTCATCGTCAACCTCACAAGCTCGGAGTTCGGAGTATCTGTCCTCAATTCGCCCCGTAGATCAGTTTCTCTAGAACGTTCCTAATCAGCACCGCCATCAACGTGCGCTTGTAATCGCTGGAGAAGTGTATGTCGGGCAGGGGATGGTAATCGGCCACCCCGTCCTGACAGATATCGCGCAGCGCTTTTTTCTCCGGCAGCGCTCCCCGTAGCGCCTCCTCGATTCTGCTCGCCCTGACCGGCGTGCGATCCACCGCGCCGACGATGATCCTGATATTCGTGCAGCGCCCACTGTTCTCGTCTATCGCCAGCGCCGCGCCAACCCCCACGATTGCCATGTCACCCAGTCTGATACTCTCCTTTACGTAGCAGGCCCGAACATCTTCCGCCGGCTCCGGCACCTCCACCTCGGCCAACAGCTCGTCTGGCCCCAGCGCCGTCTCATAGAAATCCTGGAAGAAGCTCTCCAATGGCAGGCTGCGCGTGCCTCGCGCCGAGACCACCTTGACGCTCGCTCCCAGGGCGATCAATATCGGCGCCAGATCGCCCGCTGGATCGGCGTGAGCCAGGTTGCCACCCACCGTGCCCCAGTTGCGAATCTGCACCGATCCGAGCTTGGCCACCGCCTCCGATAGCATCGGAAGCTTGCCTCGGATAGGCTGGCCGGTTTCGATGGCCCGGTGCGTGGTGAGGGCGCCGATGTGCGCTGCGCCTCCGTCGAACCGAACGTGATCGAGCTCCGCGACGCGCTTGATATCGATCAGGTGGCCCGGGTCCACGATCCTCTGCTTGAGCAGCACCATTAGGCTTTGCCCCCCGGCGATCACCCTGGCTTCGCTGCCAAGTTCAGCCAGGAGCTGGCAGGCCTCGTCTACCGACCTCGGCTCGTGGTACGTAATCGTTCTCACCGTTAACCCCCTGTCTGGCTCGTATTCTTCCTCTGGTGCACAATCAGGACACCTTCTTTGCTTTCGATGCCGCCCAACGACCATGAATTAAGGAGAGTTAGTGATCTCAGTGCCATAAGGCATGATGGCTGAAGAGGAAATCGGGCCCGGCTCACACCGACTACGGAGATGTAGACGTCAGCGTCTGGCTGTGCGCCAACGGTCCCGATAGACCAGGCCAGCCTGCGGGCAAGCGAATAGGGGCCATGCCGCGATTGACGAGAGACATCATAGCACGCGAGCGACTCCACGTCAAGCCAATTGGAAACCGGTCCGGAGTCCCGGTTTGTACCTTGCTCTGACTCACGCCATACCGTATAATAGTTTTAACTGTGTCACGCAGTTGTGATCTGGGAGAGTCGATAATGACCAAAAAGCACATATTGATCGCCGACGACGATCCATCCATTAGAGCGCTGCTGAAAACCTTCCTGGAAAATGAGGGTTTTGTTGTTTCAGAAGCGAAAAGCGGCGCCGAGGTTATCGGCCGTCTCGGCAACGGCAAGCCAGACCTGTTGGTTATGGACGTGCGGATGCCAGAGATGAGCGGGGTCGACGTGTTGGAGAGAATCAAGGAGCAGGACCTGAACGTCCCTGTGCTCTTGATGACGGCCTACAGTACGTCTAGTCTGGCCATCAAGGCGATTCAGCTCGGGGCGCACGACTATATCACCAAGCCGTTCGAACTCGAGAATGTTCTGCTGACCATCAATCGCTTCTTCGAGTATCAGGCCCTGGCGTCAGAAGTCAGAACGCTGCGCACACAGCTTGGCGAGTACGACCCATCGGAGCGGATCGTCGGCCACACGCAGCCGATGCTGGATATCTATAAGACCATCGGCAAGGTAGCCCGGACAGAGGCGACGGTCCTTATCACCGGCGAGACGGGAACAGGTAAGGAGCTGATGGCCGAGGTGATTCACCAGAACTCACTGTACCGCAACGGCCCTCTCGTGAAGGTGGCCTGCGCCTCGCTGCCCGAGACCTTGCTCGAAAGCGAGCTATTCGGCCACGAGAAGGGGTCTTTCACCAGCGCGTACGCACAGCGCAAGGGACGATTTGAGCTGGCGCACAAGGGGAGTATCTTCCTCGACGAAATCGGGGAGATGAGTCTCGGCACACAGAAGAAGCTGCTTCGTGTTTTGCAGGAGAGGGAGTTCGAGCGCGTGGGAGGCTCGACCCCCATCAAGGTTGACGTTCGCGTGATCGCCGCGACGAATAAGCGGTTGTCCGAAGAGGTGACGAAGGGCAACTTCCGCGACGATCTGTATTACCGGCTCAACGTCATAACCATACACATGCCGCCTTTGCGGGAGCGAAAGGAAGATATCCCGCTGTTGATCGAGCATTTCTTGAACAAGCACCGCTTCAGCGCTACCAGCCCCCCGGCGAAGATTTCCGAGGACGCTCTGGAAGTGCTATCGCGACACGACTGGCCGGGCAACGTGCGCGAGCTGGAGAACACCGTCGAGCGGGCCGTCGTTCTGTCGCAAGGGGGTGTAATCACCCGCCAGCACCTGCTGCTGTCGCCGATGACAGAAAAGAAGTTCGTCGATATCGAGGAGAAGGTGCAAAAGCAGGTGCCGATGAAGGATATCATCGCCGAGGTCGAGAAGCAACTGATTCTCGAGGCGTTGGAGCAGTCTCAGGGCAACCGCAGCCAGGCGGCGAAGGTGCTTGGCATCTACCGTCGCCTTCTGTACGCGAAGATGAAAGAGTACGACATTCCGATGCAGTGAGGGCTCCGGCGCTATCTATTTCAGGAAGTTTTCCGAAGTTTTCCATAGACGTAGCGCGGGGGCTCGTCCCCCGCCCCGGTCCGGGCGGGGTACGAGCCCCCGCGCTACGGATGGCTACATCCAAGAGTTCTTGGGACAGTCTTATTCCTCCCGGGTGCGGAACAGTATTCCGCTCTCGTAGCGTTGGGCGAAGCGCTGCTTCAGCTCCTTCGTCGGCAGTTGCGCCCGCAGGCGCTCCTGCTCGTCACGCAATCGCTTCGTGTACTCCTTGACGGACTCTTTCATCACTTCCTGCATCACCTGCACCGTCGTCGAGTTTGCCATGAGGCCGTTGACGAACTCGTGTAAGCGCATCGTGTCTTCATAATGTCTGTCGCTCTCTCTCAGTTCAGACAGCTTGCCGACGCTCAACGCTTTGAAGATCATCATGAAGGCATCGCGCCCCAACATCAGGTACAACTGCACCGGGCCAACCACGAATACTTCGACCGATACGTCGAGGAACTCGGCGAGGCCGGTCAGAAAGTGATCGAGATCGTCCTTGGACGACCAGGTCTTGATGGAGGCGTAGAGGCGCGGCAGCTCGTTGTCCTGGGCACGATACTCCTGGCCGATAGCGCAGCCTTTGCTCAAGTTCCTCACGTAGCCGTCGACCTCTCGCATCGTTTTCTGGCTCGCGTGAAGCTGATCGAGACACTTGACCGTGTAGGCGCTCAGCTTCTCGCGAACGCCATCGAGCCCCAACATCGGCAACACGAACTTAAAAAGGTACGAGTCCGACGTTTTTCTGAGGATGTGGCGCAGTCCAGAAAGATAGATCTCCCAGTTGCTGCGCTCGTCGGTGGTCTCGAAAAGCGGCCCGGTCTTGTCGGCGATCAGATCCAGAGTGTGCAGATTGCTCTTGATGAGGCCACACACTCGAGCGTAGTCGCGGTACTCGTCCGCCTTTCTGGTCTCCTCATACTTCTTGAGCAGCAGGCCTTCGACAACGCTATCGACGGCGCCGTGGAAACGCCGCAGCTCGCGCCGTTTGACCTCGGTGAAAGCCTTTTCATTCAAAACGATCACCCCTTCGCATCAGCTTGCCGTTCACATTGACGAAAGAAGCGTGATCGCCCGCCCCTAGCACGTACGCGACCTCGTCGCGCACCGGCATAGCCGTCGTGACGAGGCAGACCTTCGCCTGTGACGTGTTCTTGCCGACGACTTCGCCAATCTCGGGCAGGTAGACGCTATCGAGCATCCGTTTGCCGTCGAGCACCTGGCGATGCTGCCGATCATACTCGGCGACGAGCTCGCTCCAGGAGCGATCGGGATAACTGCCGCCGGCCAGCGTGGCATTCTCGATATAGAGCAGCGGGCCTCCGCCCTCGACCGGAACCCACTGGTCGTTCTTGCCACAGTATCCAGTGAACGTGTGGTGCATCGTGTTGGCGTTGCCGATGGCTTTGATGGCATCGACGAACTTGGCAACGTTGCCCGTTATCCTGACGTCTTTGATAGGCTTGTCGGTGATGATGCCATTCTCGATGAGGTAGCACAGGTTGCCATTCACCATGAACTCACCGCCATCCGGATTGACCCAGCCACCGGCGCAGCTCTTGACGTAGACGCCACGCTTGTTCTTCGGGATCATCGCGGCCATCTCGGCCAGACTGCCCGGGCCTTTTTCGTCCGGCAGGATGAAGGTGTTCGACATCCGCACCTGAGGCGGCATATCGTACTTCTCGCGACGGGTATTGCCGGTCAACCCGTGCTCCCTCATGCCCGTGACGATCTCGTCCTTCAGTCCGTCTATGATCTCGTTGAATGTGTAACGGTCGTTGAGGACGTTGATCTGGATGCCCTTGTCGATGATGCGGGTCTCTTTCGCTTCACAGCCCTGCTCGTCGAAGACCAGTGAGCCAAAGCCGTACTTGATTCCCCGATCGCCAAACATCAGGTTCGCCGAGCCGCTGTCCACCATCGCGAAGCTAGCGTGGTCGCTAACCTGCGCGCCGATCCGGCTCTTGAGGGTGAACTGGGCGGTTTTGCTCCGGCGGTTCTCACAGATGATATCGGCTTCGCTGGTGTGGCCGAACACCTCGTGGGCCAGCACGCCGGCCACCTGGGGCGCCAGGATAACCGGGCATTCGGTGCCCAGAATGGAGGAGCCCATCGCGCGGTCCAGGTCGATGGCCTCACGCGCCACCCGGCGGGCGAGGTCCTGAACGATCGTCAAGTAATCGCGGTCGCCGTGTTCGGGCTTCTCGTAGCGTCGCAGAATCTCAAGGCCACCCATCGCTCCGCGTATGGCGCCGAACGCCTCGGAGCCATCCTTGGTGCGCACGCTGATGGTGATGCCTAACCGTGGGATTATCTGGTCGTAGCGCATCCCGTCGGTGTCGGCGTACTCGGTGTGATCGCTGAACTTGATGAACAAGACTTCGACCTTGTCCAATTTGGCGCCCAGAGCCTGCCGAATGATCTGACGCGCTCCAGCCACCAGACTGACCACCAGATCGAGGTCGATCTTGGGCTCCGTGTCGGCGTTGATGGATTTCTCTTCGCCTTTCAAGTGGACGACGGGGAACCATTCGTAGTTCTCCTCGTCGATCTTACGTTGAACCCTTTCGCCAGCGCGCTGGGCCTCGTTGATGGCGTTCTTCACCAGCTCATGTCCCTGGCTGGTTACCTCGAACTCCTTGACGATGGTCTCGTGCTCGGCAAGATTAGCCGATTCGAAATCGGCGTCCTTGGTGGCCACCTCGGACTGCAGCCCAATGAAGAAGCGCTGAATGCGCTTGTTGCCCTGGTTGTCGGCCTCCTCGCCGGAGACAATTACCTGTGGTATGCCGCGCTCGTCGGCCTTGCAGATAATCCCCGACCTGGAGCCCATGAACAGCGATACGAAATCTATTTGACGCCCAGGCGCCTTTTCCTGGTAGCTACCTTTTGCTCTATTGACTATCTGGGCGAAATCTGTCGTCAACTGATGATATTCGTCTCTTTTTACCTCGTCCACCACTGCTCTTCCCCTCCTCCTAGCTATCTTTACCACCCTCCTCGGTCTTGCGCGTCTGCTTGGTAGCTCTGGTAGAACGCCTCGGGTTCGGCGTCTTGATCTGCTTTTCCTCTTCTGTAGGTGTACGGCGGCCAGTGAGGTAGCCGACGTCGTCCTGAGATTCCAAGCCTAGCCGTGTCTTCCTCCGCTGATCCTTCTTTTTCACGGGCATTCTCCTTTTGAAATGATAGCGATCCCCCCTCTAGTATATCGCTAAGCGAGTGAACTACAAGAAATCAAAGGTGCCGGGGTGCTGTTGCTCACGAGGCCGGCTGCCCATTGCAGGTAGCTCTCCGTGATCCCATAACGCCTAGCGGTCGCACCAGAGGATAGGCTTCGTGCGGCTACAGCCGTTGGGCCGTGTTGAGCAACGAGACGCATCGGGCGCCACCGGCGAAGCGGTGGTCGCCTCCTATAGAACAGGTAGAAATTGTTGCTCTAGCTCGTTCCCCGGCCTGGCCGGTGAGCCACAACCGAAGGACCCTTTGGACCGGGGACCGCGCATTAGCTGAGAGGACGATACCGCAAACCCCAATGTTTGCCGAGGCAGACCCGAACAAGCACTCAATACCCGGTTTAGACCATGGCGCTTTCGGCTCGGATAAGTGACTCCTCGTAGAAAGCGCTTATCGGCTGTTTATGTAGACTGCTTGAATTGTAAGGTTTGCCAAAAGTAATGGTCAATAGTACCAAAGTACTAATAATATGTAAATCTGTGGCACGATTATTGCAGAAGAAGACTTAAAAAGACGCCCCGGAAAGCAGGAGATCACCCATGGGCAAGAGAGTGCTGGTGGTGGAAGATGACGAGTTCATCGGAGAGGTAATCGTCGCGAGTCTGGCAGAGCAAGGATACACCGTGGATGTGGCTCCCAATAGCAAGGGGATGTGGGAGTATCTCAAACGCCGTCGCCCGAGTCTCATCCTGCTCGACCTGTCACTCCCCAACGAAGATGGCCTGATGCTCTGTAAGAACCTGCGTCAGATTCCTGCCACCGCGAAGGTGCCGATCGTCATCGTCTCGGCGATGAGCCAGGCCCCGATTATCAAAGCGGCTATCGATGCCGGTGCCGACGATTTCATCAAGAAGCCTTTCGACATCGACGAGCTAGCGATCGCGGCGAGAAAGTATACGCATAGGCGCTCGGCAGTTGCGGCTCATCGCGCAACCGTGCTGCCGGCTCCGTTTTCCCCCGCCGTCTGAGCCCGGCCAACACAGCCGTCGGAATTGCCGTTCTTGCGTCACGGTAGGCAATCATTTTGCCTACATAAGCCAGGAGACATCCTCGGCCCAGCCCCATAGCTTATTGACAAACACCGTGCCCGCTGTATAATGATGGTCAGAACAAATGTTCTCTTTGCCCCGGTCGAGTTCAGACCGACGCGTCCTTCCGCCGAAGGACGCGTCGGTGTCGGCCATCGGTCTCGGCCATATCGCGATTATGGGCAGTGTTCAGTCAGTTATCGAGCTAGCGAGGAGTGAGCGATGAAGAAAGAGTTTGTGGTGGAACGACAGGGAAAGATGTTTGTGCTTTATGCGGGATTGCTGGACGAAGCGCACGCCCAGGGGCTGAAGTCGATCAAGACGTCGCTGCTTCAGGTGCCGACGGAGGATAACCGGCAGACCGCGATTTGCCAGGCGACAGTGGAAACGGAGAAGGGTGTTTTTACGGGGATCGGCGATGCTTCGCCGTCGAACGTCGCGCCGGCGATGACGAGCTGCCTCATTCGGATGGCCGAGACCAGAGCAAAAGCGCGGGCCCTGCGCGACGCCGTCAATGTAGGGGTCGCCGCGCT
Source organism: Chloroflexota bacterium (assembly GCA_016189905.1). Classification (GTDB taxonomy): domain Bacteria; phylum Chloroflexota; class UBA6077; order FW602-bin22; family JACPRP01; genus JACPRP01. Next base: position 6,168 of record JACPRP010000024.1, on the reverse strand, counting down.
CGAAGAGCTAAACGAGGACGACGACACGCCCGGGGGAGCGCATAACGGCCCGGCCCACGAGGGCATCACACGTCAGCCAGGGCGGAGCGATATTGCGCCTGGCAATGGGGCAGGCCCAGCGGCGCTCGCCACGCCAGCACAGATTCGCACGATATACTTGATCGGCCGAGATCAGCACGGGTTGAGCAGCTCTCAGATGGAAGAGCGCTGCGTCGCCCAATACGGATGCGCCCCCACGATGCTAAGTAAGAAGCAAGCTTCAGAGCTGATCACCGCGTTGAGTGGAAACGGTAAGTAGCGGAGGACTATATGCCCCAGTACTCCGTGTCATCGATGTCCTCTTGCCAGGCCCCTTCCCCAACCAGGGGCACGAACCGGCAGGCGCCCAGGTCCAACACCTGGACCTGGGCGCCGTTTCTCTCCACGAGGCGAAGGGATTGGAATCGCAACGACCCGACAGGGATAATCATACGTCCACGGTCCGCCAACTGCTCGATCAGCGGCTCCGGTATGCGCGGCGAGCCAGCCGTCACCATAATTGCGTCGTAAGGCGAGGCTAACGCCCAGCCCAACGCGCCATCGGCATTGTGTACCTCGACGTTTTGATAGCTGAGCGCGGCCAGGCGTAGCCTGGCCCGGTCCGCGAGCGAGCGGTGACGTTCCAGAGAGACCACGTGCGCCGCGAGCTCCGCGACTAGCGCGGTCTGGTAGCCCGACCCGGTGCCCACCTCCAACACCCTAAATTGTGGGGTAATGCGCAGCGCCTGGGTCATCAGTGCGACGATGTAAGGCTGAGAGATGGTCTGCCCTTCCCCTATGGGCAGCGGCCGATCGGCGTAGGCGAGATGCTCCGACTGGGATGGAACAAATAGCTCGCGTCTGACCTTCCGCATCGCCGCCAGCACTCTCTCGTCTGTAATACCTTCTTTTCTCAAATGCTGAATCAGCCCTACTCTGTCCAAATCATCCACATCTTCCAAGGGCAGGGAACCCGTAATTCCTGCCATATTCAGCCACCAGCCACCGTGTCTGCCCTCTATCGTAGGGGCGACCGGCCGGTCTTCCCTACTTATGGCATTCTTGCGGAAATATTGAGCTAGCTAGCCACATGCACCTCGGGCATTGTGAAAACAGCTCCTTTTCCACCATCTCTACTGTATAACAGCTCTTCGAACAACTTCAAGATATCCTCAGCCATCCTGCGCGCGTTGAAGTGCTCGCACACGGCGGTGACGCCGTTCCGGCCTAACTCACGGGCTTCCTCAGGGTGCTCGACCAGGTATCTCACCGCATCCGCCATCTGGCCGGTATCCTGTGTGCGATAGATCAAGCCGCTGCGACGGCCGTTCCTGTCCAGGATCTCGCGGCCAGCGCCTGTATCCGGCGAAATGACAGGCAGCCCGGCGGCCATCGCTTCACAGATGACCAGACCAAAAGGCTCAGACTTGATGAATGTCGCCAGGAAGGTATCGCTCGTCTTCAACAGCGCCACCTTATCGGCTTTGCTCTCGACGAAACCAATGCAGTCCACGTGCTCTTGCAGGTCCATCATCGCGATTTTTGTGTTGAGCACAGGCAAGTAATGTGCGTTGATGGGCCAGTCGCCCACCAACCTCAGCCTCACCCTGACGCCGTCGTTGAGGAGAATCCTGACCGTATGCAGCGCCAGATCTACTCCCTTCTCGATGTCCATGCGCCCCAGCGAAATAATCGTGAAGTCATCGCTGTCCTTGACGAATTGCCGGGTTCTTCTCCTCGCCTCGTCCATAGTCATAGCGTAGTGCTCGTCGTTGACGATGCCGTAGTGGACCACGTGGGTTCTGGGCAAAAGGAAGGGAAGCTCGCGCGCGATATTCTCCTTCACGTTCGCCACGGAACCAGAGACCACCGCGTCGATCCGGTCGGCGTTGTTGCGGATTGCCGGGATGAGATCGACGCCGTAGCGATGGCAAAGCTCATATCCTTGAGCGGCCGTCACCAGCGGGATGCGCAGATCGTCCAGCGCGCCAAAATAACTGGCCATGGAAAGCTCACAGGCGTAATCGATGTCGGGCTTGAACTCCCGACGCAGCCTGTTCACCTTCTCGATATCGTTCTCACATGGGTGGTAGATGAGGTTGTTTAGCAGCTTCTTGATATCCATATCGGCAAAAGACTGACCGTTCAGCCTGGGCTTCTTCAGCTTCTGAGGGTCTTTCTTGGCGACCTGAAGTCGTGCATACCAACCCAGGAGCCAGCGCACCACGGAGGGCTTATCGCGCAAGATATAGTCGGCGATGTTGAATGCGTCGAACGTATAATTCAGCTCGTCCAGATCGACCTCGTCGTTATGAGGCGGAGCCAGGCCGACAAGTGGAAAAACCTCGCACCCGAACTCCCGAAGGTACTTGACGAGTATAACTGATTGCTGCACCAGCCCCCCATAGCCGAGCTGACCGGTGATACCGAAGAAAATCCTCAATAACTCGCCTCCTTGATGGCCCCCGGGCTGAGGTACCTGCTGGCTTACTAGTGCCAGGTCGCCACCAGTCTTAATATATCATTAGCGCACGGTCGTGGCAAGAAGAATTCTGGGCCAGTTCGACGCCTGGTCGAAAGTGCCGGTCGAATGGCTGAGGAACGGCAGGCGCGAAGGAAATCAATATTCGAGCTCCTCGCGGACCTCGACGACGCCGGGCACCTCAGCCGCCACCGATTCTGCCTGTTCAGCATCCTCGATCGACTGGACCCGTCCGCGTAGATGGACGATGCCGTTGTACACCAGGACCCGGATGTCGAGGCTGGCAGTGCTCGCATCACGCGCCAGGGCGCGGCGCACGTTACCCGCGAGCTCGTCGTCGGTCTGATAGACCTTCGGCGGATAGTCGCGAGGCTCTGAAACATCGTCCTCCGAGGTTGGCGCGAAGCCGCCAACCACCTCAATACCCCCCTCTTCACGCCTGATGGGAAAGACGACAGGGTCGGTGGGGGGAAAGAACGGCTCGGCCTCGGAGGACGATTCCATAACGTCGGTCGTCCCCAGCGCTTCGGTGAAATCTGGCTCGACGCTCGACCCGAGATCCACCTCTTCCTCATCTGATTCCTGGAATGAATCGCCCGACCTCTCCAGGTCCATCGAGCCCACTTCCGCGATTTCCAGATTGCTGCTGACCTTCTGGACCCCTTCTACCCCCCCGGCGAGCCTGATGGCCAGCTCCCTTTCTTCACCGGACCGCACGGTTCCGTTGAGATAGACAATGCCATCGTCGTCGACGGTGACATCGATCGGCCTGTATGCCAGTGGCGCTAGCGCCGCTTCGACCTTGATGCGTGTTTGCTCGTTATCCTTAACCATACGAACCTCCCCTGCCTCCTGACGCGGTATCTCCCCCCCCAGCGCGCATAATCTATGCCACAGGTTGTTGACAGTAAGATGGTTGGCTGTTATGATATTTATTGTTGAAGTGACCGACGGCTCCGAGATTGTAGGTCTACCCAGGAAGACGGAGCATAAGAGGCAATTGTCGGGATGGAGCGTCAAGGTCGACTGCGTTGACGGGCACTGTGTGGCTTACTTCCTCGAAAACCCATTCGCTGCCCTCAGATTCTTCGCGAGTGTCCGTGAATTGGAGGTGATTAAGTGAGCGAGGGCTTGGGTTCCCAGATGGTTTTCCCGAAGTGCCGAAAGTGTGAGAGCGGGGATTTGGTGCCTCTTTCAGACTTCGGGAATCAGGGAGCGGCTATCCACTATAAGGCATGGGTTTGCACTAACCCGGGTTGCGGCTTCAACTTGAAGATTCGCAACGGGGATGTGTATTTGAATGAGCCTATAAACAATGGCACTATGGCTGCTCTGCGTTCTCGTTATAACAACGTGTGAGCGTCGCGCATTGGCCGGGCTTCGACAGTCGTCGCACCAATCACCGCATTTAAGGCAGGCGAGGTCCCTGGCCAGTTCATCTATGTCAACCATGTCGCTGAGACCGCTTGTCGCTTCTTGAGGGAAGACAATTCGTCCTCTTCGCTTCAAAGGCATGCCCCATTATGTATGCAGCAAGAGTAAGATGGCTCAGGCTGCCTCCGGTTGATCATACGCTCTGCCAGGGGCGCGTCGAAACTATACTGGCACGGAACTTGCAGCGTTTCAACCTGCGACTAAGAAAAGGCAGACCTAGTGGCCGCACACCAGGGGCTTTGGCTGGCTCTTCCAATAAGTTGGCTAAAGTTGTCAACTTTGTGACCATCGCATTATAATCTAAGTAGGTATATGTTATGTCCGAAATGCCCAGTGGGTGTGGTCCAATTGCAAGTGCCGCAGTGTTCGCCAGTCTGCCGGCCAGGGGAGGAGACCAGGAGGATGCACGGATGCAGTTGGCAAAACGGGACGCGATGATGATTGATTCCAATGAGGCAGCCAAGAACGAGGGCGCTCATCGCCGGGGCCATCTGAATGAAGCGGATGCGAGCCTTCTTTGCCATCTGACGAAGAGGCTCAATGCCTGCTCACATATAATGGAGGTGTTGGAGGAAGCTCTAAGTGGCCTCGTCGCGATAGCTGGCGCCTCAAGGGTGGCAATTCTGGCTTTCGATGCCGCGAGGGCAGGCTCGACTTGCGTCGTGGCCAAAGGGTTGGGCGCAACAGAGGAAAGTCTGCTCGCCAACGAGGTCACGCCTGACCTCTGCCGGCGCATCATAAGCGACGGCGGCGGCGAAACCGTTGACGTCGAAGACGACGCGTTGCTGGACAAGCTCGCGGCCATCTTCGACACGCCAGGCTTGCTCAGCATCCCGGTCGCGACTGCCGATAGCGTCCGTGGCCTGATCTTGATCGCTGGCGACGGGAAGGCGACCGACCAGGGCAGGCGTGAGATGGACCTGATGGCGACCGTGGCCAACAGTGTGGCCGCGGCGGTCGCTCGTTGTGAGTTTATGGCGGAGATGGAACGACAGGTCGCTTCGCTATCGATGCTCCAGTCGGTGACGTGTGACGTCACCCAGGTGGTCACGTCAAGCCTGAACCTGCGCGATGTGCTCGACCGCGTAGCCGAAGCCACCGCATCCATTCTCGGTGCTGATGCATCGGCGGTCTGGCTGCTGGATAGCAGCACGAAGACGCTCGGCGTCGAGGCCATCTGCCGGTTGAGCAAAGAGTTTGGGCGACGGGATCGACTTGCGCTTGGCGTTAAGCCGGCCGGGTTTGTGGCTGAGGGCCAGCTTACCCTGTCAATAGCCGATATCGCCAGCGACGAGGACGCAAACCTGAGGGACCTGGCCAGCCGCGAGGGTGTCACGAGCTACGCCGGCGTTCCCCTGATGCTAAGAGGGCAGTGCATTGGCGTGATCGAAGCGTTTGCGCGCGGCGGGCCACGACAGTTTAGCGAGGAAGATATGCAGCGGCTGGTCGCGCTCGGCCATCAAGCGGCGGTAGCCATCGAAAATGCGCGTCTTTTTCAGGCGGAACGAGATACCGTGACCAAGCTGCGGCAGTTAGAGAGACACAAAACTGATTTTATGGCTATGCTCGCGCACGAGCTTCGCACTCCTCTAACTTCGATAAAGGGATTTGCGCAATTAGTGCTGCGGCAGAATGCTTGCGCCAAACCAGAGGTGGTCGAGAGGTATTCTAGAATCATCGAGACCGAAAGCAACAGAATGATAGGGATCATCAACGACATACTCGATATTTCCAAGATGGAAGCCGGGCTATTGGAAATGTCGAGGCAGCCGCTGTCGATGCCAGACTTGATCCATCAGGCGGTCGCCGCCGCCGAGCCGTTGAGTCGGGATCACGTTCTGGAGTTGCACGTGCCGGAGACGCTCCCTCTGATCCGCGGCGATGCGGCGAAGATCGAGCAGGTGCTCACCAATTTGATAGGCAATGCCGTGAGATACTCGCCAGCAGGTGAGCCCGTCGAAATCGGGGCGACCGCCGATGACGAGGGGGTTACGGTCTGGGTAAACGATAGAGGTAGAGGAATTCCGGTCGACAAGTTCAACCACATTTTCAACAAATATGGAATGGTCGAAGACGGCAATGGGGAGTCGAGAAGCGGCCTGGGCCTCTATATTTCAAAGAACTTTGTCGAGGCCCACGGCGGGCAAATGTGGGTTGAAAGTGAAGAAGGAAAGGGAGCTAAGTTCCTTTTCAAGCTTTATTACTAAGTTCAAGATTTATTACTAAGTGAAGTC
>JACPRP010000030.1 GCA_016189905.1 Chloroflexota bacterium | reverse complement strand
GGCGATCATCACCGTCCCGGCCTATTTCAACGACTCCCAGCGGCAGGCAACCAAGGACGCCGGGCGCATCGCCGGGCTCGACGTGCTCCGGATCATCAACGAGCCGACCGCGGCGGCGCTGGCGTACGGCATCCAGATCGAGCAGACGCACAGCCAGCGCCTGGCCGTGTTCGACCTCGGCGGCGGCACGTTCGACATCACGATCCTGGAGATGGAGAACGGCGTGTTCGCCGTGAAGTCGACGAACGGCGATACCTTCCTCGGAGGCGACGACTTCGACAACCGGCTCGTCGAGCACCTCCTCGACCGGTTCGAGCAGCAGAACCAGGTCGACCTGGAGCAGGACAAGGTCGCGATCCAGCGGCTCAAGGAAGCCGCCGAGAAGGCCAAGTGCGAGCTATCCACGCTGATGCAAACGGAGATCAACCTACCCTTCATCACCGCCGATGCCACCGGCCCCAAGCACCTGACCATGACCCTCAGCCGGGCCAAGCTGGAGCAACTGGTGGCCGACCTGATCGAGCGGACCGCCGGACCGTGTAAGCAAGCGCTGGCGGATGCCAATCTCGCGATGAATCAGATCAACGAGGTCGTGCTCGTCGGCGGAATGACCAGGATGCCCGCCGTGGTCGAAAAGGTCAAACAGATATTCGGCAAGGAGCCTCACAAGGGCGTGAACCCTGACGAGGTCGTGGCCGTTGGCGCGGCTATCCAGGCCGGCGTGCTCAAGGGCGAGGTCAAGGATGTCCTGTTGCTGGACGTGACGCCGCTGACGCTCGGCATCGAGACGCTGGGCAGCGTGATGACGCCACTCATCCCCCGCAACACCACGATCCCGACCTCCAAGAGCCAGATCTTCTCGACCGCGAGCGATAGCCAGACCAGCGTCGAGATCCACGTGCTGCAGGGAGAGCGGCCGATGGCCGGGGAGAATAAGTCCATCGGGCGATTCAACCTCGACGGCATCCTGCCCGCGCCGCGCGGCATTCCGCAGATTGAGGTCGCCTTCGACCTCGACGCCAACGGCATACTCAACGTATCGGCGAAGGACAAGGGCACCGGCAAGGAGCAGAAGATAACCATCACCGCCAGCTCTGGGCTCTCGAAGGAAGAGGTCGACCAAATGGTGCGCGAATCCGAGCTGCACGCCGAAGAGGATAAGGCACGCCGCGAGGAGATCGAGACCAGGAACCAGGCCGATGCGCTGGCCTATTCTGCCGAGCGCACGCTGCAAGAGCACGGCGACAAGGTGCCGGCCGACCTGCGCAGCGAGGTCGAGGGCAAGATAGCGGCCCTGCGCTCGGCCCTCCAGGGCGGGGACGTCAGCTACATCCGCACGGCGATGGACGACCTCTCTAACGCGATGCAGAAGATCGGCAGCGCGGTTTACCAGCAACAGCAGCCCGGCGAAGGCGGTGGTCCCGCTGGCGGTCAGCCGGGCCAGAGACAAGGCCCCGACGAGGGAACCATCGAAGGCGAGTTCCGCGAAGTCTAGCGCGCGACGTTGCGCTAAGCGCGTGTGGGAGATATCGAGCCCCATGCCAATAACGTAGGGGCGACCGGCCGGTCGCCCCTACGATGTCGTCAGCTCGCTGGCTGTTATCGCCAGCCGCAGTGATGCTCAACTATTCCGAGCTACTCCTTACCCACAACGCTCAGCGCATACTCCACGTAGGAATTGTCCACCATTTTGTTGACGTCGGCCTTCTGGTCGAGTTTTATGAGGCCCTCGCCGACGAAGAAGTTCTGATCGTCCACCAGTTGTTTGATCGACGCGTAACCGTTGCGGTCGAAACCCGGGGTTTTCATCTTGAGGTAGACGGCTCGATCCTTAATGGTCGTGTTCTTGACGAGAATGTTTATGACCTCGTCCTTGCCAACGTTCTTATCCATAGCATCCAAATACGTCCGGATTCCTCTGATGTAAGCGATCATAAACCTCCTGGCCGCCTCGGGCTGGCTCTGAACGAACTGGGGCCCGTACATCAAAACGCCGTTCTTGCGATCGGGATCGATGTCCGGATGCACGCGCTTCCAGTCGATGGCCACGCCCTGCTCTACAACCTGAGTCGAGAATGGCTCGCTGAATATCACCATATCGACCGCCTTGTTGGTCAGGGCCGCGATTGCGTCGGGCCAGGGCATCTCGATCATCTCGACATCTTTGGTGGTGAGCCCGCCTTTGGCCAGGGCCTTGCCGAGTTCCGGATGGGGCGGCGCACCCTTGGCAGTCAAGGCGATCTTCAGCCCCTTCATGTCTTTGAAATCCTTGACCCGATCGGCCAGGTCAGGCCGAAGCGCGAAGGAGTCGACTTCGTGTCCAGCCGCATTGCCACTCCGGTCCGCCACAACCCGAATGCCGATCTCGCGGGCAAAGGCGTTGAACAGCCCCACCGTTATCCCACCGCCGCCCGCTTCCAATTGCCCGGTGCTGAGGGCCGGGATCATCTTGGCCGCCGTATCGAATGTCGTTATCTCGACGTCGATGCCCTCCTCCTTGAAGTAGCCCTTTTCCAGAGCCACGTAAATCGGGCCATCGCTGGCGGCAAGGTTAGCACCATATCTTACCTTAACTGGCGGACTCAAAGGAGCCCTGGCGGCAGACTTTTCAGCCGGCTTTGCCGCTGGTTTAGCTACCTCTTTGGCCGCTGGCTTGGCCTGCTCGGCTGCCGCTGGCTTAGTCGGCACAGCAGCCGCAGGCTTGGTCGGCACGGGCGTTGGGGTCGGCGTCGCGGTAGCGCAGGCGGATAAAGCCACGGATAACAGGCACAGAACGCTGCCAGCCAGTAGGATTCTCTTGCTTTTCACAATCACACCTCACCACATACTTTGGAGAGCTAACCAGAGTCACCATTCCAGTTCGTGCTGTCAGCGAGCAGGGATCGCTCACATCGGGTCTTCGGGTACAACCTCAATTTACCAAGTTTTCACCTTTCTTGCAAGCGTCTGTTCGCGAAGCTCTGTAGGCCCTTGCTCGCGCAATCTTCTTTCCTATATACTTGCTTCCACGAGGAGCAGCAGCTTTGGACGAAAACATCGAGCAGCAGATCAGGGACAACTTGCACACGGCGACACTGGGACGGGAGATAATCTATCTGCCAACCACAGCCTCGACCAACGACGTCGCCAAGCAGGCGGCGCTCGACGATAGGCCCGAAGGCGTCGTGGTGCTGGCGGAGCAGCAGACCAGAGGCAGGGGACGGCTCGAGCGCGTCTGGTACGCGCCGGCCGGTGGCTCCATCCTGATGTCGCTGCTCCTGCGCCCCTCGATCCCCGCGGCCCGCATCTTCACGCTGACGATGCTCGCCGGTTCAGCCGCCAGCGCGGCCATTGAGCGGCACACCGGGTTGCGCTGCGACCTCAAATGGCCGAATGACCTGCTGATCGACAACAGGAAAGTCGGCGGCATCCTCACCGAGGTCGGCTTCGGCGGGAACGCGATCAGCTTCGCCGTCGTCGGCCTGGGGCTCAACGTCAACGTGGAGTTCGCCGACGACCCGCTGCTCGCCGCTACCGCCACCAGCCTCTCCCTCCAGCTTGGCCGGACGGTGCCCCGCGTCCCGTTGATCCTGAGCGTCCTCGAAGAGATCGAGCGCCGCTACGAAGCGGTCAAGCGCGGCGAATATCAGGCGATCCACGACGAATGGCGCGCCCGGCTGGCGACGCTGGGCAAGATGGTCATGGTCACCAATGGCCAGTCGAGCGAAACCGGCCTCGCCGTAGACGTCGACCCCGACGGCGTCCTGCTGCTGCGCACCGCCGACGGCGGCCTGCGGCGCGTGATCACCGGCGACGTATCTTTGCGCGAGGCGAGGTCACCGGCAAAATGACGGTGGAACAGGCCACGGTGGTGCAGGCCCTCGATAGCGCGTCCTTCAACGCCACCCAGATCGGCGTGAAAGTCGTCTTCGCCAGCGATTCCCTGGCCGGCGTCGTGCTGGGCTTCGAGCCCGGCCAGAGCGTGCCGCTGCATCGCCACCCGCACAAAGACGAGGTCTTCGACGTCGTCGAAGGCGAGGGCGAGATCTACGTCGGAGACCGCTGGCTGCGCGCCGGCCGGGGCACGATGGTCCACGTCCCGCCCGGTATCGAGCACGGCCTGCGCAACACCGGGAGCAGCCGCTGGATCCTGCGCGAGACCGTCCGCGAGCGCGTTTACGCGCGCACGGCGCTACGGCTGGTGGGGCAGGCGTTTTTGAAGCGGTGGGGGCGGGTGATGGGGCGATTGAAGCGTCAATAGAGCGATAGAGCCCTCGCACGCGTCACGCAACCGAGCTTGGACCTCTGCACGCGAGTCCGGCGTGCAATGAACGGTAATGCTACAGGAAACCTCGTAGGCGAAGCTCGATGTCGATAGATAGTACGAACGTTGTGTGACATAATTTGTAGATTCAGCTAATCTTACAAGTTACCACTTGGCACAAATACTAGGTCTGACTTTATCAGTCAACTAGCCAACCCGCCTTGCTTGACAACATGGCAACATTGTGCTATTTTGTACAAATGATAACAACTTTTGGGGAGGTGACATGCGCGAGCGCGAACCGATGACCCAGACAATGAAGGCCTCCGAGGCGAGGCAACAATTTAGCCAGTTGCTTAACCAGGTGTTTCGCCGGGAAAGGCGGGTAATAATCGAAAAAAGCGGCATCCCTGTGGCTGCCATCATCTCAGCCGACGATTTGGAACGGTTTACTCAACTGGAGCAGCAACGAGCTGAGCGCTTCAAAGCGCTTGAGGAGAGCTGGAAGGCCTTCGAGGGTGTACCTACCGAGGAAATTGAGGGCGAGGTTGCCAAAGCTGTTGCGTCAGCGCGGAAGAAACGTCGAGCGGAGATGGAGCGCCCAGCAAGAGCATCGTGATCACGGCGGTGATAGACACCAATGTACTGGCCTCTGGATTCGTTCGGCCGGAGCCAGCCCCCGGCCAGCTACTTTTGGCGTGGCGAGAACGGCTCTATACTCTGGTAGTCTCCGAGCACATCCTTGCTGAGCTGGCTCGAACTTTTGAAGCGCCATACTTCCAAACCCGCTTTTCTGAGGCGCAGCGTATCAACAACGTCGCTCTGATACGAGATGAGGCGATCTTCACATCCATTACCGTCAATATTGCCGGAGTAGCCACCCATCCGGAGGATGATCTGGTGCTGGCTACTGCTGTTTCCGCCAATGCTGATTACCTGGTCACCGGAGACACGCAGTTGCAGAAACTGAGGACATACCAAGGCGTCAGTATCGTAAGCCCTCGTCAGTTTCTTGAAACATTGGGATGAGCCCGACAAAGAGGGATGCCTCTTCTACCCTGCATCCACAATAAAGAGCCAATAAGCGAAAATTCGGCGCACAAACCGAGGGCCGTTATAAAGAAGAAGAGCAGGTTACAGCGCCTGTCGGGTCTGCCTGCGCATACAAAGTGCTACTGCTATCGCTGTCCGGCCCAAAGCTATGGAGGCTCGTACTGGTCGCACTCAGCGAGCTGATATCAGTAATGGCAGTGGTCACGGTGATTGTGGCTCCCGCATCGATCGCGCTGGTTACCCGGTGTTGCCGGCATTATCAGTAGTCCGAGAGCGGAAGTAGTAAGTGTGGCCTGGTTCGCCGGTGAAGAGGTCATATCTTTAGATAGATAGATAGTACGAACGTTGTGTGACATGATTTGTAGATTCAGCTAATCTTACAAGTTACCACTTGGCACAAAAATTGCTTGACTACCGGCAGAGTTTTTGCTATTTTGGGGACAACCTGGATGGAGGGTTACCTGATGAGCAGGACCGAGTTGTTGAAGCGGCTATCTACTCTAAGCAACGGCGCTGCGCGGAGGTTCGGCATCGACGACAATACACGCAAAGAGGAACGAGTCAAGTCGGTGTATGGCAATCTCGGAATGGAACGGCCGGATCTGGATATTGAGCGGGTGAGACGAGTTCTGGATGAAGATAGGTCCAAGCGATCCTGAATGGCGCCGCGACATAGAGATCAGAAACCTGGGCGAAGTTGATGAATACCATAAATGGTTAGACGTAAACCACCCAGGTTTTTCTATTACAGAGGGGTTAGTGCTTGAATTACATAGATTAACCATCCAAGGACTGTACTCTTGCGCTGGCAATTATCGCACGGCGGTTTTCGATGTCACCGTCGGATCTGATAGCTTTGAGCCGGTTCCTGCCTCTGAAGTACAGTTTCGCGTCCGTGACATAATAGAGCGCTATCGTCGGGCCCCACAAGCGACAGTCGCCCAGAAGGCAAACGCGGCAGCTCAGTTCTTTCATGAGTTTCTGCTGATCCATCCTTTTTGTGGAGGAAACGGACGCGTTGCCAGAGCCCTTCTTAACATGATCCTTCACAGACAAGGCCTTTTGATTGGCGAGCAGTCGATTCATTACTACATCAAACAGGATAACGAAAAGTACTTGCACGCACTTCATGAGGCTGATCGAGGTCGGCTATCCCTTTTAAGAGAGTTGATCGTTACATCTTCTATTTACGCCCACATAGACCAGGTCTATGCCCTCCTAGCCCAGCTTGGCAAGCTAAACGAGAGACCCAATCGGAATCATAGGATATGGGATCCAGTCGAAAGGCTAGATCTGAGCCCGGACGAGTTTAATACAGTGCTCGAGAGCTTACTGCCCCAAATTTGTCATCTTCTCGGAGAGTTAACATCAGGCTGATATTGCCACTAGTTTTTAATGGTCGTTTTCGTCTAGGATCGTGAAGTGCCGATCACCAACGGCGATGTCCTCGCCTGCGCTGTAGTCGTGTCGTTGTCGCACTACAGCGGTTTCCGAAAGTATTTCGCTGCTCGGCCCACTGGCACGGACGCGATGAATTGCGCCCCTACAAGGCCTGGCTGATAGCTATATCTAAATGCAAACCGCAGTAAAGAATGCGCCCGGGCAGCTGATACCTCTTAGCTACTCTACATCGCTGTCTAGGCCAGCGAGACCCTAACCACGACACCGTTCATGGTCAGTGACTCTTCAAGATAACCGGCAAATAGATATGCTGTGGCGGGGCAAACGAGAGGATAGGCATCCCATTGCCCCCCACAACGGTACTAATGTATATGTAAAATCCTGATATAGCGATCTGATTCGCCCTTGTAGTGTAATAAGCGACTCGGACAGGGTTGGCTAGGTCGGTCACGCTGACGACGTGCAAGCCATCGTAGTAATCGGTTACATAAACATAGTTACCGGACACTGCCACGCCCAAAGCCCACGACGTGGCGTAGTTACCTATTTCCGTGGGGGTGGTTGGGGCAGATGTATCGATAACTAGCAAGCCTTGCTGTGTATCGGCAATAT
>JACPRP010000028.1 GCA_016189905.1 Chloroflexota bacterium | reverse complement strand
TGGTGCGCGGGCCTGTTCGTTAGATGACAAGCCCACTTACGCGCGCCTGTCCCAGTTCTGACGCCGAGGCACGCGCAGGCTGCAGCCTGCGGCTACATTTTTGGCTGTTATGCTCAAAGGATCGTAGCGCCGTAGTTAGAATGCATAAGCCCTGCTATCTGCCTTATGGCAGTTTCCGTTTACAGCGGTTTGTGTTAATATTGACCACTCGGTTCTCTGCTGAGGGCGACTGCCAGTCGCCCCCACACTGCCCGGATATTAGCTCGTTCTTTTCACCAAACGCTATGGAATGGGAGGGGAAAAGTATAAGGGACGACTGGATGATCGTCCCTTATGGTAGTGAGCCGGTGCGCCAAAGGGTGGTTGGGTCCGGCAAACGGTGAAAATGCGTGCTACTTTACCTCGACGACAGCGCCGGTTTCCTCGATCTTCTTGCGCAGCGACTCGGCTTCGTCTTTGGTCACGCCTTCCTTGATCGGCTTGGGAGCGGCCTCGACCAGGTCCTTGGCCTCTTTGAGCCCGAGCTGCGTGATCTCGCGCACGGCCTTGATCACGTTGATCTTGTTCGGCCCGATCTCCTTCAGGATCACGTCGAACTCGGTCTTCTCTTCAGCGGCGGCGGCGGGGGCGGCGGCAGCGGCGGCGGGAGCGGCGGCGACAGCTACCGGCGCGGCAGCGGAAACACCGAATTTCTCCTCCAACGCTTTCACGAGCTCCGACAGCTCCAGAACACTCATTTTCTCAATTTCGGCGATTAACTCGTCTTTAGTCACTTCTACCTCCGTTATATAAACCACTTAGATTTGCTCTACTCGGGCCAGTAGCGCGAGGGCCTATCCCCCGCCCGACCCCTGCGGTCCGAAGCGTCGGACCGCGCTACGAATATTCACGCGGCATTACAGCAGTTTCCGTCAGGGATTATTGGCCGCCCCCCAGGCAGGGCGTCCTTCAGCGGAAGGACGCCCCTACAATAACGCCAGGTCGCTAAGTAGTGTCGCAACACGCGTCAGGCGGCGCCTTCCAGTTGCTTGATCCTTGCCTGGAGCACGTAGGCCAGGCCCCGGGTCGGGCCGCTGAGCACCCCAACCAGGTTGACGATCGGCGCCTGCATGGTGCCGAGCACTTTGCCAACCAGGACATCACGCCGCGGCAGATCGGCGACCACCCCGACCTCGTCTTCGCTCAACACTCGCTTCGACAGCACGCCGCCTTTGATACTGAAAACCTTGGACGTACGAGCGTAGTCTCTCAAGATCTTGGCCGCCTTCGAAGCATCATCGTGGGCGACGGCGATGGCCGTCGGGCCGGCCAGCAGCGCATCTATGTCTGGATAGCCCGCGCGTTCCGCGGCCAGGTGCAACAACGTGTTCTTTGCCACGTGGTACTCGACGCCTGCCTCGCGCAACTGCTTGCGCAACTTCGCCAGCTCGCTGACCGTCAGTCCGCGATAGTCGGTCAGGACTGTGAACTCGCTTTTCGAAAGCATATCAGTCAGCTCGTCGACGTCCTCATACTTTTTCTTAGTAACCATTACTCACCTCCCTCCTGCAGTGAAGCATTCTTCGTCAGGGGTTATCTTGCAACCGACCCCCAGGCGGGGGTTTCAAACCCGCCCCTACCATGCCTGATATTGCAGATAACAAAAAGCCCTCGCGTGTCGTAGACGCGAGGGCTCAGGCTGTTGCCAGTGCCGACACGGCGCTCGCCGGGCTGACACTTCCCGATCGCAGTAACGTGCAGATAAGTTTACACGCTACTTTAACCCGTTCGGAAGTGCCAGCGTAAGCTCGACCGTGCATCTCGTTTGCCTCGGCAGGCCTGTCCGGATGCTCTCTTCGCATCTCAGGATTTCGTGTTTAAGACTCTGTCAAACCTCCGGTACGACAGAGCACACCCGCTGTCTACGGCGCTTTCGCTTGGTATTATCTTTTCGAATGTTCGTTCACTCACCTGTGCAATGCACAGGATTCTGGCAACGCGTTATGCCGCTGCTGCCAGCGATAGTGTCTGCGGCAAATCCAGCTTAACGCCGGGGCCCATCGTCGCGGTTATCGTGGCATTGCGCACGTATTGTCCCTTAGCCCCACTCGGCTTGGCCTTCTGCACCGCGTCGATCAGCGTCGCCAGGTTCTCCAGTAGCTTCTCTTCGTCAAAGCTCACCTTGCCGATAGGCACGTGGATCAGAGAGGTCTTATCGACCCTGAACTCGACACGACCTTTGCGCGCATCGCGAATGGCGCGTGGCAGGTCGGGCTGATTGACGATCGTCCCCGACTTAGGATTGGGCATCAGGCCACGGCGGCCCAGCAGCTTACCCAGCTTACCGACCTTGCCCATCATATCCGGCGTCGCTATAGCTACGTCGAAGTCGAACCATCCGCCCTCGATCTTTTTAATCAGATCATCGCTGCCGACGAAATCGGCGCCGGCGTCCTCGGCGATCTTAGCGGCCTCGCCTTGCGCGAAGACCAGCACTCGCACCGTCTTGCCCAGTCCGTTGGGCAGCAGGGCGACGCCGCGCACCATCTGATCGGCGTGGCGCGGATCGACACCCATTCGCAAGTGCAGCTCTACCGTGGCATCAAATTTGGTATACGAGGTTTTCCTTACGAGGTCTATGGCCTCTTTCGGAGCATAAGGTTTGCCAGGCTCAACGAGCTTGGCGGCTTCTAGATACTTCTTTCCGTGATTCGACATTGTTTCCTCCTTGTGGTATTAGCGGGTCTCGCCCTCCCACGTTGTGAAGCGCTGGTTAAACGAAAGGACTATTCTTCGACCGATATGCCCATGCTGCGGGCAGTCCCCTCGACCATGCGCATCGCCGCCTCGACGTCGACAGCGTTGAGATCCCGCATCTTTTGCTCGGCGATCTCGCGTACCTGTTTGCGGGTAACCGTTCCGGCCTTAGCGGGCTTCACGGCGCCCCCACCCTTTTCGACACCAGCGGCCTTCTTCAAGAGGTCCGCCGCGGGTGGTGTCTTCGTAATAAACGTAAAAGAACGGTCCTCGAAGACCGTGATCTCCACCGGGATTACCAATCCGGCTTGCGCCGCGGTTCGCTCGTTGTACTCCTTGCAGAACCCCATGATGTTCACGCCATGCTGGCCCAGGGCCGGGCCGACCGGGGGCGCTGGGGTCGCTTTGCCGGCGGGAATCTGTAGCTTAATGATTGCCTTGACCTTCTTCGCCATTAACTTCTCCTGCTCCTCACAGCTTCTCTACTTGCAAGAAGTCCAGCTCCACCGGCGTCTCTCGTCCAAAGAAGGAGACCAAAACTCGGACCTTGCCCTTTTCGTGATTGATGTCGTCGACCACGCCGACGAAGTCGGCGAATGGACCGTCGATGATGCGCACACTCTGGCCTTTGCTGAAAGCGATCTTGACCCTGGGCGCCTCCGCCTTCATTTGCTTCAGAATCGCCTTTACCTCTGTTTCCTGCAAAGGAACTGGCTTGTTGCCCGTGCCAACAAAGCCCGTTACGCCTGGCGTGTTGCGCACGACGTACCAGGAGTCATCGCCCATAATCATTTCGACCAGAACGTAGCCTGGGAAAATCTTCCGCTGCACCGTCCGCCGCTGACCATCCTTGACCTCGACCTCATCCTCCATTGGGATGACGATCTGGAAGATCTTGTCCGCCACATCCATAGAAGCGACGCGATGCTCCAGGTTAGTCTTCACCTTGTTCTCGTAACCCGAGTACGTGTGGATGACGAACCACTTCCTGTCTGGATTCTCTACAGGCTGTTCCTGTTCTGGCTGAGCCTGCGCCGAATCGATCTCGTTCTCAACAGGCTCTGGCTGTGCTACCGCTTTGCTGCGCTTCTGTCGCTCCATCAGACGCTGGACTTAACGTCCATCTCCTCCTTAGACACCACCGATAATTAACGCAAAAATCTTTTGGAAGAGCCAGTCGACACCCCCAAGAAACATGCCAACGGCTACCGAAAAACCAATGACGACCATCGTCAGGTTGGTCGCTTCCTGGCGGGATGGCCAGACGACTTTTTTGAGCTCAGATTTAATCTCGCGAGCGAACCTTTGGAGCTTGTTTTCACTGACAGCCGTCTTGGTTTTCGCCACTCTTGCTACTCCCATAGCTTGCTGCTAACCCTCGCACTCAAATAAACGCGGTCGGTCGCTACTGACGACTGCCGCGTGCTGGCTAAATCATACACCAAGCGTACTTACAATGTCAAGGAGAATTATCGATCAACCGTGTGCCGTGCCGCGCGACACTCGTGATTTGCGTGTGCCCCGGGAACCCCTTCTCTTGCCCTACCATCTGCATAGCTCCGGCCACTGCGTCCTCGTTTCCAGAGCAGAGCGCGCAGATGGTCGAGCCTGCGCCGCTGAGGAAAGCGCCGAGCGCCCCGGCCTCCCGGGCCGCCGCAACCAGATCAGGCATGGCCGGGAATATCTGCTCGCGATACGGCTGGTGCAGGCGGTCACGTGTCGCCTCGCCGACGTATTCGATCTGGCTCGTAGTCAGCGCCGCGACTAGGGCAGCGGCGCGTCCGACGTTGAACACGGCATCGGCGCGGCTGACGAAGCGAGGCAGCACCTGGCGTGCGGCGCGGGTCGACATCGCGAAATCCGGGATGAAGAGGACCGCCTTGAGCCCCTCGGGAATCGGGCACTTGACGCACATGACTTCGTCCCCCGTGGCGACCGCGACCGTCAGGCCGCCATAGATGGCCGGAGCCACGTTGTCGGGATGGCCCTCGAGCTTATGGGCGAGCTTGAGAAGGTCAGAGAAGGACATGAGATCGCCGGCCAGCGCGTTCGCGGCGAAGAGGCCACCCACCACGGCCGCCGCGCTGCTACCCAGGCCCCGCGCCAGGGGGATGTGGTTTTCCAGCGACAGGCGAAAGGTGGGAACAGGCCGGCCCAAGGCATCATAATACGTCTGGATCGCCCGGCAGATGAGGTTGGCCTCGGTTCGCGGCAGACGGTCCACGCCTTCCCCTGAGATTTCAACCTCGAAATCGTCGGCGTACTCCAACGACACGGCGTTGTATAGCTCCAGGGCCAGGCCCAGGCAATCGAAACCAGGACCTAAGTTGGCGCTCGTCGCCGGAATCTCCACCATTACCCGTCGCGCCATGGCGCAGCACTCCCCACGAATTTGCATAATCTGCGTACACTATCAATCTAGCCCGAGCGCCCTCTCGGCGGCCTCGACCTGCGGCTCGATGCGAATCACTGGCTCACCCTGGCGCGCCGCCGTGTCCGGGTCCTTGAGGCCGTGGCCGGTCAGGACGCAAACAACGCGGCGCTCCTTGAGGTCGAGGGACCCCGCCGCCGACAGCTTCAGCAGCCCCGCGACCGATGCCGCCGAGGCCGGCTCGGCAAAAACACCCTCCAGCCGCGCCAGCAGCCTCTGCGCGGCGAGAATCTCTTCGTCAGATACGCAGTCGATCAGCCCGCCCGATTCGTCCCTGGCCGCGACCGCGCTTTTCCAGCTCGCGGGGTTGCCGATGCGGATAGCCGTCGCGACGGTTTGGGGATCGGAGACAACCTCATCGCGCACGATCGGCGCCGACCCTTCGGCCTCGAAGCCCAGCATCGCCGGCCGACGTTCGGCCAGACCCAGTTGCTGATATTCCTTGAACCCCTTCCAGTACGCCGTGATGTTTCCCGCGTTCCCCACAGGAATAGCCAGGTAGTCCGGCGCGTCGCCCAGGGCGTCGCAGACCTCGAAGGCGGCGGTCTTCTGGCCCTCGATGCGATGCGGGTTGATCGAATTGACGAGAGCGATGGCGTGCCGGTCGGTCAGCGAAACGACGACGTTCAACGCCTGATCGAAGTTGCCATCCACCGCCAGGATCTTGGCGCCGTGCATGAGGCATTGCGCCAGCTTGCCGATGGCGATGTTGCCCGCGGGAACGACCACGATCGAGCTCAATCCCATAGCGGCCGCGTAAGCCGCGCTGGAAGCCGCCGTGTTGCCGGTGGAGGCGCAGATGACCGCCTTCGCTCCGTTTTCCACCGCCTTGGCCACGGCCACCACCATGCCTCTGTCCTTGAACGACCCGGTCGGGTTGCAGCCCTCGAGCTTCAAATAAAGCTCGCCACAGCCGATCTGTTTCTCCAGGCGAGCAGCGCGCACGAGCGGGGTGCTCCCCTCGCCTAGAGTAATCAGCGGCGTTTGCTCGGTGAGCGGCAAGAACTCCCGGTATCTGGTCAGAACGCCGTGGCGTTCAACGCGCGATCTGGCTGGGCTCATTGTCAATCATTCCCCTCGACTCGGATGAAATTACCGATCTCCTTCACCGACGATGACAACCTCATCGCGACCAACGCTGCCCTCATGTGGTCCTCGCGGGCGGCGTGCGTCATAATCACGATCTCGGCAAATGGTGCGAGGTCGCTGACCTCCTTCTGAATCACCGAGGCGATACTGATGTCGTTGTCGCCGCAAATCTTCGCAATCTGGGCCAGCACGCCAGGGCGGTCGGCGACCTGCAGTCGCAGATAATAACGCGTGCGCACCGCCTCCATCGGCAAGAGCGCCAGCGCGGAGTTCGGCTTGAACACAGAGCGGTTGGCGACGCCCTTCTGCAGGTCTTGCGCTAAATCGATGACGTCGGCGACGATGGCGCTCGACGTCGGGGCGGGGCCTGCCCCCTGGCCGTAGAATAATACCTTCCCTACCAGGTCGCCTTCGACGTGGACGCCGTTGTAGACGTCGTTGACCTGGGCCAGCAGGAAGTCGTTCGGCAGAAACGCCGGATGAACGCGCACCTCGACGCCATCACCGATCCGTTTGGCGATGGCCAGGAGCTTGATCGCGTAGCCCAACTCCCGCGCGTACTGGAAATCGCGCGGGTGAAGCCGGTCGATGCCCTCACGGTACACGTCGGGTGGCCGAACTGGAACGCGAAAAGCCAGCGTGGCCAGAATGGCCAGCTTATAGGCGGCATCAGTGGCCTGGATATCGTTCGTCGGATCCGGCTCGGCGTAGCCAAGCTCCTGGGCCTGGCGCAGCGCGGCCCCGAATTCCGTGCCCGACTGGGCCATACGCGTCAGAATGTAGTTCGTGGTGCCGTTGATGATCGCCTTGATGGACACTATCTCGTTGGCGGCCAGGTCCTGTCTGAACGGGCCGATGAGCGGGATGCCGCCGCCAACCGAGGCCTCGAAGTAGATATCGACGCCGTTTTCCCTGGCCTGGTGAAGCAGCTCGAGGCCGTGTTTGGCCATCACTTCCTTGTTCGCCGTGACCACATACTTACCGCGCGCGATGGCGCGTGCGATATATTCGTGGGCCGGATTCTCGCCGCCCAACACCTCGATCACGACATTGATCTCAGGATCGTCAAGTATGTCGGCCACGCTGGTGGTCAGGCGCGACATATCGACATCCCGGCTACGGTCGAGGTCGCGCACGAGCGCTTTTTTTATGTAGATCGGGCAGCCCAGTCGTTCGGAGATGATACGCTGTCTCTCGCCGATTATCCGCATAACGCTGGAGCCAATGGTGCCAACCCCGAGGAGCCCGATCACGATGCCGTCACGATTGCTCATTCCGCCGCTCCAAGAGTTCCAAGATAGCCAACTTCGGCAGGGCCACGTGTATTCTACAATAAAGGGTCGTAAGTTTCCAGGGTGTGAACACGGCTTGATCGCGGTGACTCACAACGTGCGTGAGTTTTCCCGCGTGCCTGGCCTGGCCATCAAAGATTGGACACAACCATAAACGGTCAGGTAGAGGAAGGCCAACACTAAGCAACTCTTTATGACTTACTCAGCTTGGATTAAGATGACTTACTCAGCTTGGATTAAGGCAATTGTGGTAGAGTATTAGGACGAACGAAAAGGCTGTGGCGAATCGCTTTGACGAGGCGAGCGGTTGCGGAGTATCGTGAGTGAGAGAAGAGTTGGATTCGGATAGGGAGCTACACTACCGCGTAAATGACATTTCTCCGAGGCGGCGAGCCGTGGACAGGGTCGTTATCGCCTGGATCGACGGTTTAGCTGGTTTCGTCGCCCGTCATTGGCTCGGCTTGCTTAACATCGCCAATGGGCTGATCCTTCTGGGGACATTTCTGGTCCCCCTGCTCCACAGGCTTGGGCAGGCGTGGATCGCTACACCATTGTTCATCTCGTACCGTGTTCTCTGCGTCCAAAACCCAGACCACTCCTATTTCATTTTCGGTTACCAGATGGCAATGGACCAGCGGATGGTCGCGATCTTCGGCTCCATCTTCGCCGCTGGCGTCGTCTTCGGCTTCCTTGGCAGAAACGTACGGCCTCTAAGCTGGCGTCTCTATCTATTGTTTCTTGTCCCCATTGCCCTGGATGGGTTTACCCAGCTCTTCGGGTGGCGCCACAGCAACTGGCAACTCCGGACCGTCACTGGAATCCTGTTTGGGGTCGCCAACGTCTGGCTGGCCTACCCCCAACTGCAACGTTATGTCTCGTTGCTGTATGGTCGAGATAGTGACGGAGGGTGAGGCTTCCAGCTCGAAATTTCAACCCTTAATCAAGCCATCGCCGGTGAACAGCGCCTTCGCGTCCTCAAGTGTCGTTCAGTTGAACCGAGAATCAATGCTCAGGCGGCGTGCCATCGTTCATTCCGGGCATCGCCCCAACGTCCTCTGGAATCGCTTCGAGCAGCCAGTCTATCTCCGCCTGCTGCTGGAAGCCTACGATCTCGGGCGAGACGATAAGATATCCTCGATTGAGGCGTGCCTTCGTGGGATCGGTAAAGAGAATCGGTCCGTTACGGGGGTGGTGGATGAGAGCGGCCGCCGCCAGAGCTTCGGCGTAAAAGGGCTCGACTTCCACGCCGGATGGCGCAAGGATCGCGACGCCAGGCTGTGCATCAGGATGGGCGTCAGTACGCGGGCCGGGATAGATGAGCTGGGAAACCGTAACCGCTGTGTGATAAACGTCGGGCCCATAGACCCGGACTACGTTCTTGCTGTTCTCCGTCAATCGGCTCTGCTGGGCCGGCCTGACCTCCTGAGACGTCGGCATTCCCAGCCTCGGCGACGCCAGGAACTGCGGGGCAGCCACCAGCCCAGTAACCAGTCCGACGAGTAAAGCTATGACAACGCTTAATACGAGAGATCCGTACCTCATGTCTGCGCATTGCTCCTTCCTTGCTGGTTGATGAGCAACATTTATGCCGTTGACCTAGAGAAAGGCACGTACATTGCACGAGCGAAGACTGCACGAGCGAAGACTGGAACATCGTCGAAGGAGATTGAATCGAATGAGGACGTTAGTCTATCTGGCTGGCACGGCGACCATCTTCGACGGCATCATGCATCTGCTCTTCCCGGACCGCTGGGATGCGCTATGGGTGGAGGAAACGCGTCGAGTATGTCCGTGCCTGGGAAACCTTTTTGTGCGTTGGTATCGGGAGTATCCAGCCAAGAGACGAATGCAAGGCCTGTTCTGGATCGCCCTCGGGGCGCTAATCCTATGGGGGGCTGGGCCGGCGGAGGAGAGCATGGTGTAGGAATGCGTTCACAAGAATGTACCGCAAGTTATGCCGACATCGCACTGTCCACTTCTTGCTGGTGAGTTTCCCGCCGAGCATGCCAGCCGAAGATTGCCAGGGCCGCGACGCTGACTGTGACGGAAACCATCTGGTCGCTGCCAACCCAGGAGGGATCCAGGGATATTCGGAAAACGTCGACGACGGCGCGCACCAGCGGATACAGGATGAGGAACAGCAGGAATAGCTGCCCCGACGATCTCTTGCGGACTCGCATTCTTATGAGTAGGCCAAAGAGCCCAATCAGGAGCACTGCCTCGTAGAGATCCGCCGGGTAGCGGGGCTGCGATGTGCCGGGGAAGACGATGCCCAGAGGAGGATCGGCCACCCGACCGTAGCAATCGTTGGTAAGGATGCAGCCCAGACGCTTTACCGCGATGCCCAATGGCAGGTATGGCGCATAAAGGTCGGCGAGTCGCCAGAAAGAGAACTGAGCTTTCCGGGCGTACCATAAACCGACGATGATGGCTCCGCCGAGGCCTCCATAGAAGGATAGCCCGGTCTGTATCCTGAGCAGGTCCAGGGGATATCGCAGGTAGATGGACCAGTCCGGCAAAACATAGATGAACCTTGCCGCGACGACGGCACCGACGGCGAGCCAGAAGCTGAGGTCAGCCACCTTCTCCGCCGAGAGACCTTCCTTCGGCGCTCGCCGTTTAACCAGATGGGCGACGATCCAGTAGGCCACCAGCAGGAGAATGAGGTCCGAAGCGGAAATGAGCAGGCGCAACGGCGAGATAATCTGGTCCATTAAAGAGTCCTCACAGCATCTCCTCGATGAAGACCGCCAACTGCTTTTCCCCGATCGCTCCTACCCAGCGCCGGGCTACTCTGCCATCCCTGGTGATGAGGACGGTTGTAGGGATGCCGCTAACGCCGTAGCCGAAAGCGATCTCGTTGGTCGTGTCTTGTCCATTCGGATAGGTGACGCCAAACTCTTTCAGGAACGCTCGTGCATCCGCCTCGTTGTCCTGGATGTCTACCCCCAGGAAGATGATATCCTTGTCCTTGTAGGCCTGCCAGACCCGCTCCAGCCCCCGGGCCTCGGCACGGCACGGTGGACACCAGGAAGCCCAGAAATTGAGCACCACCGGCTTGCCTTGCAGGTCCGAGAGCGCTAACTTCTTGCCATCGAAAAGCATGAGGGTGAAGTCGGTGGACACAGGTATCCGACGAGAACTTCCCCCTTGTAAAAACGCGCCGGCTTCACGGCTCTCCACGTTTAGTGGCACAGCTACGGGATCGTCGGCTGGAGCATTGTTTGTAGCGGCCCAGCCCACGAAGGTGACTAACAACAATATACTCCCGGAGATCGATAACCAAAGGAGCGAGCGTTTTCTCTTCCTCCCATCCGGTTCCAGCCCTGAATGCATACGCTATCTCCCTCCCCTACTCCAGCTCTTATCTGGCAGGGCGTTCGTGCCCACAGCTAACAAGAACTACAGGCACCGGATACAGAACCGTCGACGGTTCGAGAACACGCTTGGGCAATTCGTCCTCGTTGCAGTGAGGTACTCCAGAGCGGGCAGTTTCTGTGCTACTGCACCAGGGGGTTACCTGCCACCTGCCACGCGGCGATGCCTCCCCTCACGTTGGACACGTTACTGTAGCCCATCTCCACGAGAATACTGGCCGCTTGAGCCCCGATCGGACCGTTGTGGCAGTGGAAGATGACCTCCTCGTCCTTGCCCAGTTCGGACACGGCTCTGGCCTTGACTTCGTTAAAAGGGATCACGATGGCCCCCTCGACAGAGCCGGCCTTATACTCGGCCTCGGTACGCACATCTCCTCTCCTCACTGGCGTCGTCGCGGAAAAGTCAAGCGGCATAGTCCCTCTCAAAGTTCCTGCGCCAATGTGCCTCACTCAACTGAAGCTCCGACGCTAATGTAGTAGGTCTTGCGAGGGCTGTCAAGGCTTCTTTGACGAATCGAGTGTGGGCCAGAATTCACGAAGCTCCATCGGCGAACTCCTTCGGGATACACCGGTATCAGGCCTTCTTAATGGCAAAGATGACGTTCTTGGCCCGCTCTGGTCGCTCGGCTCGAACCGCGAGCCAGGCAAACCCCACCGCATAGGCGAGCCAGAAAAGAGCCAGGCCTGCGAAGGAGAGAATCCGGAACATCTCTACCAGACTGGCTGGCATTGGGACAGGATCGGGATTTGGCGGAAAGGCAATGTACAACAGCACCGCTGGCACGGCGTACGCCCCCAGCACGATTGCCCACTTCGACCACGGGCTTCGCCCCGCGGCGTGAGGACGACTCAGATACCGTTGAATCACAAAAGCCAGGCAGGTGATGGCCACCGAGAGAGCGATGAAAGCCAGGTAGAAGGTCTGTCGATATTGAATCGTCTCCGGATCGCCCACGCCCGGCGGATTCGCGGGATACTTCAGGAATGGGAAAAGGGCTACCGACCAACCGGTGAGCAGCGCCAGGGTTGAGCTGCGCGAAAACGTGCTCATATCGCGCAGCGGATTCTGCACAATATGATACAGCACGCTGAAAAGAAGGCCCCACGTAAGCCCATACAGCAAAAAGCCCAGGAAAAGTCCAGCCCGCTGCGCATCGCGATCCACCAGCAGGGTTTCGGCGGTGGCCTCCTGGACCTGACGTAGCGAACTTTCTATTTCTATAGAGCGTTCGATGATCGGCTCGGTTAAAACGAAATGGAACGCCGCTACCAGCAGCCCCGCTATCAACCCCACGATGACCGCGCTCAGGATTATGCTCCCTAACGATCTTGATTCCATCACTTCTCCTCTCAACTCGTGGCTCCTTTCGTGCCGACGTGTAGACAACAAATTCGGCAATCGGCGATGAGGAAGGCTGCGAGTTGATCGCGCACGGTCACCGCAGCCATCCTCAAGTGTCGACCACCTGAAAGACGCGAAACCTTGCCTACGTCGTTTCCAGTTTATCGACGGCCCTGCTCATCAGTGGCAGGGAAAACCGGCCGCGTGCCGCGCATCGTGGGTGATCTCGTGCACCAGGTTCTGATCGAAAGCGACATTCCCCTGGACCAAAGATAAGAGTAACCCCTGATCGAGAGCCAGGAGGTAGAACGCCAGCAGCCCCAGCAGAAGTGCGCCCAGTGGAATTCGCCAGTCATGTGTTGTCGCTGGCGTAAAGACGTGTGCCATTGAAGATACTCCTTCCTCTAATCAAAGCGATTTTGTGATGGCTCGTAACAACCAAGAAGTGGCTAGGGTCATCACCTCCTCTCCTGTATCGCCTCTGGCCCCGTCATTCCGTCTCCGCTATTGGACCTTGCCACCGGATTGAGCCTTGTGCTGTCAATGAGCAAACTGGGATTCCAGAGGCTTTACCAAACTGTTCGACGACCAGTCGGGAATGGGACGAGGAGATAGTAAGGGATGCAAGGCGTAACAACAAAAACACCCTGCCCTTCGTAAGACCGGGGGTAACAAAAAACCCCCGGCCCTTGTAGAATGACAGGGAGGGGGAGTCTTCTTCGACTACACCTGCCCGCACCTTTCCTCGAAGGCCGTCAGCACGTGGCAGAGGCGGTGGACCTGGCTTGTCGGCGTTGGCCGAATCACAGTTGCGGGACAGCACCGGGATCGCACCGGATTTCCCCTCGCGAGCCCCGACCTCGGGCGGGGCGTCTCTGCCATCACTATTCTATTGTCGATCAAGTGAGTTTATGATAGCAGGCCAACTCACGCTTGTCAACTATATCATCCCAAACTATGTCATCCCAAACCTGCGCCCAGTGTGGCTTGCCACGCGAGCAATACACCGATGACGATGCTTACCACCGCCGTCGTCAGTTTCAAGGCCTTGTTGAACAGTGGAAGGTGAGATGACGTCAGCGTGAAAGGTAGCCCGATGGCGAAACTGAAGATGACGATGCCCAGAATCACCGCCAAATCGTAGGCGGCGACGTAGAGGATGCCGGCGAGCGGTGACTCAAGCGTGGTGAGCACGACGAGCATCAAGGCTGCGCTCCCTGCCGTGCCCTGGAAGAGGCCGATGAGTATCGACTTCGGGCGCAGGGCGAAGCGATGCTCGTGCTCATGTGCATCACCGACCTGATGAGGGTGGAAGTGTACATGGGCGCCCGTTTCGTGATTGTGAGGGTGGACGTGGATGCGCTTGCGCCTGATTTCCAGCAGCGTCTGGAAGCCCAAGATCACGAGCACCACGCCTACTCCAGCCTCGGCTATAGGTCCTAGATTATCAGGAACACTCAGTCGAAAGATCAGGACGGGGACTGAGATCAGGAAAAGCGTGATGCTGTGGCCGATCCCCCAGGAAAGGCCGACCATTGCCGAGGCCAACAAGCCACGGCGTTCGCTGACGATAGTTGAGACGGCCGCGACGTGGTCGGCGTCGGTGGCGTGCTTAAAGCCCAGGACAAAACCAAGACTGATGGCCGACAGGATCAAGTAGTCCATTGAATAACGTCTCCTCCCGTGGTTTCCTTTAGAGAGACCTCAGACCGTTCTCGTAGATCACTTTTAGTAAATCAGCCAGGAAGAACAGCAGCAAACCCAGGGCGAGGACCATCTGAGAGGGGGAGAACACTCTCCCGGCGAGAGAAGGCTGGAGATCAGGACCATCCTGGCCCGTATGCACCGTCGGCATCGCGGCAGCCTTCTTCTGCCTGAGCGACCAGAAAAGCAGGAACATCCCGGCGGCGGCCGCCACTTTCAGACCGAGGAGAGTCACATAGAGATTGCTCACGCCCCCTTGCGAAAGGCGATCGAAGGACAAAATCACGCCGGTGACGACGAGAGCGATCACACTCAACTCCACAATCTCCTTGAATCTATCGGCAATGTCCCTCTTCAGGATTTCCATATAGGACTGGTCGTCGATAGTCAAGAAGGACGGCTGGAGCACCAGCAGGTAGAACAAGCCTCCTCCCACCCAGGTCGCACCGGCGAGGGCGTGCGCCCAGCGGATCGCTACCAGCATTGCATCGTTGACGTCCATCAGTTGCCTCCCTTGAGGGTTCTTGCGCTGGGGTTCTGGCGCCAATGCTACTATTCCTCGTTGTAGCTGCGACGCTAATGTAGTAAGTTTCTCAAGGGCTGTCAAGTCAAAACGAGGGGGAGTCGACGAAAGCACAGAAAGGTGAGTAATACTCTTTCCCGTCGATCTTATCGCCAATGGTGTGGCCGAGACCGACGCGTCCTTCGGCGGAAGGACGCATCGGTCTAACACTCCGACCCGCCACGCCATTTGCGAAATTCTGAGAGGGAGAGAGTATAACCCCTCGCGCCTGCCGTCTATGCTACCTCTCTCTCCACAGCCAGCAGATGAGCATGGGGGATGGGCGACAGATACTCCTTGGGGGTCAATCGGCTTTGTCAGTACCCGGTTCTCAGATCTGACAGGCTTGTGTGCGGAGCCTGCGGATAAGGCGCAGCATGACGAAGATGCCCACGACGTTAGTGGCAATGCCCAGGACCATAAAAGGCACGCGGTAGTCTGTGAGGAAGATAGCTGCGCCCGATAGTCCCACCAGTGGCAAGACGTCGGTCAGGTGGTGGGCGCAGCAGGCCAGCATAGACACCGTCGAAGTGCCGGTGCCGGCTCCCGTGACCGCGACGGTCGATTTGGTCTGACTGGGAGCGAGGATAACGGTCCGCACGTACGTGAACAGGCCGACCTGCGTCCCGAACCCTGCGGTGATAGCGAGAACGAAGTACCAGTCGGTGGTGAAGAGCTCTATGGCGTGGTTCCAGTCCTGAGCGACGGCGACGATGCCCAGATATATCCCTGCCAGCGCTATCGCCGCCATCAGGCCGACGGCGATGGGTAGGCGAGGAACAGTCCTCGAACCAACGGCTGTTTCCTGTCCTGGCAGGCTGATCTCCGCGTTCGGCGATATCTCATCGGCGGCGTACCCGGCGTTTTTCACCGCTTCTTTGAGCGCCTGGACTGTCGCCTGCGCCGGGTTATATCGCACTCTCGCGGTGCCGGTGGCGAGGTTCACCTCCGCTGCCTCCACGCCCGCGAGTTCCTTCAGCGCGCTCTGGACGTGACGCACGCAGGAACCGCAGGTCATCCCTCGAACGGAGAGCGAAATCTCCTGGCCACCGGACCCGTTGAAGGCGGCAGCCAACTCAACGCTTCGCTCCGGTAAAGAACTCATCGGGACACCTCCCATTGTAGGCTGCGTTCCTTGACGCCGGCGACGTCGCGGATCACAAGCTCGATGCGCGCCGTTTGCGGACCAATCACGGGCTGGCCGCCCGATGTTTGAGGAAAGGTCAATTGGCCACTTCTGTGATGTCCTCCCGGCGGGGCATCCCACATGTCTGGAGCTACCTCGATGCCCTGGTCAGTGCGCAGCATGGCCAGCTTACCCAGGTCGTAGCTGTCTAGATCCACGGAATGAGTATCCATCACGATGGCAAAGCGAACGGGTGACGTTCCTGCTTCCGAAGGATTTTCCCAGGTTGCTTTAATAGTAACGCTGCCCTCCTGGCTGGTCTGCGTGAGGCCGGCGGCCCCCGTCGCCTTGCCTCCGCCGCCATTGGTATTAGAAGCTGATTGGGCGGCGCTCGAAGCGCAGCCGGCGACCAGGAACGCCGCCGCGATGAGCGCCAACAATGATAGTCTCAGGATCGTCGGTCTCAAGTTAAGCTTCATCGCCCTTCCTCTCAACTCAAGGCTTTTCTAGCCGTCTCAAATTCCTCTCTGCTGATCTCCCCGCGAGCGTAGCGCTGCTGCAAGATTTCCAGCGGGGAAGGCTCTCGGACAACGGTGCTGCTTCGCGAAGGGATCGCCGTTCCTATGGCCCAGACCAGCAGGACCGCGACCCCGACCCAGAACAGGATCATCAGCCCCGGCCCCAACATACCTAACCCGCTATATCCAGTCATCAACGTGGTGTCCTCCTTCATCAATCAGTACACCGAGTTAGTACTATACTGGAGTATAGTGGATATATGTGAAGATTGTGTGAAGGAAAGGTTAACGAACTTCCTTGTTCAAGCCGCCACAGCGTTGAGCAATCGCAGCTCGTCGGCTATGAGCCGCGTGATCAGGAAGTGCTCCTTCACGTGCTGCCGCCCCCGCCTGGCCAGGGTCTTCGCCTCGTGCGGGTCGTCGAGAAGCTCCAGGATCTTCTGCGCCGCTTCCTCCACGCCGGTCACCAGAAACCCGCCAATCCCCGGCGGTGCCTGCGATGGGATGCCCCCGGTCTTGCCCGCCACCACGGGGGTGCCTTTCCAAAGGGCCTCGGAGATCACCAATCCAAAACCTTCGCGAATGGACTTCTGAACGACGACGCGGGACATGTGCTGCAGGGCGTTGACCTCGAAGTTGCCGACCCCGGTCAGGTTCGTGTGGACGTGGATGAGGGGATCGTCTCCCTTCTCCTCCATAATGCGGCGATACATTCCCCAAGCCTCAGGGTCGTCGAGGGCCATTGAGCCGATCAGCGCTAGCTGCAGGTCCGGCACCTGCTGCCGCACGAGCCGATAGGCGGCGATGACGCCCAGAGGGTCCTTCCAGGGATCGAAGCGAGCCACCTGGGTGATGATGGGCTTCTGGGGGTTGAGGCCGAGCCAGGCCACGGCTCTATGGCACAGGTCCTTGGGGAGAGGCAGGTTCTTCGGGTTAAGGGGGTCGATGCCCGGCGGAATGATGGCGACGAGCTGCACGGGAAAGTCGGAAGGCACAAACTCCGGCACGGTGAATACGGCGGCGTCGTAGGCGGCAAGGAATGGCCTGAGAAAGGCCCAGGCATCGGGATCGGGCTGGGACGTGTCGATGTGGCATCGCCAGATCCAACGGGCCGCGTCAGAACCACGTAAGGACCGCAGGGCCGCTGGTTGTGGATCGTGGACGATGATGAAGTCGTAGGGCATCTCCAGAAGCTGAGCGTTGCGGGTGCTGTAGCTCAGATAGATCTCGCGCACCTCGTCGGTGAGAGCGAACTTAGCGCCCTGCAAAGCGTTGTGCAGCCCCTTGGTGACGGAGAAGAATCGCTCGTCCCCAGTGATCACGCGCCAATCGGCGGCGAGACCAAGGTCCCGCTCCAGAGGGACGAGCGAGCGCAGCAACTCGGAGACGCCGCCTCCGTAGGGGGTGGCGTTAATCTGGGCGACTCGAAGGCCACGCAGGGGACGGGCGAGTTGGCGAAGCTCAGCGACAACCGCCGAACCCACGATGGGGACGTAAGCATCTACGGACTGTGGGGCCACGTCCACCAGTTGCAGCATGATTGTTCCCTATTTCGCCTGCGCCTTCGTCGGCACGGCCTCGGCTGGCTCTTCCGCCCCCTTGAAACCTTCCTCCATGAACTGCTTCCGCGCGGCCCGCAGCGCTACGCCCATCGCCGCGTGGACGGCTGCCTCAGGTGTTGTCCTGGGCAGCAGGGTTTTGACTATGCCCAACGACGTGTTGGTCTTCTCGATGGACTTGCTGGCATCCCGCTCGATTCCGGTCATAGCCCTGATGGCGTCGATGCTCTCTGGGATCGTGATAGCCTCATTGTGCACCTGGAAGGTAAGGTACACTTCCCGGTCGTCGGCGGCGAGCGCGTCCTCCCAGACGGCCACCTCCCACATGTCGTTGCGCGGCCGGTTCAAATCGCGCATCAGCTCGATCACCGCGTTCAGCGCCACGAGGCCGTCTGCAGACCGGATAAAGGCAATGCGCGGCTCTTCCCAGAGGGCGTGGCGCAGCTCGTCCACGTTCACAGGGCGTGTGGTCTCGACCATGGCGTAGTGCAGGTGGCTCAGGTTGTAGGGGCCGGCTCCGGCCATCGTGGTGATATCCAGGCCCTCGATCACCGTCTGGGCATCGGGGCCCTGGTGGCTGGGCACCTTCGTCTCGGGAATCGCGGTGTTGATCATCCCATCCTTGTGGCTCTCCCAAGGGTCAGTGCCTCGCCGCATAAGCACCGCACGGGCTCGCTTCACCCAGCCCTGCTTGTGCAGCGCGTGCATAACCCTACAAAGAGCGGTGGTGTTGCAGGAGACAACCCTGGCAAACTGGCGATTGAGGGCACCGGCGTAGTTGACCTGGGCGGTGAAGGAATAGCCGGCTAGCTCGTGCTTCTCTCCCCCCTGGAAGATGGCTCTGAGACCTGCCTTCTCATAAATGGGCTTGTTCTTAGCGCCGATGCCTTTCGGCGTGCAGTCTACGACGATGTCCACCTTCTGCAACAGGTCCTCCAACGTGCCTGCCACGGGTATCCGCGCCTCTTCCATAAGCTTTCGCCTGTCTGGAAGCGAGGCGTAGATGGGAAAGCCGCGCTCGGCGGCAACGCGGATGCGGTAATCGAAGCCGACGTCAGAGACACCGATCAGGTCCATATCGTCTTGCAGGGCCACGGCGTCGGCTACCCGCTTGCCGATGACGCCGTAGCCATTGACGGCAACTTTCACCTTCCTTTTCTGGGTCATTGGCTTAACCTCCTCTTGGACGACTTATACTACAGCGGTTTGCGTTGATATTGACCACTCGGTTCTCTGCTGAGGGCGACTGCCAGTCGCCCCTTCTGCCAGTCGCCCCTACACACCCTGGACAACAGCTCAATCTTTTCGCAAAACGCTATGGCTTGTATTGCAGCAATTGATATGCCAGGAGCCCGCTGACACAAGTCCTGCCAATCATACATTCCTACATTCAGGGGATACGGATTCCGCTTGATTTGGGCACACGGATCGGAGATGTGACGGGGAGAGCCGAACAATATAGCAGTTTGCAAAGGATTTTGGCTAGCGGAGCGGCCACCGATATACCGAGCGTATGCAATGTAGCGCGGGGGACGAGCCCCCGCGCTACGGGTAGCCATATCAAAATGCAAACTGCTATAGAGACACGGCCCCATCGACCGCTATCGCCAGGTCGTGCGAATCCACTTCAGGCACGGCTTCGGCTGTCTGGTCAATCAGCAGGGTTAGGCATCTGGCTCATCTACGCCATGTTCCGTCGAGGGCATCGTCGAGGGCATCGTCGAGGGCATCGTCGGGGGCATCGTCGGGGGCATCGTCGGGGGCATCGTCGAGGGCATCCGTCGGGGGCATCATTGGGGGTTGTCGATTGGAATCGCCAGGGTAAAAGTTGTGCCATCTCCGGGCTGGCTGCGCACCCGGACCCGGCCACCATGAGCTTCGACCGTCTGCTTGACGATGGCAAGGCCCAGTCCGGTTCCGCCCTGGCTGCGCGAGCGTGCTCGGTCGACGCGATAGAAGCGCTCGAAGATTCGCGGTAGGTGCTCGGAGGATATGCCGACGCCGGTATCCGCTACGATCAGCTCGGCGATCTGCCCATGGTTGCCAAGGGAAAGCGTTACTCGGCCACCAGTTGGAGTGTAACGAAGTGCGTTTTCCAGGAGGTTCCAGACCATCTCGCCCAAACGATAGCGATCCCCCAGGACGGTCACAGGATCTATGCGCGTGATAACCATATCGTGCGCCCCTCCGTCCAACGTCTTTGCGCGCGTCCAGATCTCACCCACCACATCGTCAAGGGACACAGGCTGGTGCTCGACCAGTTGCTGAGCGTCTGATTCGGCCACAAAGAGCAGATCGGAGAGCAACCGCGACATACGTTCTACCTCGTCCGCGGCGTCTTGCGCACACTCTTGTCTCTCTTTTTCAGGGATGTCCAGCTTCAGGATGTCGACATTGCCGCGGATCACCATCAGGGGGCCTCGCAGCTCGTGGGATACATCGGCGAGGAACTCACGCTGGTGCTGCAAGGTCTTCTCAAGTCGGGCGATCATCTCGTTGAAGGTGGCTGTCAGATCGCCCAATTCGTCTCTGGCTGGCGAGGCCGTGATGCGTTGCTGAAACTGGCCGGTCGTCGCGATCTGCCGCGCGACCCGAGTTACCTCGGCAACCGGCCCCAGGGCGTTGGCTGTAAGCCACCACCCCCCTATTATAGCCATAATCGCGGCGCCCACGGCGGTCAGGACGATGAGCTGCTGAGTCCTTTCTAAGGTAGCCTCCAGCGGGTGCAACGACTCTCCAACCAGCACTATCCCGCCCAACCCTTCGGCGCTGGGCAGGGGCCTGCCAAGAACTCTCACGCGTTCACGCCCTACCGGCACGGTCGCGTATACTTCTTCTCCCGCTAGAGCCGCCGCGAGCAAATCCGCTGTCACGGGAAGCTGGCCCTTTGGTAAGTTGAGAGACGTGGCCAGCACTTCACCCATAGGGTCAAGAATCTGAATATAGATCCCGGGGGCAGAAAACTCCTCCACTGGGGCTACTTCTAGAACACCAGCATCGACATCTCCACGGCGCAGACTTCCGTTCCTGGCGGCAGCTATCTCGTGTTCGACCTGT
Source organism: Chloroflexota bacterium (assembly GCA_016189905.1). GTDB lineage: Bacteria > Chloroflexota > UBA6077 > FW602-bin22 > JACPRP01 > JACPRP01. The sequence continues at coordinate 24,430 of JACPRP010000028.1, read as the reverse complement.
GAGGCACGCAGACTCAAGGTATCGTCCGTCTCTTGCAAGAGGCTGCTCTCCAGTGCGGTCAAGAAATACGTGCTGATGGCAGAGATTATGATCAAGAAGAAGAGCGCATACCACAGGGCAAGCCGAAATCGAATGGGCAGCGCCCGCAGCTTTGAAATAACCACTGTTCACCCCTCGCGCAAGCTGTAGCCAGCACCGCGAATGGTGTAGATGAGCCGTGGCTCGCCCCCAGCCTCCAGCTTGGACCGCAAGCGCATGACGTGGACGTCGATGATGTTAGAATCTCCGAGGAAGCTCGAGCCCCAGACCCGATCGAAAATGACGTCGCGCGAGAGCACCTGCCGGGGATGTCGCATGAAGAACTCCACAAGATCGAACTCCTTGGTTGTCAACGTAAGCTTGCGTCCACGACGTTCGACCTCGCGCGTTGACGGGTCTAACCTGATATCCGCGAAGCTCAGTGAACCTTCGTCGTTAGGTTTGACGCGTCGGAGGAGGGCTCGGATGCGGGCCAGCAATTCGTCGAAAGCGAATGGCTTTACCAGGTAATCATCCGCTCCGGCGTCCAGGCCAGATACACGATCTGGCACCGTGCCTCTAGCTGTCAGCATAAGGATGGGCAGGTCGCCGTCTCCCGCCCGCAGTCGGCGGCAAACCTCAATTCCATCGAGCCGTGGAAGCATCACATCCAGCAAGACGAGGTCTGGAGCGTTCTCCCGCGCGAGCGAGATCGCACTCTCGCCGTCGGCCGCAACGTCGATAGCGTAGCCGGCGAAGGCGAGGCCTCGCTTCATAAGACTCAGTATTTTGGGGTCGTCGTCGACGACCAGAATACGATGGCTCGGCAAGCTCTCTACTACCCCTTTTACAGCCTCAGGGAGTTGGACGAACACCTATGGATTCGTACAGGTGAAACGTGCCAGAGCAAGTATACAATCCCTGGTAGTATCGTGCAAAAGGAGGCGCTCAGTCCAGACTGAGGGCGTTCGGTCGCAGTGCCATCTGCCGCAGTCGGGACACCCTCTCGGCCGTCGACGGATGGGTGCTGAAAAGGCCAACGAGTCCCCCGCCGCTAAATGGCTTCACGATATACTGATGGGCAGACGCGGGATTGACCTGCATAGGGATGGCCTGACTGCCCTTTTCCAGCTTTTCGAGGGCGCGCGCCAATGGCAGCGGATCACCAAGAATACCTGCGCCAAGCGCATCCGCTCCATACTCACGTGCTCGCGAGATCGCCAGTTGAATGACGGTGGCCGCGATTGGCGCGAGGAAGATCATCAGGATCCCACTTGCCAGGCTGGCAAGACCCGCTCCGTCCTCTTCATCGTCCTGTGAGCGGCCAAACCCGCCGAACAGCATCGCCCACTGCGCCATATTAGCGATCATCGTGATAGCACCGGCTATAGTGGCAACTATTGTGGCGATCAGGGTATCGCGGTTCTTGATATGGGCTAGCTCGTGGGCCAGCACCCCGGCTAATTCATCGCGATCGAGAATGCGCAAAATGCCCGTCGTTACCGCAACGGCCGCATGGGACGGATCACGCCCCGTGGCGAAGGCATTGGGAGAGTCTGTTTCCATAATGTAAACTCGGGGTTTCGGCATCCGCGACCGCAGCGCCAGATGATCGACGATCTTGTGTAGCTCAGGGGCCGCGTCGTAAGATACCTCTTTGGCCCCTGACATTGCCAACGCAACTTTATCAGAGAACCAGTACGCGCCAAAGTTCATCAGTAACGCCAAGCCAAAGGCCAGAACCATACCGCCGGTTCCACCTAGAAGGCGACCCATAAATATGAAGAGCAGTGTCAAAACAGTAAGTAACATCGTCGTCTTTAAGGTGTTGCCCATATTCATCACCTAAACCCTCCGTCGTTTGTCGTCGATCGCGCACGGTCAACCTGTCGGACAGGGAGATCGAAGGAGTGCGATCCATTCAAGACGCTTGCACGATTCGCGTTTTCGAAGCAGTCTTTACAATTGTCATGTTAGTCGACAAGTATGAAGCACGGATGAAGCGAAGGTGACAAGTCGATGAAGGACTTCGGCACAACTCCTGCTGATTATCGACTCTGGCGAGTCTGTCCATCTGGCGGATTTGTTTCTGGCCTGGGGCGCCGTGGGCGCCAGCGAGAGGGGAGCAGTGAGAGCCGAACGCTTCCAACACGGTCCTGCCGACCGGTATCGCCAGGTTGTGCGAATTCTCTTTCGGCACGGTTTTGGCTATCTGGTTAACCAGCTTGGCCAGGGCCATCTCGTGCCCTTTCACTGGGGATTACTGGGCCACGCTCGGCGTGCCACGCCCTACACCCAGGCCGAGCACCTGCGGCTGGTGTTCGAGGAGCTTGGGGCCACTTTCATAAAGCTGGGGCAGATCCTGTCTACTCGCTCTGATTTGCTGCCTCCCGATTTCATCGCCGAGCTCTCCAAGCTGCAGGATGCTGTGCCGCCCGAGCCCATCAGGGTGATAGAGGCGCAAATCGCCCAGGAGCTAGGCGAATCTCCGACCAACCTCTTCGCGAGCTTCGATCGAGATCCCCTCGGATCCGCCTCCATAGGCCAGGCTCACGCGGCCACGCTGGCCACAGGTGAGGAGGTGGTGGTCAAGGTCCAACGGCCTGGGGTGGAGCGGCTTGTCGAGGCGGATCTGGCGATTCTTATGGATCTGGCGCGGCTGGCCCAGACACGGACGGGGTGGGGCCAGATCTACGATCTGCCAGGGATGGTCGAGGAGTTCGCCGACACGCTGCGAGGGGAGCTGGACTACATCCGTGAGGGGCGCAACGCCGGGCGTATTGAGAGGAACTTCGCCAAAGAGCCATCTCTCCGGGTGCCAACTATCCACTGGCGCTATACAACGCGGCGGATCCTAACGATGGAGCGCATTGAGGGCATCAAGATCGGCGACGTGGCGGCCCTGGCATCTGCGGGAATCGATCGCCACGAGCTGGCGGCGACCGGTGTGCGCATCGTGCTCAAGATGATGCTGGAGGATGGATTCTTCCACGCCGACCCTCACCCTGGCAACTTCCTCGTCAAGCCGGGCCCGATCATCGGTCTACTCGATTATGGCATGGTCGGGCGGCTGGACGAGCAAACTCGGCAGAACCTCCTGTACCTTTTCCTGGCCATCGTAGATCAGGATGTCGACAGCGTTGTCGACCAGTTGTCGGCGCTGGGCATCGTCGGCACCGCGTCACAGTTCGAGCGTCTGAAGCGAGATATCGAGCACCTTATGTCACTGTACTGGGGCCTCCCGCTGAAAGAGGTCGAGATTCACCGGACCCTAGAGGAGTTCCTCGCGACGGCGAGAAGGCACATGTTGACCGTGCCGAGCCACCTGGCTCTGATGAGCAAGACGCTTTCGATGCACGAGGGGCTCGCGCGGCAGTTGGACCCGGAATTCAATGTAGCCGAGGTGCTAGGTCCCTACGCCCGAGAGCTGGTCCTGCGAACCTATCTGCCTCAGTACTGGGCAAGGCGCGTCCTTCCCGCGATACGAGATCTGAGTCAACTGGCGGTTACACTCCCACGTCGGGCAGACCGTCTTCTGGGGCAGGTAGAGCGCGGCAACGTCTCCATGAGCGTCCGGGTGCAGGAAACCGAGCACGTGCTGGATTCGTTGAATCGAATGGTGAATCGTCTGATCCTGGGCATCCTGGCAGGCGCCTTCACCATAGGAATCGCGCTGCTGCTGCAAATCTATCGCGCCACCGGGGTCGAGCGGATAGTAAGGTGGCTCCTGGGGGCCGGGTTCGCCGCGGTGGGAGGGTTAGGCGTCTGGCTTATCTATGCCATATTCCGCCGGGGGCACCATTAAGGGATGTCAGGGGAGGTAGCTGGGGCGGGATCGATCGATGCTCTCGTCGCCCTTCACGACCAGGTGAACGCGCCCTGATATGCCCCACAGGAGGTCCAGGGCATTTGAAACAGGATCTAGCGGGTCGACCACGATGATGGCTGCCCAGGACGGGGGAAGATATCTGCGGTGAAGCGCCTGGATCAAGGCTGCGCCAACAGCCGGCTGATCGGGCGGTGAAAAGTAGTGATGAACCAGAAGCGCATTGAGAGGGAAGAGCCCAAAGAGCGGGGAGAGAAGACGGTTAACGAGGTTGGGCAGGCCTCTGAGGCCCACCAGACGAAGGCGGGCTATGCGCGCCACTTCCAGCGCACTCGCCGCCGCAAGGGCTGTTCCTTCTGTTGTGAGCGCTACCTCGATATCGCGCGGCGAGCGCCGCAATGTCTCCAGTTCTGTCTGCAATCGCTGTGACGTCTTGGGCCGCCAGAAATTGTGGCGAGCATGGAAACGATTGGAGGCATCGGCCAGGGCTGGAAGGTCAGATAGGGAGGCGGGACGAGTAGCCAGGTGCGGCCAGGCCCCGATACGTCTGATGATTGGTAATGTATCGGGACAAGCCCCGATCCGCCCGAGGATTGATAATGTATCGGGGCAAGCAAGGCCACCGAGAAGGATCTTGGCCCGCAGATCGCGAATGCGGACGAAGCCGCTGCGCTCGGCCGTCTGAAGCGAAGCATCGTTGCCCTCGACGATCGCCGCCCAGGCGGTAAGCGCTCCTACCTCCACCAGCGCCCGCTCACAGGCGTGAGCGATGAGCGTCGAGGCCACACCGCGACGACGGTAGCTGGGATGTACGCGCAGACTGAAGAGGTAGGCGGCGGGCAAGAGCCTGCCGTTGAGCTGAGTGGGCGCGACGCTGCTGAAGACCGTTCCGATGATCGCCGAGCCATCGTCAGCCAGAGCTACGTAACCCCTGGAGCCAGGATAGCGACTCGCCAGGCCGAAGTGATCAACGCGCAGGTCGATGCGCACGGCTGCGCGGCCCATCTCTGGGCATAATCGCTCGAGCTCGATAAGGGCTGGCGCGTCCTCGGGTCTGGCCTCACGAATCATCGATGGTATCCAGCTAACGCTAGAACTGGGTGCTAACCGCTCGTGAGCTATCATTGATAATCATACTACAAGGGAATATAATCTAGCCAATCCACTATTCAGCCACAGAGCCTGTGGGAGGTTTTTGGATGTCGCGTTCAACCAGCAAGCAAACTTCTAAAGCAGGGCGTGGTGGCGCCCAACATAGGCGGCCGAGGAGCGGCGGCAATCGATCCCGTCGTTGGTTGGCGCTTGGGCTACTTTTCCCTCTCGTGGCCATCGTCGTGATGGTGTACTTGATGGCCAGACCCGGTGGCGGCGGATCGATCGCCGTGATCCAGGCTAACGACTTTCACGCCCTGGCCTTCAGCCCCGACGATGCCGACGATGCCAACGTCGTTTTTTTCGGCCACCACAACGGGGTGATGCGCAGCGATGACGGTGGCCGAACCTGGCGCTCGTTAGTCGCACAACGTAACTTCGACGCCATGGGCCTGGTAGTTAACCCAGCTAACCCGCGTCACCTGTATCTGGCCGGCCACAACATCTTTTTTGCCAGTGTGGACGGCGGCACCTCGTGGCAATCACTTACCAATAATCTGCCGGGCGGCGACATTCACGGTTTCACCGCGAGCCCGGATGCGCTGAGCCGTCTTTTCGCCTTCGTCGTCGGCCACGGCCTGTTCGCCAGCAACGATGGCGGTAAGCAGTGGGAGAAGCTGAGCGAGCAGTTACCAGGAGACGTGATAGACCTGGCGGCAGGTTCTTCCCAGGTGCTCTTCGCAGGGAGCGTGAGCGGTGGTGTGCTGAGGAGTGTCGACGGCGGTAAGACCTGGGAGCGCAGCGGCGCCGGCCTCGGTGGCTCAAACGTCACTGCCCTGGCGGTCGAGTCGACGAATCAGCAGATAGTTTTCGCTGGCACCGACAGCGGCCTCTACCGAAGCGACGACGCTGGCGCTAGCTGGCGCGAGCTGACCTTCCCCGGCCAGAATGTTGCGACCCTGGCGATCAGCCCCAGCAATCCTCGAGTAGTCTTGGCCATCGAGTTCGTGCGTGCTGGCGAGGGACGCGTATACCGGAGCGAGGATGGTGGCACAACGTGGGAAGGAAGCTAACGTGGACCTGCGGGAGGTCGCACTAAACTGGTATGGCCTTTTGGCGACGGTGAACGCCGCTGCCGGCGGGCCTCTGATCGCGCTCGGCAACAGCGTCGGCGTGCCGATCGTCGCGGCGCTTCTTCTGGGCCTGCTCGGGGCAACATCGCCGTGCCAGGTCTCGACGAACGCCAGCGCGCTGGCGTTCGTCTCACGACGTCTGGATGCGCCTCGGGCGCCGCTGCTTTCGGTGCTGGGGTATCTGCTCGGTAAAATGCTGATCTACACGCTGGTAGGTGCGGCGGTAGTGTTGGCTGGACGCGAGCTGGCTACCGGCACTATCCCCGTCGTCATCGTCGCGAGGAAGGCGCTCGGACCGCTGATGATCATCATCGGCCTCTTCTTCCTGGGCGTGCTGCGGTTAAACGTGTCGATGGGTCACGGGCTTAGCTCCTGGCTTCAAGAGCGAGCGATTGGTGGCAGCCTGCGTAGCAGCTTCCTCCTGGGCGTCGCGTTCGCCTTCGCTTTTTGCCCGACGCTATTCTGGCTCTTTTTCGGCCTGACCATCCCGATGGCATTGCGCTCGCCCATCGGGGTGCTCTATCCGCCGGCGTTCGCGCTTGGCACGACGTTGCCCCTGCTAGGCATCACGGGGCTGATTGCCCTGGGCATCGGAAACGCGGCTGGTCGCTTCCAGGGTCTGCGCCGGGCCAACCGAATTCTCGAGCGGGGGGCCGGAGTGGTCTTGCTTCTGGCGGGATTGAACGACATCTTCGTCTACTGGCTCCTTTGAGGCAACCGACATCAGGAATTGTCGATCAACGCCATTACACAGCGGTTTGCGTTAATATTGATCGCTCGGTTCTCTGCTGAGGGCGACTGCCAGTCGCCTCTACACAGCCAGTCGCCGCTACACAGTCGCCCCTACACAGCCTGGACAAGAGCTCAATCTTTTCGCAAAACGCTATAGAGGCGAGGCCTCAACCGCGCCACCCTACGGGCATGAATCTTGCCGATTTTTTCGTTGGCGCCGCGGTTGTACAATCGCAGGCGCAAGACTTCGATGAGAATGGAGGCGATCTCCTTTGAAATGGAATAGTTACCTTATCGGTGCCACCCTGGGCATCCTTGTGCTGGTGGCTGCCGTGATACTGGGGAGCTTCAGCGGCGCATTCGCTCAGGGGGGTGTGCTCTCAGCCGCCCCGCCGCAACAAGCTACGCCAACCCCTTCGCCATTCTTCTCAGGACAAATGGGTCCCGGGGGGATGATGGGTCAGGGCACGATGGGCACGATGATGGGGGGCCCGTTCCCTTCCACGGCGAAACCCATAGCGATAGATGAAGCGGTGCGCATAGCTGAACGCCACCTTCGAGGCCTGGGCAACCAGGACCTGGCTTTCGATGTGGTCCACGGATACGCCAACAACTTCTACGTCCCGGTTTACGAAAGAAGCACAGGCAACTACGCCTTCGAGCTCATCGTCGACCGGTATGGCGGCACCGTGATGCCCGAGATGGGCCCCAATATGATGTGGAACGCCAAGTATGGTATGATGGCCGGGGGAATGATGGGACCCGGCGGAATGATGGGCCCCGGTGGCATGACGGGGCCAGGTGGCATGATGGGGCCGGGCGGCCAACAACAGGGCGCCCAGGTGGCGGCGACAGTGGAAACGCCGGTTGACCAGGACCAGGCGGTGAGGCTCGCTCAAGAGTTCCTGACCGGCTACCTGCCGGGTACGACGACCGGCGATGTTCACAGTTTCTACGGCTACCGGACCATCGACGTGATGCGGGGCGAACAAATGCAGGGGATGATTTCGGTCGACGGGTACAACGGAGCCGTCTGGTACCACGCCTGGCACGGCGACTTCCTGGCGGATTGGCAGCGCGGGATGTAGGCAGAGCCAGTTATGGGACCAATGTGGTGGCCACGAGACCCAACGATAAATCATCAGGACGTTTGGTCGATCCTGGCGTCGATGGTTCTAATCGTGCTTACCGTCGGGATCGTTGCCCTGGTGATTTGGCGTGGCGGAGGCGCAACGAGCTGGCAGCGTTCGCGCAGACCAGAGGATATCCTGCGCGAGCGTTACGCAAAGGGCGAGCTCGGTAGGCAGCAATATCTCGATGCGCTGATCGATATCCTGAAAGATCGCTGCATCCGAGGAGAGATCGAGCTCGACGAGTATGAAAGACGAATCGATCTTCTCCTGGAGGAGCCGCTCAAACAACGGCGGCGCGAGCTGGAGCGAAAAGAATAGTGGCGAGTTCACCATCGGTTGTTGGGCAGTTCCGTCGCTGACATAAGAGGAGGATGGAGCCAGACCTTCCAGTGGAAGGTCTGGCTCCAGTCAGCAAAACTGTCGCCGAGTTATAGCGGTTGGCCGAGACCGGCAGCGCGCAGCGTGGCCTCGTCTGGACCGCGTCCTGCGCAGCAATCGGCGAGCTTGCCGTCGATCACGATGGCTGGAACCGAAGGACCCCTTACAGACCGAATATTACAAAAGCGATCTGTACAAGCCGCTTCGCGAAAACCCAATGTTCCGCGCCCTGGTCGGGCTGAAAAGCTGACCGGGTCCTATTGAAACAGCCCGAACTGCATCGGCTCGCCCAGGAGCCTGGAGATGTCCCGCGCGTTGCGCACGGCGAAGTCGTGGTAGCAGTTGTTCATCAGCAGGTGAACCTGCCGCGTGTTGTTGGCAAGCTCTTCGATCTTCGGCACCCACTCGGCAAGCTCCTGCTCGGTGTACAGGTAATTGAACCTCTCCTCGACGGAGATATCGCGCTTGAACCAGGTGTCGCGGTTTCTGCCGTGAAACCTGACCACGGCGATATCCGAGGTGGCGACGGCGATGGGCGGCACGGTGCTGCCGGGGAACTGAGGCTCGTCCACCGAAACGTACGTCAGGCCATTCTCGCGCAGGAAGCGCACTGTCCGCTGCTCGGCGTCGCGTTGGAGCCAGTTGCCGTGGCGGAACTCGACGGCGATTCTGTAAGGCTGCATCAATTCTTTGCATTCGAGGATGTACTCGAGGTTCTCCTCCGCGAACCTGAACCAGGGGGGGAACTGGAACAGGACGACGCCCAGCTTCCCCGCCTCGTGCATCGGCGCCAGAGCGTCGGCGAACGCGTGAAAGGTGTCGGCCGAGGGCTCTAGTTTGCGGTCGTGCTTCGTCAGCTCTTTATAGGCCTTAACGTCGAAGACGAAGTCGCCGGGGGTGCGGGCGGCCCAGCTCTTGAAGGATTGTCGACTCGGCATATGGTAGTACGTGGAGTCGACCTCGACCAGCCTGAAGTGCTGGGCGTAGAAGGCGATCATATCGCGGGGATTGATCTTCGTCGGATAGAAAGGCCCGCGCAAGCCTGAACTGGACCAGCTACAGGTGCCAATGAGTATCTCTGCCATATGTGCTCCGACCCGGACGTTCGCCTCAGTTCAGGTTAAGTCTACTACAACGTCTCGACGTCTGTCGAATGCCACGAGAGGATGTCATAGCACTTCAAACGGTTCGACAAATGTGGTATAAATAGTTGGCTTGCGTCGAGCGTTTCGACGAGCGAATTTGAGAGAGGTATGCACTCATAATGGCGCGAAGGAAGTCGGCCAAGATCGAGGGTGAAAGCGAGCTGCTGGTTGCGGCCGAATTGCCGGTGTTACCGGTTCGAGATACGGTGCTTTTCCCTCACATAGTGGCTCCGTTGTTCATTGGGCGTGAACGCTCCGTTAAGGCGGTCGAGGAGGCGATGAGTAAAGAACGCACGATGGTCATCATCGCCCAACGCCACGCGGAGGTGCAGGACGTCAACTTCGACGACGTCTACACCGTCGGCACGGAGGCTGTCATCGGCAGGGTGCTGAAGATGCCCGATGGCACGACGAGCATCCTCGTTCAGGGGCAGCGACGCCTGAGAATCCACGATTTCACACAAAAAGATCCCTTTATCCAGGCCAAGGTTTCTCCCATCGACTTTGTGACCGATAGCTCGGTGCAAGTTGAGGCCTTGATGCGCGCGGTGCTGGCACTGTTCGAGAAGTGTGTCAAGCTGAGCCGCAGCCTGCCGGATGATGCTTATGTGGCCGCGATGAACGTCGACGAGCCGGGCTGGCTCGCCGACCTGGTGGCATCGACGCTCGAGCTGGCCGTTGCGCAGCGGCAGGATATCCTCGAAACCATCGATCCTCTGGAACGTCTCCAAAAAGTGAACGTGCTCCTGGCCAAGGAGTTCGACGTTCTGCAACTGGAGAACAAGATCCACACTGAGGTTCAGCAAGAGGTGGACAAGTCCCAGCGGGAGTACTTTCTGCGCGAGCAGTTGAAGGCCATTCAGCGCGAGCTTGGCGAAAGCGACGTGCAAACACGGGACGCGAACACGCTGCGGGAGAAGGTCGCCGTGGCCGGGATGCCCGAGGGAGTGATGAAGAAAGCCGAGGAAGAGCTGGGCCGCATGGCGGCGATGCCGTCGGCCAGCCCCGAGGTCGCAGTGATCCGCACCTATCTCGACTGGCTGGTAAATCTGCCCTGGTGTAAGACGACCTCCGATAATCTGGATATCGCGCAGGCGGCGATCGTTCTCGACGAGAACCACTACGGCCTACCAAAGGTTAAAGAGCGCATCCTGGAGTATATGGCGGTGCGCAAGCTCGCCAAGGAGAAGATGCGCAGCCCGGTGCTTTGCTTCGTCGGCCCGCCGGGCGTGGGCAAGACTTCGCTCGGGCGTTCTATCGCTCTCGCGCTGGGCCGTAGGTTCGTGCGCGTCAGCCTGGGTGGGATTCGCGACGAGGCTGAGATACGTGGGCATCGCCGCACCTACGTCGGGGCCCTTCCTGGACGGATCATTCAGACGATGCGGCAGGCCGGCACGATCAACCCTGTCTTTATGATGGACGAGGTGGATAAGCTGGGCATCGACTTTCGCGGCGACCCCTCGGCGGCGCTGCTCGAGGTGCTCGATCCCGAGCAAAACTATGCCTTCAGCGACCACTATCTCGACGTTCCCTACGACCTGTCCAAGGTGATGTTCATTACGACGGCGAATATTTTGGATCCGGTGCCTCCGGCCTTGCGGGATCGTATGGAGGTCATCGAGCTGCCGGGTTACATCGAGGAGGAGAAGGTTCACATCGCGAAGCAGTTCCTCGTTCCCCGTCAGATAGCGGAGCACGGACTGTCGGCGGATGTCTTGAAGTTCTCGGACGGCGCCATCCACCACCTGATTCGGGAGTACACGCGAGAAGCTGGCGTTCGCAACCTCGAGCGCGAGATAGCCTCTATCTGCCGGAAAGTGGCGAAAACCGTCGCCGTGGAAAAGAAGGCGCCGTCGACCGTCGCCGCACAGTCCCTCGCCAAGTACCTCGGCCCGCCGAAGTTCTTCTGGGGCAAGGCGGAGGAGCAGGATGAGATCGGCGTCGCCACGGGCGTTTATTGGACAGAATCGGGCGGAGACCTGGCGACGGTCGAGGCCACTTTGATGGAGGGCAAGGGCAACCTGATCCTGACAGGCCAGCTCGGCGACGTTATGAAGGAATCAGCCACGGCGGCGATGAGTTTCACGCGCGCCAGGGCCAAGAGCATCGGTATCGAGAGGCAGTTCTACGAAGATACTGACGTGCACATTCATCTGCCGGCGGGCGCCATTCCCAAAGATGGGCCGTCGGCTGGTATCACGATGGCCACCGCCCTCATCTCGGCGCTCACCAGCAGGCACGTGAGGCGCGACGTGGCGATGACGGGCGAGATCACGCTTCGTGGCCGCGTGCTGCCGGTGGGGGGACTGAAGGAGAAGATCCTGGCGGCGCACCGCGCGGGGATCAAGACCTTCATCCTGCCGAGGAAGAACGAGAAAGATATCGTCGAGATTCCCACCGACGTCAAGCGCGAGATGCAGTTCATCTTCGTCGAGCAAATGGAAGAGGTTCTCCAAAACGCTTTGCGACAGGAAGCTGCCTTTGCCGCCATAGCCCAGGATGGTGAGCAGTTGTGAGGTTGCGGGGAGGAAGGGCTTTGGGACCGAAAGCTGGCCTGTTTACCGTCTCGGTGGTGCTGGCCTTTGCCTTTGTCTTGCTGTCGGGCTGCGGCTCGAAGGGCTTGCTCTATGGTGTTGCGCCGGCGTCGATCACCATTTATCCCAATGGCGGTCAGGCCAGCGCGCTCGCTCGCCTTACCTACTCCATCACTTCCAGGGCCAGCCTTTCCGTCAAGCTGGTCGGGCCGGACGGTCAGGTCTACAAGCTGCGCGACGACGTGCTGCGCGCCCCGGATACCTACGAGATAAAGTTCAATGGCGCTGTGGCCGTCGATGGCACCGACGATATACGCGTGCTGCCTGACGGGCGGTACACGATGATCGTTCAGGCAACGGATGTGCAGGGCAATCAGGCAGAGCAACAGGTCGAGGTCAACATCCAGGACGCGGACCCGACGCCGCTGCAGATAGGCAATGTCGTCGTGCAGCCGCAGAAGTTCTCGCCCAACAACGACGGCGACGAGGATTCGACGCACTTCAGCTACAACATCTCGAAGAAGGCCTCGACCCAGATTTATGTGACCGACGACGACGGGCGATTTCATCTGCTCAGCCCAGAGAAGGAGAGGGACGCAGGCGAGCAATCTTTCGAATGGGACGGCTCAGAGAATGGGGGCAGGCGGCTCCCTGACGGAGATTACACCTATCATATCAAGGCCTGGGACAAATCGGGGAACGTGACGATCGTCGAGGGGCCGGCGACGCTGGCTGGCGGCGGCACCCCGAGACTAGAGATCATGTCGGCGAAGTTCACACCTAATTCGATCCCGCTCGGCGGGAAAGTGCAGGTGAGGATCAAGGTCAAGAACGTGGGCGATACCACTGTGAGGAGCGATCCCAAGTGGGGTGTCGGCCCCGTGCCGGGGACCGCTTACCGGACCGATACGAACTACGCCTACTGGCGGGATAACGAGGGCAATCCGCTGTACTACGAGCGGCCTGGAACGTGGCGTGTCGGCGTGTCCTGGACGAACGCGCCTACCCCTCCTCCCTTCCCGGTCAGGTGGAGCCTCGGCAAAGACCTGGAGCCCGGCGAGGAGGTCGAGATCACCGGCGAGATCACGGTGCTGCAGAAGACGAGGGAGCTTTACTTCTGGGCTTCGCTGGTTCAGGAAGGCGTCGGGTACGTGGGGGACTATAAGGGCCAGACCAGGGTTATCGTGAGCTACTCTCCGTGAGCTACTGATCTCCTATGCTCGACCTATCAGTCGCCATCGTCAGTTACAACACCCGTGAGCTGCTCCGCGACTGTCTTCGCTCCGTCTTTGCGTGCGCCAGTTGCCCTGGACGGAAACCGCTGTCGCTCGAGGTCTGGGTCGTCGACAACGCGTCGCCGGATGGAAGCGCGGCGATGGTGCGAAGGGATTTCCCCGCGGTCAAGCTCATCGAAAACGACGCCAACGCGGGCTTCGCCGCGGCCACCAATCAGGCCTTGCGCGGCGCGGCCGCGCGGCACGTGCTGCTGCTGAATCCTGATACGGTGGTGCAAGGCGACGCCTTGCAAAGACTCATCGCGTTTCTGGAGGGCCATCAGGAAGTGGGCGTCGTGGGCCCAGGGCTGCTGAACGCCGACGGCTCGTTTCAGCATTCGTGCTTCCGCTTTCCCAACCTGTGGATGTCGTTTTTCGATTTCTTTCCCCTCAACCGCCGGCTGATCGATTCGCGGCTGAACGGCCGATATCCCAGGCGCTCATACGGCGCGCCTTTCCCCATCGATCATCCTCTAGGGGCGTGTCTCATGGCGCGCCAGGAGGTGTTCGATCAGGTCGGGCTTCTGGACGAGGATTTCTATATCTATTGTGAGGAGATCGACTGGTGCATGAGGGTCAGCCGCGCCGGCTGGGAGATCTATTGTGTGCCCGAGGCCAGCGTCGTTCACTATGGCGGGCAGAGCACGCGGCAGTTTCGAGGGCGCATGCTCGTGGAGCTACATCGCAGTCGCAACAAGCTATTCCGGAAGCACTATGGGGGATTTTTCCGCTGGATGGCGCGCCAGATCGTGCGCCTCGGCCTGGCGCGTGAAACGGCGCGCGATCTCTTCTGCGTCGCGCTTGGTCGATTGGGCCGGCAGGAGCTGGACGAGAGGATCAGCGCTTACTGGCAGATCTTTCGGATGTGATGATGGCGACGATAACATTTGCCGTGATCGCGAAAAACGAAGAGCGTCAGATCGCCGACTGTCTGGCCTGCGCGGGTTGGGCCGACGAGATTCTCGTCGTGGATGCGAACAGCGCCGATCGCACCGTCGAGCTTGCACAGCGGTACACCGAGCGGGTTTACCGCCGCGAGTTCATGAGCTTTGCGCACCAGCGCAACCACGCGCTCGATCTGGCGCGGTGTGAGTGGGTTCTCTTCGTGGACGCCGATGAGCGGGTCACGCCAGAACTGGCGGCAGAAATTAGGCGTGTGATGGATGAAAAGGGTCCGGTTCACCACGGTCCGCGGGACGGACTCCTGCGGAGAGACATCCTTCTGCGGAAGGACAGGTCCTTCACTCGTCCCCATACTAAACAAGTGAAGGACAGGCAGGAGACACGGAGATTGGCAAGGGGGGGCTCTGCTCTGCCAGCAGGAGAGAGCCATGGTGAGCAGGTTTCTCTCCCTCTAGAGCAAGGCGAGAGTGAGCGCTCTCCTCTTCCTCTGGGAGAGGGCAAGGGTGAGGGCGGACCCGGCAGCAGCGCACAGAGCATCTCTTCCGGTATCAGCTCCCACGTCACCTCACCGGTCGAGCCGATCGCCGGCTACTGGATCCCCCGCAAAGACATCATCTGGGGCAAGTGGATTCGGCATGGGGGATGGTATCCGGATTACCAGTTGCGTCTGCTGCGCCGGGGCAAAGCTCGTTATGACGAGTGCCGAAAGGTGCACGAAGTCGTCAGGCTCGACGGCGAGGCGGGGTACCTGGCCATTCCTTTCGTTCATTATAACTACGACAACGTCCGCCAGTTTCTGGCCAAGCAGGAGCTCTATAGCACATTCGAGGCGCGAATTCTGCACGAGCGCGGCGTCAGGGCCAGGCCGCACAACTTCGTGCTGCAGCCGCTGCGCGCGCTCAAGAGAAGGTATCTGGACCTGGGCGGCTTCCGCGATGGCGGCCATGGGCTTCTGCTCTCCATCCTCCTGGCCTATTACGAGTTCGTGACCTATCGCAAGCTGCGCGGGCTTGGGCGCGAGGAGTAGACCGAAAGCATGATACTTTTTCCTCGCGGTGGTTTCGCATTCAATAATGAGGGGGTGCAACCACGAAAGACACGAAATACACGAAAAATGCGAAGGGAAGGTGATGGGAATCAGAAAACTACCTAGCGTGTCAGATAGATGGCCGCGCCGACCAGGACGATGGCCACCTGGGGCAGGATGAGCATTCGCAGGACCTTGCCGAAGTCGGCTTTGAAGTGCTGCACCGTGAGCACGAAGCACATGTGGGTGGGGGACATCATCACGCCGGCGAAGGCGCTGGCGAAGCCGAAGGCGATCAGACGCGGGTCCACAGCGCTGGAGGAGGCCAGGCCGGCGACGATGGGAAGCGCGATCACCACCGGCGCCTGCGCTATACCAGTCATCAGGCCCACGACAAAGGGCAGGGCGAATATGACGACGGCGACGGGCACTCCCACCGACGACAGGAACTGCGGCATGGTCTCGACCACGCCTGCCCTGGATAGCAGACCCTTGAATACCATGATGCCGACGACGAGCAGTACGATGTTCCACGAGAAAGCCTCTCTCACAAGAACGACGATCCTGGCCGGCGTGTACCGGTTGAGCGCCAGCAGGCTGATTATCACCGCTAGCAACGACAGCGATACGTTCAGCTTCAGGACGAGGACGAGGGTCATCACGGCCGCGATTGGCCCCAGGCCGATGGCCAGGTTCCCGAGATGCTGGTGGTGCTTCGCCGAAATCGACGGTGGCCCTCCGCCGTCGATGCCCCTGAAGGCGATCGGGATGCCCACCACCACGGCGGCGATCGTCAGCGGGAACTGGGCGGCGATGATATTGCCCACGGGGATATGCAGCAGTTGTGAGATCAGGATCACCGACGGGTAGACCGGCAGAACATATTCCCACAGATGCCGGTACCAGTAGTTGATGAAGGTCTTGCGCTCTGGCGTGAGTTGCAAGCCCTGGCTGGCCTCTTCGACCATCGGGGCCGAGAACACAGCGCCGCCGACCGAGGGCAGGAGCCCGATGAACGCCGGCAGCAGCGCCATCGCCAGCCGTCGGTCTCTGGCCAGCGAGGTGACGGCGCTCACCATCCGCTGGAGGATCAACGTCTTGCGCATGAGGTTCTCGAGGAACAGGATGAAGATCAGCGCGGCAAGGAGGTCCAGCGTCGTCAAATCGAAAACGGAGTAGAACGCCGTGGCGGCGATGCCCGCGAGCGGAATCTCGAAGAGCAGGCCAAGAGCCACCGCCGCGGCCAGCATCGACAGGCCGATGTTCACCTTGCGGCGGATCAGCAGCAGGACCAGGACGAAGACGAGTATCAGCTTGACGAATTCGAGCACGTTGCCTTCTTGCTAGTGTATGATCAGGACACCTTTTCGGATTTCGATGCCACTCAGGCGCCTCGGACAATGAGGGTTTAGGGGATACCCCCAATCCCCCGGACTGGCGGCGCGCTAGCGCAGATTGCGGAGGAAGCGATCGACGGCGGCGTTGAAAGCGTCGGGCTTTTCGAGCATAACCATGTGCCCGGCGCCGTCGATTATCTCGAGCTGCGAGCCAGCTATCGCCCTGTTCAGGTACTCGGAGTACTTCACCGGGGTCAATCTGTCGTCGCGGCCGACCACGATGAGGGTTGGCAGGCTCAGGCGAGGCAACTCGTCGATCACGTCAAAGCCATCGCAAGCGGCGAAATCGCCGAGCAGAAGCTCTGGACCGCTTTTTCTCATCTCCACCAGCGCCTTCTCGACCATTTTCTCTGGCGCCTGCGGCGAAAACGAGCATGCGCCGATGGTCGCCAGCGCCGCCTCGAAGTCCGTCTTCAGCGCCTCGATCAGCGCCGGCGTGACGCGAAGCCTGGCGCCCGTGCCCACGAGCACCAATCCGCCGATAGCGGCAGGATTATCGAGGGCCAGGCGCAGCACGATGGCGCCGCCCAGCGAATGCCCGACGAGGATCGGCTCGGCCAGGGGCTTCTCCCGAATCAAGGAGTCGATGAAGTCCACGAACTCACGCAACGTCGACGGTCTCCTCGCCACACCCGGGCCGTGGCCCGGCAGGTCCACGGCGAGCACGTTGTGGTGCTGCGAGAAGTATCTCGCTTGAAAAGGCCAGGCCGCCCGGTTGCCACCGGAGCCATGGACGAAAATAATGTTTCTGCGTTTGTTAACTGAATCGCTCATCAAAGTGACCCCTCGTCTCCCTTCGTCGCTAATTCTAATGCAGCGGTTATGGACAAGTCAAACTCAGTGCCCCTTCCTTTGTGCAAACTAGATTGTGAAAGCCTGGATGGGCGGTCTGCGGGGGCGTCACCGGATGAGCAACGGATAAACGGATATAAGTGGCGGCGAATGCGATCTCGTTGATAGTATCGTGCAAGAGTGTGCAAGAGACGGACAGACCGTGAATATCTTCCACACCCCAACCGTATCAGGGATTGCTACCGCGTGTCGATGGTGTTAATATAGCAACGTAGGCTTACCTGCAGAAGGCCTGATCGAGCGGTTGTCGGCGTCAACAGGTGACAAGTGGCAGACTATTCAGCGGGCTTGCGGCGATTAGTTGAAAGAGGAGTTTGGGAGGCAGAGTTATGTCCAACATAAAGAGCCTGCCGGCGAGGTCGCCAGAGCAGAATATCGTGCGGCTCGTCGGCTGCACGACCGTTGGCGTAGTCGGGGTTCTGTTCGTCATCGGCCTGTTTATGTCGGGCCTTGTCGTCAACGCTGGCCACGTCGGCGTGGTCACCACCTTCGGCAAGGTTGAGGGCGGGGTGCTCTATCCAGGCTTCCACCTGCGTGTCCCCTTCGTCAACCAGATTCATCAGATAGACGTGCGGGTTCAGCCGCACGCTTTCAAGCAGATCGACGCGGCCAGCTACGAGCAGCAGAGCGTGAAGCTGACCGGGATGATGAACTATCATCTCAACCCCGCGCGGGCGAACGAGCTGTACCAGACGGTCGGGTTAGACTTCGCCACCAAGGTGATCGATCCCGCCTTCAGCGATTACATCAAGGAGGTCGTGCCGCAATATAAGGCGGCGGATATTCTGCTCAAGCGCGATGAGATCCGCAGCCACACGAAGGAGAAGCTGGCGCAAAATCTGGAGCGCTACGGCATCATCGTGGACGACGTTTACATCAGCGATATCGCCTTCAGCCAGGAGTACCAGCAAGCCATCGAGCAGAAGCAAACGGCACAGCAGAACGTGGGCCGCGAGGATCAGTTGCTGGCGCAGAAGGAGATACAGGCTCGACAGAAGGTAATCGACGCCAAGGGTGACGCGGACGCATCGATTGAGCGGGCTAAAGGCGAGGCCGAGGCTAATCGTGTGCGCGCGCTGAGCGTCACGCCCGAGCTGATTCGTTATCTAGAAGCGACTAGATGGGATGGCAGGCTGCCGCAGGTCACCAGTGGCGCTGTGCCGCTGATCGATCTGGGGCAGCAAATACCGTCGACGGACAGAAGCTCTATGCAGGCGCCGTCTTCCGCCCCAGCGCCCGGCGCCGCGCCACAAGGGCAGCGATGATCGAGCTGATTGGCATAGCCCTGATAATCGTCCTGATAGTTGTCGCCGCGGTCGGATATCTCTTCGTCTATTACTTCCGCTACCGCTGGCAGATCCGCGACGTCGAGCAAGAGAATCGTCGCCTTCTGGACCAGGTGTTGATGCTCGAACGCGAGAACGAATTGCTGCGCGGCGAATTGAAGGCGGGGTTGGCCGGTAAGCTGACGACGAAGGACGAAGAGTCTATCCGATAACTCCCGTTCTGTAGTTCGGGGCTTGTCCCCCGTCGGTACGATTATTGCGGCTCAGACCGTCGTGAAAGATCAGCGTGAAGAAGGCAAGCCGGGCGTCGCTCTGACGACCTTCGACGTGACGAGCCTGGTCGTGGGCGCGGTGGTCGGGGCGGATATTTACGTGGTGGCTTCGCTTGGCGCTGGCCTGCTGGGGCCGGCCATGCTCGTCGCCTGGGTGATCACAGGGGTAATGGCGGGCTTCATCGCGCTGAGCTTCGCCCAATGTGTGGCGATCGTCCCCAGGGCCGGCGGGCCCTATGCTTACGGGCGCGAAGCCTTTGGCTACTTTCCCGGTTTCTTGCTAGGCTGGGCGCTCTACCTGGCGGAACTGGTTGCCATTTCTGTTTTCCCCGTGGCCTTCGTGCGTTACCTCAGGTTTTTCGTTTCTGATATTAGCTGGTGGGAAGATGCGCTCGCCAAGGTGGTGTTTGTGGCTTTCCTTACCGCCACCAACTATCTGGGCACGCGAACAGCAGGAAGGATCAACGACGCCCTCGCCATCGCCAAGCTTGGCCCTCTTTTCTTGCTGATCCTACTGGGAGTTATCCTGTCCGTCGTGAGCCCGTCCACCGTTTCTTCTAACCTCGAGCCTTTTGTGCCGCTGGGCTGGGGTGGTCTGGGTGGCGCCATCGTTCTTGCCTTCTGGGCGTACGCGGGATTCGAGCTGGCGGTGCTGCCCGCGGGGGAGATCGCAAATGCACGGCGTGCTCTGCCGCTGGCTATGGCCTGGGGCATGGCCATCGTCACCGTGTTCTACGTGGCGGTCAACGCCACAGTCGTGATGGCGATGCCCTGGTCCACGTTGACCGAATCCCCCGCTCCTCTCGCCACCGCTATGGAGGCGATCGTGACATCCCTTTATTTACCGGGGGCGAGCATCGGCGCGGGCATTATGGCGGCTGGTGCCATTCTATCTATCAGTGGCGCCGACGAATCGGCCACGCTGGGCTCGTCGCGCCTGTGCTACGCGATGGCTGCCGATGGTTACTTCCCACGGTTTTTCGCGAGTTTGGACCCGAAGCGAGGAACGCCCTACGTGGCCTTGATCTTTCAGGCCGGCTTTGCGCTGGCCGCATCGCTGGTCGGGAGCTTGAATGGCCTGATCGGCGTGTCGGTCTTCTTTCTGGCGCTCGTGTATATTGGGACGAGCCTGGCGGCGATGCGTCTCGTCGCCCTGACTCCCGAGGGGCGGCTGCGATTCTCCGGCTCGCGCCTCGTTCACCTGATCGCGCTCGCGAGCAGCGTCTACATTCTGCTTCAAACCGAGCTCGCCACGTTGCTGCTTGGCGTGCTGGCGCTAGCCGCTGGCGTGCTGGTTTACCTGTGGTTTGCCCCGAAGACCGAGGTCGCCGCGCTGAAGAGGCAGATCCTGTCGACGCAGTACCTTCTCGCAGCCGTCGAGCGGGCGTTGATGGTGGCGCCGGCGCATGCGATGCAGCACATTCGGCAGCTCTTTCAGAGGAATTATTCTCCTCGCCCGTAGGCGGGTGGCACAGTTTCTGCGATACCTGGTGACTGTGCCATATTCAGGAATAGGGGGAGCGAGAAATGCCAGAAGGAATTCCGATTCCAGGTAAGACAAAGCCGACGGAGCGTGAGGTGAA
Organism: Chloroflexota bacterium; assembly: GCA_016189905.1. Taxonomy (GTDB): domain Bacteria; phylum Chloroflexota; class UBA6077; order FW602-bin22; family JACPRP01; genus JACPRP01. The sequence goes on along the minus strand of JACPRP010000028.1, from coordinate 3,845 downwards.
ACGCGCGCAGGTGGGAAAGTCTCAAGATTGGCGCTTTCCGGAGAAGAGATTCGAGACAGGGAAAGACCATCCGGGGATCATCATTTGTCCGCGCTGCCACGCCATTTCCGAGAAAAAGCGCTGGTTTGTGGACGAGAAGAGATATGAGGAACTGAAGAATGCGCCGGGGGTGGAACAGGTGGTGTGCCCGGGCTGCCGCCGCATCGAAGCGCAGGTCTACGAGGGCGAGGTCTCGTTGAAGAGCCCGCTCTTGATCGATCGCAAGGACGAAGCCCTCAGCCTGATTCATCATACCGAGCAAGAAGCGCGGCTCGAGAACCCGATTGCCAGGATCGCCTCGATCGACGTGGAGGGGGACGAAATCCACGTGCTGACCACTACCAAGTGGCTGGCGCAGCGCATCGGAAAAGAGTTCGCCAAGGCGCTCGGCGGGACCGTCAGCTTCGATAATCCGCCGAACGAGAAGTTCACGCGTGTGCACTGGGTGAGAGAGGACTGAACCTAAGCGACCTTACGGACGATGAGCACCTCGCTTTCGGGTGTGTACGTGTAAGGGGCCTGCTCCTCGGAGATCTCTCCTTTGGCCACGAGTTCGTCGACGACCTTCTGGACCTTTTCCTCGTCCAGCCGGGGGACGAGGCACTCGCGTAGCCGGCCGAAGCGCTGCAGCAGCGCCTCGGCTTTCTCGTAGTCAATCTTAGGCGCCCTACGGCGCACCTGGCGAATCACTTCGAAATCCGGTTCGCGGACGCTCTTGATGCCCAGTTTGTCCATGGTCCGGAGCAGCTCTGTGCGAATCATCTGTACATGCTCGCCCAACTGGCGCGACTGTTCCATGAGCCCAATGTACAGGTGGAGCGCCTCTTCAAGAGTTAACACAGGCGCCCCAATGGCTGGGCTGGGGGCGATCACCCGCAATCGTCTGCGTGGCTGTGGGGCAGCGGCTTGCTTCGCCAAGAAAATCACCTCCCGCAAGTGACTCTATTTCGATCCCGACAAGACCCGCAAGTGTTGTGCCAGTAGAATGTGGCGCAAAGGCGCATAGGCGCATTTTCCGCGCTTGACGTAATCCCGACAAGCATGCTAGACTTGAAATCCGCATCTGGCGTGGGATCGACGAGGAAAGAGAGGCAGCGATGGAAGACGACTCAGTAATGGTAGTGACAGACCTGGAGCGAAAAGTTCTGCAAGCTTTCGAGCTGCTGAAAGAGCTTTGTGTCGACCCCGAGGCCACTCCCTGCGTTAAAGCCAACTCGCAGAAAGCGCTGGCCAGTGTCTGGCAAATTGCCAACGACCTCGGCCTCGCCCACGAGCAACTATTCGAGCTCGGCGTGTAGCATTTTTCGCATTTCCGCTCTTGACTCAAAGAGGTCGTTTGGCTATACTTACGCTGTAACCATCAGCGGGTGTAACTCAGTTGGCAGAGTGTCTGCTTCCCAAGCAGAATGTCGAGAGTTCGAATCTCTTCACCCGCTCCAACCTCAAAAACCCCGATATATCGGGGTTTTTTGCTATATACTCCCCGGTAGTATCGAATTATTTTGCTGTAGCCAGTCTGCCTCAATTCGACGATGGGCTCTCTAGCCAGTCTGCCTCAATTCGACGACTGACTCTCTAGCCAGTCTGCCTCCACCACGGCAATCAATTATCTAGCCAGTCTGCCTCTGATCGACCGAACTTGTCCAACAGACAATTCCCAACCAGAAAGGGAGGCCTTACAATGAGTATGCATCGCAAGTACGCAAGTATGTTACTTTCAGAGACGTTGGAGAGAAAGCTTCGTTCCATTGCGGCGGAGGGGCATAACTCCAAGAAGACGGCTTCCTGGTACCAGGAATGCGTGAAGGGCTTTTCTACGTTCTTAGAAGAGAAGCGTATCGAGCCAACGGTAGGAAACCTGACGATTGATAACGTTGAATGGTACCTTGCTGACCTACGAACCCGCTTTGACCCCCGCAACAAGAAGGAACAAGTCCGAATTTCACCTAATACGGTGGCCAACCGGGCGCGGGGACTTCGGGCGCTTTCCAATTGGCTTTATGAGCGGGACTACACCAAAGAGCACCAACTGGCGAAACTCTCTATTCCAAAAGCCATCCTGGAAGATCCCGAAATCGTAGAGCCGCATGAAATCCAGAAGTTGCTTAATCGTATTGACTTTAGGGCCGCCTATGGATATCGCGACGCCTGCGTGATTCTAATGCTATATGATCTTGGGCTCCGAGCCGGGGAACTCTGTAACCTGACGATGGAGGATGTCCATTTGGAGGGAAAGACTGGTTGGGTGTACGTAAAGGCCTCCACTACAAAATCAAGAAAGCCGCGTCCTGTGCCACTTGGGGCCAGGCTTCACGAGATGCTGACCAACTATGTTGAGCGTTATCGGGATAACGTGACCATCCGGCAGAACAAGCCGACCGATCATCTCTTCCGGAATCGGAATGGCCAGAAATTCACCACCAATGGGATATTGGAGATTCTGTATCGAAGAAGTGAGGAAGCTGGGATTAGGCGGCTTCATCCGCACTTGTTAAGGCATTCGTCGGCTTGTCTATCAATTGAGGCGGGGACCAATGAGCTCTTCGTAAAGCAGAAACTAGGGCACTCTGATCTTGGGATGACCGACTACTACTCTCACCTGGCAGCAAGACGGTCGATTCTGAAGCAACAGAAGGCCTTTTCCCTGGCAGATCAGATCACGATCAAAGAGGATAAGCCACGGAAAACCCGGAATGACAAGGGAAAGCCGCGAAAGGTCAAACCGATCCCTCCTCAGCTTAGGGCTGTCAAGTAGGTTGGACCGGCGTGTGCTGGGCGAGAATCTCTGTAACCAGAAACGCGGTGCTTCCTGCTGGAGTCACGCCACCAGCAATTCTGGATACGGACTCTTTTTGAAATCCGACCTGATCGAAGCAGTCCTTGCACTTCTGTCGCCAGGAACCTACAGGGGTCTCTGTATAGTACAACGGCGCTAACCAACCTTAGCACGATCCCATCGTCGCAATGGAGCATAGCCGGCAGCCAGCAGCAGTTCGTCTATATCTTCGATGTGAATTGCTTCGTTGCCCCTCACTAACGCGAAGCCGAGCATCAGCACCGCCTCTCGGCTAGGGTTAGTCTTTGAGCCATCCTCTAACCTTTTCAGGTAAGCTTGATCCAGTCCGGTCACTTTGTGCAGTTCATATCGGCTCTTGTTCGCACGCCGTCGCAAGTGCTGCAACAGGCTCGCAAACTCAGATTCAGCCAAACTTTGCCTCCCCTACCCCTTAACTCCCTGCGTTTGCTCGATTCCTCCCCGAAGTTTCAAACCGGAAGTACTGACCCTGGAGATCGAATTCCAATTCCACGTTCGCCGGCCCTCCACGATTCTTCTCGATCGAGAATAGCACTGGGCGACCACCTGTTTCCCCACCACGAGACTGGCCCGAATTCATTAGGATCGCCACATCGCATTCGTACTGGAGAGCAGTGCCTCCCCTCAAGTCGGCAAGGCGCACATGATCGCTTTTGAGTCCGTCTTTGTCGGCTGCGGCGAGTGCCACGATCGGCACTTCGTTGGACAGGGCCAAATCTTTGAGTCCCTCAGCTGTGATGGTCACTTTTTCCTCGTCGGTCACGTCCTCACGGTTGCGATTCAGAGGGATTTTCTGAAGGTAGTCGACGAAGACGACCAGGTCATCGCCGTGGCGCTGCATCTCCTGGATGTACACGTCAAGCACTTTCATTGTGCGCGTCGGGTTGGCTTTGCTCAGCAGGAGATTCTGCCAGTAGCGGGCGATCCTCTGCATCGCCCTTGCAGCGGCTGGTTCTTCCGCAAGTATGGCGTTGAGGCCAACAGCCCGTGA
>JACPRP010000034.1 GCA_016189905.1 Chloroflexota bacterium | reverse complement strand
GGCCTGCCTTGATATATCCTTGACTTGCGCGCGTCCAAGTACTTTCTGTTTCCGACCAGGTAGCTCCATAGCCTCGGTGCGCAGAACTGTAGGCCAGATGTGTCGTCGCCCACGTAGCGCTGAGTGATGATTACCCTCTTTCTGGCTCTTTCGGCTTCAAAACCACGCAAGTCGGAGCTCTTGAAGAATGGATAGACCCATTGATCCTCGACATCAACTTTCTCACCATTTCCGTTGACCAAGGTGCCCTCTACTTCGTCGACTTCCATAATTCGGGCGCAGTCGTGCTTGAGCCCTTGCCGCCAAACCACCGGGGATTGACCGTCTAGCTCGGAAACCTGCTGGTATTCTTCCAGGTCAGCCACGAATTTGCCGTCAGTCCATCCGAAGGTGCGTTCCCACCGGTCAGGCTGATCAAGCGTTGATACCCGGCACGAAAGAGCCGACCCCGGCGCGCCCATTTCCATCACGAGGAGAGAAGCATCGACCGAGGCCCCGAATTCGCGCTTCGCGTCTATCTTGTAGGCTCTAATGCTTGAAACGTTAAACCGACGCCTGGACATGATTTCGACAATATTCTTGATAACGGAATTCTTGCAGAGCATCGCCAGCGTGCCCCGTCTTTTTGAAAACAAATCGAGCATGCGCAGCAAGACGAACTCACCGATGTCAAAGTTGCCCTTCCCGGTTACGGCATCCAGACCATTCAGCCCTTTGAAGTTGGCCTTTATAGGCAAATTGCCTGCTCCGATGGCGCCAAGCTCCGCGTTGGTCACCCAGGGCGCATTTCCGACGACCAGAATGTCGTCAGCCCTCAGAACCTCGTCAGGAAAACGATACGTGAAGATATCGGCTTGATGTAACTCTATCTCCGCCCGGTGACGCTTCCCTCGGACGCCCTCGGCAAGCAACGCAAGCTTAAGATGCCATTCGTACTTTTCCTGGATCTCAACGCCATAGATCAGGTCTGCCTGCGGGAACGCGCTCAGAGCAGCGATAATGAAATTCCCTGCGCCGAAGGTTGGCTCTATGATAACCCGGGGCGAGATACCAGCGCCGCTAAGATATTGGCATACCTGCGAAGCCAGCCCGGGTGGGGTCTGGAAATCGCCCCATTCGCGCCCCTTGCTCGAAGCGGTACTTACAGCAGGCACCGTAAGGACTCGCCTGAATTCCTCAAGAGCAGGATAGTTAGGAAAGAAGCTGCGTATCCCAGTCAGACATAGCAGGCGCTCGTTCGCACGCTCAACGCTATCGTAGGCCACGATTTCATTGAGAAGGAAATCCTGGTTCGGCGCGGTAAGATACTGAGAGACCGCCTCAGCGATACGAGCTACTCCCTCAGTCATATGATCCTCACGATTCCCGATACGCTCTCCGCCAGGTTGACTACCCGACTGTACTGCAATCGCCATTGTAGAGCATTTGAAATGGTCAAGTACCCAAGAACAGGCGGCGAGTCCATAATCTCGTCTGCAAGCAGGTTTATCGCGATCTCGTCACCCGGCAGGTTTCGATCTTGGAGGAATCCCACAATATCATCCCGATTTCCGTCTCGCCCCAGGATTTCAAGTATGCCGCGCGTGGTCTGATAATCGGCCGTGCGACTTCTTTCAATGAATGCACAGCTCACAAACTTGAGCGTAGCTGCCATATTGTGCTGATCATCGCGCTTATCATAAACGAAGAGCAACAAATGGTATCCAAGCCCATACACCTTCTGCCTGGCAGAGCGGAAAGGACAGGATGATTGAGGCTGACGCACCGAGGTGACCTTAATGTCTGCGTCCACAGAAGGCAAGTCAATCCCGAGCGCAGAGTTACCAATCTCCACCGTGAAAAGGGCTTCAAGTCTGTGTCGGAACTTGTGCTCGATGAACGTGCCGACAGCCTTCCCGTCTGTGACGCCGAACAGTTCTGGGTAGGAGTGGCTTTCCAAACAAAACGCCCTTGCTGTGGTGATAAGGCTTGACTGTGTCAATGGCTGTTTCAATTAGGATCTCCTGGTCCTACTTCAACTTCAGTTTGGACAACTTAGATTCGTAACAAGTATATATCGTCAGGCTTAGATGTCAACGACTTTCGCGCGCCAAAGTAAGTCGCGCCAGCCGGGCCAGCCCGTAAGAGTTCAGACTCTTGGCACGAGACTGTTGAACGATGCTCGGACTTGGCTCACAGAGCCAAACGATGGTGCCAGGCAGCCGTCGAATTTGCCCAATATGCCAAAAGTCTGAACAGTTACGCCAGCCCTTTGCCATTGACCCGGCGGGTGCCTATCCACTATAATGTCCCCGGCTGAGGGCGCTCTTCCAGGACAACAAGTGGAGATTTGGATGATCTGAAGCGGCAAGCCGATGTCAATCGCAGAACCCATCGTCGAAGAATGGGCTCTTTTACGCATAACTGCGCTCCATGACCAACACGTCAACACACCACTAATGTCGCGGTTATCGGAAGGAAGCCAACATGATCAGGGCAAGTCTGAAGACAAAGCTTGCGTTGGCGTTGGTAGGTCTCTTCCTGCCTGTGCTGGCGCTTCTTGTCGTGGACTTCCAGATCACCTACCAGAGCCGTGTGGAAAGCGTGCTCGACGGCGAAATAACGTCGGCCAGCTTCCTCGCCTCACTGGTGGACTTCTCGTTCGAGCAGAGCACGGCATTGGCGCAGGCCTTTGCGGGCACCCCCTCCATACAAAGCTTGAACGCGGAAAGAATCTATCCCGCTCTGGTCGCCGAAACCAAAGCATTCCCCCAGTACGACGACGTAGCCGTCGTAGATGCGCGTGGGCAGGGGATTGTCTCGCTGCGTAACCCGCCTGGTTCCCCGACGGTTAATGTCGCCGCCCGCGATTACTTCCAGCGGGCGATGGCGACCAACAGGCCCGTGATGTCGAACATGCTCACATCATGGGCGACTGGCAATCCGATTGTAGTCGCCGCCGCGCCGATTCCTGGTCCTGATGGACGACCGATCGGCGTGGTCATCACCGCGATTTCGCCCCAATACCTGGCTCAAAGAATAGCGGCCGCGCCCCTGGCTCCCGATCAAAGGGTGATCATCACGGACCCAACTGGCGTGAACGCCATAGCTATAGGCGAACAGGGAATGAGCCTGCAAGGGCTAGAGATGAGCGCCCATCCGCCGGTAATCTCGGCGATGCAAGGTCGCCCATTCCGCGACGTCGTTATCAGTCCTATCACGCGTGACGAACGGGCGACGGTGGCGGTGTCGACACCAGAACACCGCTGGGTTGTCGTCGTCTCGACCCCCACGAGTATCATCTGGTCCGCCAACATTGGACCCATACTGATGCGGCTGGCTATCTATCTGGGAATAATGATCGTCGCGGGACTGGCGATCCTTCTGATGGCGCGACGAGCAGTTCTCGCTCCCCTCTCGTCGCTGGTCCACGCACTCTCAGCGTTTGGCCACGATCAACTCCAGCAGCGCATCGAAATCAAGACAGGCGACGAGCTGGAGACGGTGGCCCAGGCGTTCAATACGATGGCTGAAGAGATACTGCTTCGCGAGCAACGTTTGCGTGAGAGCGAGGAGCGTTACCGTACGCTGGCGGAGGCGGCGGAAGACGTCATCTTTCTGATCGACCGCGACGATCGCATTCGCTACGTGAACAGCTACGCAGCGAGGCAATACGGGCTACAACCTGATGAGATGATCGGGAAACGGCGCGAGGAGTTCTTTGCGCTGGATACCTCAAGACGACAGAAGCTCAACTTGCGAAAAGTTCTCGAGACCGGCGAGCCCATCTATGTCGAAGCGAAAACACAGTATCCTGGCCGTGAGGTATGGCTGGGCACACAACTGGTTCCTGTCAGCAATGAAGAAGGCGAAGTCAACGCGGTTCTCGGCGTCGCGCGTGATATCTCCGAACGCAAGCGGATCGAACAGTTTAGAGAGGAGTACGTCGCGATAATCTCCCACGACCTGCGCAACCCGCTGGCGATCATTCACGGGGAAGCGCAGTTAGTCGAGCGATTCGCGGATAAGCCTGAGATAGTGCGCAATAGCGCCAACGCCATTATCGTCAGTGCACGACACATGAACCTGATGATTCAGGACCTGGTCGATTCGGCGCGCCTGGAAGCGGGGCAACTGCGGCTGGAGAAACAACCCGTGAATTTGAGAGCCTTCACGGCCGAGCTGCTTGAGCGCTCAAGGGCGCTCGTGGATGTGAAGCGCCTGCAGCTCGAAATCGCTCCCGATCTGCCAGCCGCCAGCGCGGACCCGGACCGCCTGGAGCGTATCTTCACGAACCTGCTCACCAACGCGCTGAAGTACTCGCCAGCGGACAAAGACGTGCTAGTCAAGGCGCGTGAGACGGCTAGCGAAGTGACGGTGTCGGTAGCAGACCGGGGGGTTGGCATTGCACCCGAAGATCTACCCCGCATCTTCGAGCGGTTTTATAGAGCCAAGGAAGCCGCGAGGTCCGATGGGCTGGGGTTGGGACTGTATATCACCGAAATGCTCGTGGGAGCCCACGGTGGACGCATCTGGGTCGAAAGCGAAGTGGGCAGGGGCAGTACATTTCATTTCACCCTGCCCATAGCTCACCCTGGCTACAGCTAACAAGCACGGCTAACGAGGATGTAGGCGCAATGATTCCCGATTGTTTCTTTGCGCTCTTTGCGCCCTTTGCGGTGAAACTTATCGCGGCGTAGTTAGAAGCTCTTTAGACTGTTATCCCTTCCTGCTCCTGACTACTAGGTCGGCTGGCCTGAAGCGCAGGGCTGACCACGTGTCGTCGATTGCCACCATCGAAACCGGCTCCAGGCCGGCTTTCTTAACCGAGTCCCAGCCGACATCGCGGGTGATGTCAGTCACTACCCGGGAGCTTCGCTTGGGATAGCAAATCCAGAGCAAGGCATCGCGCCTGGCGACGCCGATGGCTGTGGGCGCCAGACGATCGAGCTCCGCCACGTTCTTGACAAAAAGCTGCACGAAGTCGAAAGTGCCGTCTGGCTCATCGGCCGGCGCGACGCCTTCTGGCAAGGGACCGAGCCCGTCCAGATATCCAGGCGGCGCATTCACGATGACGATCCGCTGGCCCGGCTTGATGAGGAGTTTCTTAGGTAGCGAACTGTTTGCCATTTCATCACCCCCTTCGAGAGGTCAATTGTAGCAGGTGTCGCTCTGGACTACTAGAAATCACGGTTTTCCAGGATACGAAATTCACGGTTTTCCAGGATGACAAAACAGATAGGCTGTGAGAACATGGGTGTACTCACACGGCACCACCAACCCGGGGACATCCATCTGGCGAAACCAGGCATACTGAAGAGGGCTATATAATGCTACTGGTAACACAGGCATTGCGGTGATTCCAGGCTAGCGACATCGGGGACCGTGTTTCGGAGATCGTTAATGCAAATTCATAGACCCTCGGTTCTGGTCGTAGACGACGACTTCGACATATGTGCCCTCGTCACGGCCATCTTAAGCGATGAGGGCTTTCTGGTCACATCCACCCACGACCTGACGGCATTGCCAGAAATGGCAGAGCGCCTGCAGCCCGACGTCGTCCTCCTCGAAGTCAAGGGTTACGCCGATCAGGCGGCCTGGGATGCCGCATACTGGCTTCACCAGCGCGCGAACCCTATTCCTATTATCATGTTCACAACCCACCCGCATCTAGCTGACGTGATAGGCGTCACGCCCTCGGGGGAGATGTTCATCACCGTGATTCAAAAGCCCTTCGAACTGCAGGAACTGATCGCCAAGGTGAAGGCGGCAGCGGCGGGACGACCGCCGATGATGAAGGTGCCCCATTTCAAGCCAACCCCGTGCCTCAGCGACTTGCTCAAACGAAAAGGCATCGCCGACGTCGACGAGGATACCGAGCGCGAATGGGTCGCTTTCAAGGATGAACGCGGCGCCCAGATTCAAATCTACTGGTGGGCACAAGCCAGCGCGTACTGCATCTGCCGGCTTATCCCAGGCGCGGAAATCACCGAGGATCTGGGCAAATGCAGAACGCCGGAGGAGGCGGTGGAAAGGGCACTGAGCGCGTAAGCGCGTAAATGCAGAGAAGTACAGGATGAACCCGCGTTGCCGACCCTATGGCCCCCAGGTTACTGACATGATCGAGCCCTATCCACTACAATTCCGCCATCGAGTAGAACACATGTGTGAGGATCAGGTCTGTGCATACCAGGAGACTTCTCTTGCCGGCGGCGGTGGCGAGCATCATCGCGCTGGCGTCGATCTTTGCCTTGCCGAGAGCGGCCACGCCGCCCGGACCGGGTCCAGCCAGGATGGTGACGAGCCCGCCGGCTGCAGAATACACATCCCCGGTAGGGCAACCGAGCCGTTGGGGTGGGCCGCCGAGCGAGAGTGACAGGGAGTACTGGGAGGCCAAAGGCGCCCTCATCTGGCTACCGTGGATCAAAAGGGCAGTGGACGAAGGAATCGCAGCGGGAGTGGTTCAGCCCGCGGAACGCGCGCTTTTCGAGAACCTGCTGCTCGGCGTCGTCGGCGTGGAGGCGGGCGGCGCCAATCCATTCATCAAACGCCCCCATAACATGGAGGGCGCCGAATCCTCCGATGGCCTGACCCAGCTTGTCCGCCAGCACCTCTGGAGCGACGAGAACCCCTTCGATCCGCTCACTAACCTGCGCGCCGGCCTGCGGACGCTGGCGCGCTACTATCGAGGCTACGGCAACCGTTGGGACCTCACGCTCGTAGAACACCTGACGGGCGACATAAACATCCACCTCAAGACCAGCGGCGGCAGGTTCATAGAGGGTAGCGCCAACCCCGCCGGCCCTTCCGACGACCGGCAAAGGAGAAGCTATCAGCAGCGGGTAATCGAGATCAACAAAATGGCCCGGCGGCTGCTGGCGGCAGGCGAGCTCTGGGATAACGCCTACTATTTCGTCGATAGCGCGAGCGACGAGGTGACCCGTGGGGGGATGGCGCTGGCTCCGCCGTGGGGCATCTTCGATTCGCCCGACCTGCCCTTCGACTGGGCACCGCCCTCGACCAGCAGGGCATACGGGCTGTGGGCCGGAACGCAAGCAGACGATGCCTATTATCAGAAAGCGGTCGCCGCTGGCATACACGTGCGACGGGGCAACTTGGACAACCCTGGGGTCGATGCCCCGGCTCCGTTCGACGGCGACGCGCAGGTTATGTTTGAGCCCATCGAGGCCCCGACATTCAATCCGCGGCCACCCACAGCCCAGGAATCAGCCGTCTTGAGCGGCAAGCCCCACGTCCCTGCCGTCGATCTTCTGGATTATCCGGTGGAGCGATTCGCGCAGAGGCCCGCACCCCTTCCATGGTACGAGACGGCCGCGATCATGCAATAGTCTGATTTCAACACCGAGTTATTCATCCTCCCCCTGGAAGGATGACCGGTGGATGAAAGTGGACAATCTATCTAAGGTAGTGGCGACCGGCCGGTCGCCCAATATACATTAAGCTAAGACACAAATCAACGACGAAAGAGCCCGTGTTGCTGACCAAGCCACTTCTCAATGTTCATTATCGGTGCGCGGAACTCGAATTTCCGCAATTGTTCATACAGTACCGCAACCAATGCAAACCGATGCCAGGGCATCCGACCGCTGGCACGCGTCTTGCGGAAAAAGAAGGCGTATCTAGAGGAAAGGGTGTATCTATGGAACCTCTGCCCGAACAAATCGAGCGCATTGGCAAGAGCGAGCTGAGAGACAAGCTGCAGCGAGGTGAAGACGTAATAATCGTGGATGCCCGCTCCGCAAGCGCCTACGAGGCCAGCAACATCAAACCTAAAGGCTCGGTTCGCATTGTCCCTGGCGCGTCCAACGGGGAAATCTCCAGGCTCCCGAGGGACAAGACGATCGTCACCGTCTGAACCTGACCCGATGAGGGGAGCAGCGCCCGTGTGGCGCAGATGCTGAGACAAAAGGGCTTCCACGATGCGCGACCGCTCAAGAATGGCTTCAACACATTGATAGCTGTCGGCTATCCGATGGAGATCAAATAGCCAGTCTCGACGGCCTTCGTGGACAGAGGGTGATCCCCGTCCCGCCGGATATCGATCGACAACATAAGCATGGGATAGGCCGATGAACCGAGTGTTGCTTACCGTCATGGTGGCACTTCTCTTATCGTGCTCGTCCGGGGCGGCAGACCCGACACCGATGATAATATCTATCGACACGCCGACGGCGATACCTGTCGACACGCCAACGCCCCGGCCGTGGCCCTCGACCGCGCCGCCTCACGGACCGACCCCTACGCCCAAGCGCTCGACTACGCCGACGAAAACCCAGCAATCATCGGCGCCCGCAGCAGCTTCGCCGACGTCGACAGGCCCACCGTCCACGATCACCCCGACCGCAACAGCGGCGACGACAGCCACAGCAACGGTTACGGGAACGGCAACGATCGCAACCCAGACCCCAACCGTGATGACCAGTACGCCAACGGGGATAACCCAAACACCAACCGCGGTCACCGGTACCCCAACGACGAAGAACCAAACGCCAACCATTACCGGTACCCCAGAGTCGACTATCCAAACACCAACCGTGGTCGCCGGTACCCCAACCACGACGGCCCGAACACCAACCGTGACCACTGGCACCCCAACGCCGACGACACAAACGCCAACCACTGCCACTGGCACCGGAACACCAACCCCAGCCACCGGTACGGCGACGCCGTCACCCGTGAGGACGGGCACCACGATACCTTCCGCAATAACGGCAACCATCACGCCCACCGTGTCGCCGACACCTGGCTCCACAACAACGCCGACCCTGACCCCGACGCCCACCCCACGGCCGTAGGATAGCAGGAGGGTACTGTAGGCGAGATCGCAGGAAAACCTGGCGAAGCATATCTGGGCGCCAACGGATGTGCAACGTTAAACGGATAGGGAATGGCAGTAGATCAGAGGATGGCAGTCGCATCCGCATGACGTTCTATATCCGTTGATGCCACTTAATCCGTTGATGCCACTTAACGACTTCTGTCAGGCCACAGGCAAGGTGAAATAGAATGTGCTGCCTTTGCCGAGCGTGCTCTCGGCCCAGATGTGGCCGCCGTGCGCCTCGACGAGCATCTTGGCGATGTAGAGGCCCAGACCCAGCCCCTCGGCTTTTCTGGCCCCCTTGGCCCTGTAGTAGCGCTCGAACAGGTGTTGCATGTCTTCAGGCGCTATCCCGACGCCCCGGTCGGTTACCGATACCGTAACTGCCAGCTCGCCACTTTCCACCTTCAGCAGAACTTCGGTGTCTTGCGGTGAGTACTTCAGCGCATTCCCGAGCAGGTTGACGAAGATGCGCTCCAGACGGTCAGGATCAGCGCTCACCGGCGGCAGCGTCTTCGGCACAGCCAGCTTGATCCGCCTCACGTCCATGTAGCTCTTCGTTTGCTCTAACAAAGACGTTAAGTACGCCGCCAAATCTACCGGCTGCCTCTTTAGCTCCAGTTGTCCGGTTTCCAGGCGTGCCGAATCGACCAGGTCCTGAATCATCGCGTTCATCCGCACGGTGGAGGTGAGGATAGAGCCGGCGCTCGTGCGCACGATGTCTTTCTTGTCCAGACAGCGCAAAATCATCTGAGCGTGCCCGCGAATGACCCCCAGCGGATTTCGCAGATCGTGGGAAATGGTGTGAATGAAGTACTCGTGGTGCTTCTGCGCCTCGTGCATCTGGGTGATGTCGGCGATAATCGCGACCGTCCCAAGCAGCACACCCTCGGGACTATGAATGGGCGCCGCGCTGACCGAGGTCCAGATGACGCCATCATAGCGCGGGTGGAGCCTCATGATGACGCCACGCACCCTCTCGCCACGCATCGCACGCATAAACGGGAACTCCGCTTCGAGGAATGGCTTGCCGTCGATCGTCTCAGGGCGGAGCAGCGCGATCTGCTTGACGACAGGTTTCTTCAAATCTTCCGCTGAGTAGCCCAGCAAATCCACCGCGGCAGAGTTTATTCGGACGGTCTCGCCGGCTGCGGTGCGGATGATAACCCCGTCGGCTATCGACGCAATGGTGGCGTCTAGCTCAGCCGCTCTGCGCTGGACCTCCGCCAGAAGCCGTTCGCGGTCCTGCTCGGCTCGTTTGCGCGCGGTTATGTTTCGCACCATCACCACTATTTGACTGTCCGACAGCGGCAGCAGCCGCGCCTCATATATTTGCTCGCCATAGGGCATGGGCAACTGGTACTCGATCGTCACGAGAGATCTCGTTTCGAGCACCTTTGCAATGGCTTCCACGAATTGCCGTCCGACGTCAGGGGGGAGTACATTCTGCATCCGCTTTCGGAGGAAGACCTTTGGCGAAACGTACAGGTCGGCGGTGCTGCCTGCTCGATAGTCGCGAATTCTACCATCGGAATCGAGGCGAAAGTACAGATCGGGCAAAGCCTGAAAAACAGCCTGCAACTCGGAAATCGCGCGGGCTAGCTCCGCTTCGGTTTGCTTCAATCTAGCAGTCGAGGCTTCCAACTCGGCAATGCGGCGGCGTACCTTCGCATTTTCGTTTGCAGGCTGACCTTCTGGGTTTTCCTGGTCGCTCATGGGCCCAACGCGCCCTTCTGAGAGCATTTTCGATGCTGCTTGACATCATTGTCGAGGCTGCCTGAAACAACGACGTTTCGGTCAAGTCCACAAAGCCTGAAGAGGCGCCCACTTCGGGCGCCTCCCTAACGTTCGGCCAACTGTCTCCGCCACGCCTCACAAGCCAAAGAAGGCTCCAGGAAATGGGCTGTTTATTCTATGGTACCACTTGTTGCGGCTAATTGAAAGACCTTACTTTGGGAAGTAGACGGCCGGCTTTTCGTTGACAAACCAAGCTACAGTTCAATATAATTGTGACGTAAGCGCCGTCTCTACGGGGGAGTGTCGGAACTGGTAGACGAGCATGACTTAGGATCATGTGCAGCAATGCGTGGGGGTTCGAGTCCCCCCTTCCCCACCCACTTAAACGCCCAAAAAACGCTGATATATCAATGTTTTCGGGTGTTCTCGTTTTCTGTTCAACCTTTTGAAGCCCTCAACTATTCTCACCATTACCGACAAGGACGCTGCAAAACTGTTGTAAAACTGTTGTACGCACCAGTTTGGGAGTGGCTTAGTATGCGTAGTAAGCATAACCCTAATCTCCGTTTGGGGGCAAGCGGTCATTGTACCGGTGTAGAACACGACGGAGCCGCAAATATCTTGTCGAGAAGCCTCACCAATGAAGAGTTGGTGGGGTTCTTGTGTCAAATCTCCTCCCGTCCTTTCTACGGGAGATTATGCCAGATCAAAGTTGCGTAGTAATAATAGAGCAAGGGCGAGCAAAGCGAGTTCGTCTTGACCCTTTGCTCCAGAGGAGTAAAGCCCCCCCACAGGCCTTATAGGAACAAGCCACCTGATAATAAGTAAGGCATTTAATAT
>JACPRP010000033.1 GCA_016189905.1 Chloroflexota bacterium | reverse complement strand
GTACCACATAGATACACTGTCCTGTCCGAAATGTCCATCAGCCCCACTTTACCAGCCCTGTACGCGATTCAGCCTCTCATTCAATTGTATTACCACTCCACCGTTGCGTCAAGACTCGATCGCCTTGACATGTAGCTCCCGCAGTCGGTTATCGCCGACCGGCGACGGCGCGCCCGTGAGCGGACAGGTCGCGCTCTGCGTCTTGGGGAACGCGATCACGCTCCTGATTGAATCTTCGCCGGCCAGCAACATGATGAACCTATCCAGCCCCAGCGCAATGCCCCCGTGCGGCGGCGTGCCGTACTCGAAAGCCTCCAGCAGGTGCCCGAAGAGCCGCCTGGCCTCTTCGTCAGACATCCCCAGAACGCGAAATACCCTCTCTTGCAGTTCCCGTCTGTGTATTCGAATGCTGCCCCCGCCCAATTCGACCCCGTTGCAGACGATGTCGTACTGCTTCGCACGAGCCGCCCCCGGGCTCGTCTCCAGCAGTGGAATGTCCTCTTCCACCGGCGCCGTGAACTGGTGATGCTTGGCCTGCCAGTGCCCCTCCTCGGCGTTCCATTCAAGCAGCGGGGCGTCGATCACCCAGGCGAATGCCAGCGTGTCCTGGTCCATCAGCCCCAGACGCTGGCCGATCTCTAGCCTCAGCGCCCCCAGCCCGTCGGCGACGACGCCCGGCTGGTCGGCAACAAACGCCAGCAGATCGCCTTCCTTCCCATCCAGCCGGGCGACTATCGCGTCGACGG
Source organism: Chloroflexota bacterium (assembly GCA_016189905.1). GTDB lineage: Bacteria > Chloroflexota > UBA6077 > FW602-bin22 > JACPRP01 > JACPRP01. The sequence continues at coordinate 17,994 of JACPRP010000033.1, read as the reverse complement.
CTGTGCTGTCCATAAACTTCGTTAACGGCGACTTCACCCCGTCGGGTAGAAGAGCCATCGTCAAAAGACCCTTGGCGCCGTTGCGCGTGGCTATCTGCCCGAGCTCGTCGATCTCCCGTCGCGTGTACGAGGCTGCGCCAGGGATCCTGATGCCCTTCACCTGGCCGCCTTCGGAAATGGCCGAGGCAAACACCTGGAACTTGCTCTCGGCGACCATATCCGAGATATCGGTGAGCAGCAGCCCAAACCTGATATCGGGTTTGTCGCTGCCGTACAGGTTGATCGCGTCCTCGAACGTGATCCGTGGGAACGGGATTGTGAGCATCCGCTTGCCGCAGACCTCGGGCACCGTGTCGATAAGCATGCCTTCGACCAGTTGCAGCACCTGCTCCACGTCGACAAAAGACATCTCCATATCGAGCTGTGTGAACTCGGGCTGCCTGTCGGCGCGCAGGTCTTCGTCACGAAAACAGCGTGCCACCTGGTAGTATCTTTCGAAGCCGGCCACCATCAGCAATTGCTTGAATTGCTGCGGCGACTGCGGCAGCGCAAAGAACTCGCCCGGATGAAGCCGGCTCGGTACGAGGAACTCCCTGGCGCCCCCGGGGGTTTCATTCACCAGAACCGGCGTATCGATCTCGACGAAGCCCTGCCGATCCAGCCAGTTGCACAGGGCCTTGGTCGTGCGATAGCGCAGCAGAATGTTGTTGTGCATTCGCTCGCGCCGCAGGTCGAGGTAGCGGTAGCGCAAACGGAGGAATTCGTCCACCTCGCCGTCCTCGTTGATATAGAAGGGCGGTGTCTTCGCTGTGTTCAATACCTTGGCGTCCTCGATCAGCACCTCCACGTCCCCCGTGGCAAGCTGGGGATTCTCCGTCCCCGCCGGCCGGGCCTCAACCTTGCCGGTTACCGCGAGCACGTATTCCACTCGCGCATCATCGGCCACCTGGTGGGCCGAGGGCGAAATCTCCGGATTGAAAACGAGCTGAACGATGCCTGACGTATCCCGAAAATCGACGAAGATCAAACCTCCGTGCGTTCGGCGGCGGTGGACCCAGCCCATCAGCACCACTTCTCGTCCTATGTCAGTGCTGCGCAACTCGCCGCACATCGCTGTCTTCATCTGCACGTCGCCTACCCTCTCGCTGAGCATATTGCAATAGATAAAGATTCCCAATACCGGGCGTATGCGTTCTAACCACTGATAGCTATGTCACAGCACCCCATACCCGCGAAGGCGAGTATCCACGCGCTCGGAGGGCCCTGGATACCCGTCCTTCCTAGGAAGGACGGGTATGACGCGGGGTTGCGCAGTTCACTGGCTTTGAATGCATACACCATGATTCCCAATAATCTCTTTGCGCCCTTTGCGGTGAAAAAACGAGCCATCCACGCTGGAATGTACCCAGCAGAGCCCGTCCCTGGCAAAGACTTTCATATTATACATTGACCGCTTTGCCGTTGTCATCTCGTTTCTGCTACCATTTGGAGTAAGGAGACCGTCCATCAAATGGATATCGCGATCTATATTCATATACCGTTCTGCGAGCGCAAATGCCCGTATTGCGATTTCAATTCGTTCAGCGGCCGCCAGGCGCTGCGCACAGCCTACGTGGATGCGCTCTGCCACGAGATGGCCGCCGTCGCTGCCAGGGGACGTGCCCTCGGCGCCTCCTACGCCGCGCGCACTCTCTATTTTGGCGGAGGGACGCCAACGCTCCTCGATCCTCGCCATTTTGCTCAGTTGCTTGCCTGCGCGCGCGAGCAGTTCGGCTGGCACGAGCGACTCGAGACGACGACCGAAGCCAACCCGGGCACTATCGATGTGGCGTACCTGCGCGCGCTTCGCGCCCTCGGCGTCAACCGTGTGAGCCTTGGGGTTCAGAGCCTCGACGATGCGATGCTTCGTCGTCTGGGCAGGATCCACGATGCCAGCGCAGCTATCGCCGCCGTCGAGGCGTGCCGAGAAGGTGGGTTCGAGAACCTGAGCGTCGATTTGATGTACGGCCTGCCCGACCAGGACCTGCCCCATTGGCGGCGCACCCTGGAGCAGGTCGCGGCTCTGGCACCGGAGCACCTCTCTTTGTATCCGCTGACCATCGAGCCAGGTACGCCTTTCTGGCGGCGCCGAGAATCCGGCCGCCTGATTCTCCCGCCGGACGACGATGTCGCGGAGATGTTCGAGGTCGCCGAGGAAGCGCTGAAAGCCAATTCCTTCGACCATTACGAGCTATCGAACTGGGCGCTGGGGATGGTCCACCAATGCCAGCACAACCTGACGTATTGGCGCAATCAGCCATATGTTGGATTGGGCGCCGGCGCTCACTCATCGCTTCACCTGGAGCGATACCACAACGTAGAGTCGCCTTCGGACTACATTCGCCTGGTTGGCGACCGCGCCGATGCCGTCGCCTCGCGGGAGAGCATCGACCGGAATCTCGAGATGGCCGAGACCCTGATATTGGGCCTTCGCCTGGCTGATGGGGTGCGACGCACCGCGTTTCGCGACCGCTTTGGGCGCAATCTGGACGAAGTAATCGGAGACGCGCTTTCACGGCCCGGGCTCGACGAATTGATCGCCGACGATGGCGAGAGGATTGCCCTGAGCCCCCGGGGCAAGCTACTGGCCAACGAAGTCTTTGTCGCGGTCCTCGACAGCTCCATTGGCGGCCCGTCTGTTTGTTGACAGGCCTGCTATACTGTTGCACAGAAAACTTCTCCATTCGGTTCCGTCGTTCGTGTGCCCTCTGGCAATGGCTCTCCTGGTCTCAGGGGGCGCGAAGCTGAGCGAGCGGCGATACTTGTTCCAATTTCAAATATGGCTTTGCCAGGAAGGCAGGGCCTATCCAATCGCCGTGGGACGGAACTAGAGGTCACACCCGTGGCTCTTGGGAGGGGGTTTTTGTGCCTGTCAGGCCAACGTCAGGCCACATAATATGAACGAACAGGGAAGGGGAGGCTGGCTACATGAGTGCTATCGCTGAAACCGAACGGGTGGGTTCCTTTCCTCACAATCTGACGAAAGATGATAGGGATAACGAATGGCTCAATGCCAAGTTAGATTTTCTCTGGAATACGTATTTCAGCGACGTGGCGCGAGTGAACCACGTGAAGATAGAGTTTGGAAAGCGCTGGAAAGGACGTCTCGGCATGATCACGCTTTCAGCCAGCGGATCTACCACTTACATTGCGGTCAATTCATTGCTGCGCAGCCGTCAGGCCCCATATTTCGTTCCGACAATCACGGTGGCACATGAGCTAGTACACTATGCCCACGGGTTTGGCTCGCCTTTGCCAAGGAGATATGCCCACCCGCATCAAGGTGGCGTCGTAGCAAAGGACCTTGCCGAGCGGGGACTGGGCAACGAGCATCGCCTGTACAGGAAATGGCTCGCCGAGCACTGGTATGATTTCTATGGCCGAGCGACCAGTCCTATCAGACGCGTTTCGTCGCTACCGGTTTCGGTTCAGCAGAGCCGAGGCTAGATTCCGGAGGTTCTCGCCGGCCTCCACCAAAGGCGCGGCCTCATTCAAGTGAAGCAGAGCATCTTCGTGTGCGGCCTTGGCTTTATCTTCGGCGTACTCTTTGGCTCCTAGCCTCTTGAGTAGCCCCGCGACGGCCTCAGTCTGAGCCTTGGAGATTCTCTCGGCCGCGTATATCTCGTGGAGCCGGCGGAGTTGCTCTGCCCCGGCAGTTTGCAGCGCGAAGACGAGCGGCAGCGTCTTTTTCTTTTGAAAGATGTCGTCGCCAGCAGGCTTGCCGGTGCTCTTCGGATCGCCCCAGACCCCCAGAATATCGTCCTGGATCTGAAACGCGATGCCAAGGGCGTGCCCGAACATGCGATAGTGCTCGGCGAGCTCACGGTCGGCAGATGCTAGATAGGCCCCAAGCCACGCCGCCGCGCCGATCAGCATACCGGTCTTGCGCTCGATCATCGCGAGATACTGATCGACGGTCACATCTAGCCTTTGCTCGAAGCTCATATCGAGGAATTGACCCTCGGCCAGGGCAAAGAGGGTTCGATTCAGCTCGGCCGCGGCCTCATTGATGAACGAGGCTGGAACGTCCAGCTCGGCGAGTCTGAAAAGCGCCAGTTGGGTCAAGGCGTACATCCCGTCGCCGGCGTTTATCGCCTGTGCCTCGCCCCATATCTTCCATACCGTCGGGCGGTGGCGGCGCTCGACGCTGCAATCTTGAATGTCGTCGTGGATCAACGTGAAATTGTGCAGTAGCTCGACCGCCGTGGCCACAGGCAGCGCCAGCCTGTAATCCCCGCCGGCCGCCTCGCACGCCAGCAGGCAGATAACGGGCCTGATGCGCTTCCCCCCGCCATGCTTCACGGGCCTGCCGCTGGCTTCGACCCATCCAAGATGATAATGAAGCATCGTGTAAAAGGCTGTGAGCGCACCAGGACACCCCGCTAACGGCGGAATCGCGGCGCGGAGGTCCCTCTCCAGAGCTGCCGTGTATCGGTTCGTGATGCTATCGATATCCATATCCAGCTATATCCTATCGAGCCTGGCCTGTCTCAAATCCCCTTTGTCGCGGGCGCCAATGCAGAACATCGCGATGCGCAGCTCCTCTAACAATTGCTCGAGACGGCTCCGAACGGCTCCCGCGCTTTGCATCGCCGGCTCCAGCAGGGGCGCTGCCAGTCCAACTACGTCCGCCCCCAGAGCTATCGCTTTCGCTGCTTCTACTCCGTTCCGTATCCCGCCGCTGGCAATCACGGACAACTCGGGTGCGATGCGCCGCACCATTTCGAGCGAGGTGGCCGTCGGTATTCCCCAGTCGGCAAACGCGTCGGCGACGCGATGCACGAGCTCGCTCTCTGCACGGTGCTTCTCCACCAGAGCCCAGGATGTCCCCCCGACCCCGGCGACGTCGATGCCTGACACGCCTGCCCCCATCAGGGCAAGCGCCACGTCGCCGGAGATGCCGCAGCCGACCTCCTTGACCACCACCGGCACCGGGAGGGCCGCGCACACGGCGCCGATCTTGGCGACGAGGCCTTCGAAGTTGGTGTTGCCGCGTGGTTGGATGCATTCCTGAAGCGCGTTCAGGTGCAGGACCAGCCCATCCGCCTGGATCATTTCCACGGCGGCCTGACACTGTTCGACTCCGTAGCCGTAGTTCAGTTGCACGGCGCCGAGATTAGCGAACAGAACTATGTCTGGAGCGACGTCGCGAACCTGGTAAGAGTACGCCAGAGTATCATCCTCGATGGCCGGTCGCTGACTGCCCACGGCCATCGCCAGCCCGAGGGATTGCGCGGCCGCGGCGAGATTCTTGTTTATTCGAGCCGAAAGCCCGGTGCCGCCCGTGATAGCGGAGATCATCACGGGCGCCTTCAGCGCCTTGCCAAAAAAGGTGACCCCAGTTTCGACGTTCTCCTTGCTCGTCTCGGGCAACGCCCGGTGCACAAAGCGATATCTCTCAAAGCCTGTCGACACGCCAGGCGCGTTGACATCCTCTTCCAGACATATCTTTATGTGGTCCAATTTACGCTGCCGGTGCATAAAGCCATCCACGAACCAGAATTGGAAAACAACCGTTCAAGGCATGCAATGTATCGGGGCAGGGATCGCCCCGGGGGGTGTCACACACTAACGCCAACTGCTATAGGGGCGCAGCTTCTTCGCGCACGCCCCTACCATTTGCCAACTCTTATTCTTAGCGGTGCTCCGCTGACTTCGGCGCCATCCCCTGCGTCCCAGCCCTTCCGCAGAAGGGCTTCGTTGAATATGCGCGGGGCTGAACCCCCGCGCAAGGCCGATGCTAACAGACTGCCCGATCATCCATTCAAGGCCCTGCCGTTGGCGTTCTCAACCAGCCCCATGTTAACCAGATCCAAGAGCGCACCGCCACAAAGCTACCGCTCAGGCGCCCCTCATAGCCAGGTGGAGACCAGCGGTGCTCAAATCGCTGAACTCGTTCAGTACCTCTCTGGCGATGCCTTCCGCCGTCAAGCCATATTTGTCGCGCAGAATCGATTGCGTGCCATGCTCGACGAACTCGTCTGGCAACCCAATTCGTATGACCTGGACGTCCTGAACCCTGCGCTCCTCCAGTAGCTCGAGCACCGCGCTGCCGAATCCTCCAGCCAGGATGTTCTCCTCGACCGTTACAATACGTCTGAACCGCGATGCCAGGCTGACGATGAGCTTAACATCCAGCGGCTTTACAAATCTGGCGTTGACGACCGCGGCCAGGATGCCCTCTCTTTGGAGAAGGTCGGCCGCTTGCAGTGCCGGATATACCATACATCCGATCGCCAGAATGGCTATGTCCCTGCCCGCCCGCAGAATCTCCGCCTCGCCGACCCGAATCGGCGTTGGCTTCTCGTCGAGGGCTGCCCCAATGCCGGCCCCCCTCGGATATCTGATCGCCGCCGGGCAATCCAGGCCGATTCCCGTCCACAGCATACTCTGAAGCTCGTTTTCGTCTTTCGGCACCATTACGACCATGTTCGGCAGATGTCGCAGGTAGGAGATGTCAAACGTTCCCTGGTGGGTGCGCCCGTCGTCGCCGACTATACCCGCTCGGTCAAGGCAAAAGAGCAGCGGCAGATTTTGCGCGCAAACGTCGTGAACCACCTGGTCGTATGCCCGCTGCAAGAACGTGCTGTAAATGGCCACCACCGGCTTGATGCCCCGGGCGGCCAGACCGGCGGCAAATGTCACCGCGTGCTGCTCGGCGATCCCCACATCAAAGAATCGGCCCGGCAGCTCAGTGGCGAACTTCACCAGACCAGTCCCGTCGCGCATCGCGGCGGTTATGGCGACCACGCGCGAATCCTGCTGGGCGATCTTGACCAGTGTCTCTCCGAAGACACTGGTATAAGTCGGCGCCGTGCTCTTGGCGCTGCCGTTAGGTGCCACCCCATGAAAAGCCACGGCGTCTTCTTCGGCAGGGCCGTAGCCCTTGCCCTTGGTGCTGATGACGTGCACGATCACCGGCCTTTGCACCGCCTTGGCCAGCGTCAGCATTTCACGCAGTTGGGCGATATCGTGGCCGTCGACAGGTCCGACGTAAGTGAAACCTAGCTCTTCCCAGAACATAGTGGGAATCACCAGTCCCTTGACCCCTTGCTTCAGTCGCTTCAGCGCCCCGGCTATGCCCCGTCCGAGCGGGAGGCGCAAAAGGGCGTTCTCGACGCCTGCTTTTGCCCGATGATAGCGCGGGTCAGTCCGCAAACGGCTGAGATGTTTGGCCAGGGCGCCGACGTTGGGGGAGATCGACATCTGGTTATCGTTGAGCACTACGATGAGCCTGGTTCCTAGATGCCCGGTGTTGTTGATACCCTCGAAAGCCAGGCCCCCCGTCATCGCCCCATCGCCGATAACCGCAACCACATGGTGGTCCTCGCCCTTAAGATCGCGGGCCACCGCCAGCCCCAGAGCCGCCGAAACTGACGTGCTCGCGTGACCCGCGCCAAATGGATCGTGAGCGCTCTCCTTACGGTCGGGGAATCCGCTTAGTCCCCGGTACTGTCGAATGGTGGAGAATTGCCCCTTGCGACCGGTGAGGAGCTTGTGAACGTAAGACTGGTGGCCTACATCCCAAACGATCTTGTCTCGTGGGCTATCGAAAACAGCATGCAAGGCCACCGTCAGCTCGACTGCGCCCAAATTCGATGCAAGATGCCCTCCGGTCTGTGTTACAGTTTCGACGAGCAACTGTCGAACCTCGTGTGCCAGCTCGCCAAGCTCGGCTGGCTGGAGCTTCTTGAGGTCCTTCGGCTCGTTTATCTTGTCGATAACTCTGCTCACGTGTGTCCTCAGCCCCTTCATCACAAGCCGAAGCAGAGGCGTGCCTGCCGCCTGTCGGCGACTCCACCACCCATGCTCCAGCGTGTCGTTCACATAATACCAACATAGCAAATCCCTGTCAAACCTGGTTGACCGTTTGCTAATATCTGGCTATTCTTCGTCATCTCCTTCTTCGTACTCTTCTTCATCCTCGAAGTACTCATCACTGTAAGTGCCGAGGTCCTTGCCCTGGTATACGGAGACCACGAAATCGGAGCGTTGCACGTCCGCTGTGAGCACTATGTCGTCGTCGGCTTTCTCGATCAAGTCGAGGATGTCGTCTTCCTCCATCTCCCTCTCGACGATCATCGTCGCGTACACGGCTGTTGGCGTATAGTGGAGATCGATTTTGCCCAGCCTCCCGTCATCCTCTATTATCGTGTATCCTTCCGAGTATGAAGTCCGATACTGACGTTCGAAGCGAACCTCGCCCATTGTCTCTCCTCCTAACGGAGCCTGCCTGTTTCCGGCTTTCTCAGCCCATTAATTTGAGGCGTGCGGCGCCAGATGGCGTGCTGCGCCAACTACATGGCAACCAAAAGCATTATAGCATGCTTGGGCTCCCATTCGCCAACGACGCTCTCACGCTCTTTCGTTGGCGGGGCTATGATTCCCCGAGGCAGGTGTGGAACGGGAATTGCTGCTTGACAACAGGAGTTGACACTTGTTAGCATTTCTTGAACAACAGTTGATCCCATTTCTGGAGCAACTATACATAACATTTGGATACTTTGGCGTTGGCTTGGCCATGGCTATCGAAAGCGCTTGTATCCCGCTTCCCAGCGAGATAATACTGCCGATGGCCGGCTGGATGGTCTCACGCGGCCTGTTTGATTTTTGGTGGGCAGTTATAGCTGGCACGATCGGCTGCACGGTTGGCTCGACAGTTGCGTACTACGTCGGTGCCATCGGCGGTAGGCCAGCGCTGCTGCGCTATGGACGTTACGTGTTCATCTCGCCTCACGACCTGGATACTGCCGACAATTGGTTCGCAAAATATGGTGATTGGGCCATCTTTTTCTCCCGGTTGCTGCCGGTGGTGCGAACGTTCATCTCGTTCCCGGCCGGCGTGTCAAAGATGAGCCTTCCCCGGTTTTTAATCTATACAACCATCGGCTCGTTCCCCTGGAGCCTGGGACTGGTGTACGCGGGCAAGGTCTTCGGGGATAACTGGGTGGAAATCAGAGGGTTCCTCGCGAAGTTCGACTACGTGATCGTCGCCGTGATTCTGGTGCTGGTCGCCTTATACATCTACCGCCACTTGAAGAGATCGTCGGTTACTGCGGAATAATCGCCCCAACGCTTTTTCGTTAACCGCCCCCGGTCAATCCTGACTATGCAGGTCCAACCAGCCCACGCCACGCCTGCCTTACCTGTTCCCATGTCTGCTCCGTCGAGCCCGAATTATCGATGATCACGTCGGCGAATTGCAGTTTCTCCGCCGCGGGCGGCTGTGCTTTGATGCGAACCATCGCCGCCGCCGGCGAGAGTTGACGGTCGCGCACCATTCTTTCTAGCTGTTGCTCCGGCCGGCAGGCGACAACCCAGACCGAATCGCAGCGCTGGCTCAGGCCGGCTTCGATGAGCTTGATGGCCTCGATGACGATGGCCGGGGCCCTCGACGTGCGAAGCGCTTCCTCTATCCGTTCGAGAACGGCCGGGTGAAGGATGCTCTCGAGCCTCGCCATCGCCTCTCGGTCCGTGAAGACGATGGCGCCCAGCTTCGTCCGATCGATCCCCCCGTCGGGGGTCGTGACCCCTTCGCCAAACTCCGCGACGATCCGGTTGCGGAGGTCGCTTCTATTTGCCATTAATTCATGCACCACTCCGTCGGCGTCGAGCACCTCGGCGCCAAGCTGGCGCAGCATCTCGGCGACCAGGCTTTTTCCACACGCAATGTTGCCCGTGAGGCCAATGATTATCACCGACGCTCTCCTATCTCCGACGATTGCGAATGGATCATACTACTTCCCTGAGCATCTTTCGCGTGCCTCATAGCTGTCCACCCCACGCACCGAATACGAAACAACTACGTCGAGAAGTCATTATATCACAGAAGGTATGCTGGACATGCCAGAGCTACTTACCAAAGATATCGTCACTTTGCGGCCTGCCCCGATACACATCTGCACGAAAAAAGAACGGTCCACGTCGCAAACGGGGACCGTTCTCCAAACATTCTGTGGCTTGCCTCTGAAGCGAGTCCAGGGGCCTAGTACTCGGGCATGCCACCCGGCGGCATCCCTGGCATCATCTTTTCTTTCTCTGGGATGTCGGTGATCAGAGCCTCCGTGGTGAGAATCATCGTGGCGATCGAGGCCGCGTTCTCGAGAGCCGAGCGCGTGACCTTCGCCGGGTCGATGATACCTTTCTGCACCATATCGCCGAAGTCATTGGCGATGACGTCGTAGCCAACGCTTGTGTTGCCCGTCTCCCGCTGATGCCGCTTGACGGCCTCGACTACCACGGAGCCCTCTTCGCCGGCGTTTTCCGCGAGCATGCGCAGGGGCTCTTCCAGAGCGCGACGCAATATCGTGACACCGGTCGCTTCGTCGCCCTTCAACTGAACCTTATCAAGGCCAGCGATGGCGTTGATGAGCGCGATACCGCCGCCAGGCACGATGCCTTCCTCGACCGCCGCGCGCGTCGCCGATAGCGCATCCTCGACCCTATGCTTCTTCTCTTTCAGCTCAACCTCGGTGCCAGCGCCGACCTTGATGATCGCCACGCCACCGGCGAGCTTGGCCAGACGCTCCTGGAGCTTCTCACGATCGAAATCGGAGGTGGTCTCCGCGATCTGTGCCTTGATCTGCTTGATTCTCGCCTGAATGGCCTGCTCGGAGCCCCGGCCCTCGATGATGGTCGTCTCATCCTTGTTGGAGACCACGCGGCGGGCGCGTCCTAGGTCTGCGACCGTGGCGGAATCGAGCTTGCGGCCTACCTCTTCGGAGATGACCTTGCCCCCAGTAAGAATGGCGATATCCTCGAGCATTGCCTTGCGGCGGTCGCCGAAGCCAGGGGCCTTGACCGCGAGGCAGTTTATCGTGCCGCGAAGCTTGTTCACCACCAGGGTGGCCAGAGCTTCACCTTCCACATCTTCCGACAGGATCACCAGGGTCTTGGTAACCTGGAGCAGCTTCTCCAGCACCGGTAGAATGTCGGAGATGGCCGAGATCTTCTTGTCAGTGATCAGGATGTATGGGTCGTCTAATACGGATTCCATGCGATCCGGGTTGGTGATGAAGTATGGAGAGACATACCCGCGGTCAATTTGCATACCTTCGACGTACTCGGTCTCGAACTTCAGACCTTTCGATTCCTCTACGGTGATGACGCCGTCTTTACCGACTTTGTCCATCACTTCTGCGATGAGGTTGCCGATCTCCTCATCGGCGGCGGATATCGCAGCCACGTGGGCGATGTCGTCTTTGCCCTCGACGGGTTTGGCTTGGTTCTTGATCTCGTCGACCACCGAGCGAACGCCCTGCTCGATGCCACGCTTCAGCAGCATCGGGTTGGCGCCGGCGGCGACGTTGCGCAAACCTTCGGTGACGATGGCTTGAGCCAGTACCGTCGCGGTAGTGGTGCCATCGCCGGCGACATCGTTGGTCTTCGTCGCGGCTTCCTTCAGTAGTTGCGCCCCCATGTTCTCAAAGGGGTCTTCGAGCTCGATGTCTTTTGCGACAGTAACGCCATCGTGCGTTACCGTAGGCGCTCCGAACTTCTTGTCCAAGGCCACATTGCGACCTTTCGGCCCGAGTGTAGTCTTGACCGCGTCGGCAAGAACGTCGATGCCACGCTTCAAAGAACGTCGCGCATCTTCGTCGAATCGCAGTTGCTTTGCCATGCAGTTTAACCTCCTACAGTAAAATCAACTCTTTGCGTTTTTCAGCAGCCCCGCGAACCGATGGGGCGCTCACGGAAGATTCCCTCTCCTAGCTGAGAACCCCGAGGATATCCCTTTCGCTAAGGATCAGATACTCCTCGCTATCCAGCTTGATCTCTGTGCCCGCATACTTGGCGTAAAGAACTCTGTCGCCTTCCTTCACGTCCATGGCGACCCTCTTGCCATCCTCGCCAAGCCTGCCGGGGCCGGCCGCGATTACCGTTCCTTCCTGGGGCTTCTCTTTGGCAGTATCCGGCAGCACGATGCCACTCTTGGTTACTTCCTCTTTCGCAGCAGGTTTGACCAGTAATCGGTCCCCAAGCGGCTTGAGTGTACTTGCCATAGGTATACCTCCTTGAACCTGTGATTTGTGTGTCCTTGTCCGGGCCATTAGCACTCGATCAATGAGAGTGCTAACGGGTTAATAATAGCCGAGGAATGAGAATCGTGCAAACCGTAGCAGTCCCACCTACAGCCAGATATCTCCTGTTTTCGCCTGTTTTCGCCTATTTTCTCGTAGTTTCTAGTTGTTCTGCGCGATTCTCATTCCTCGACGGACCCGAGGACGGCGCCCCTCGGGCTTCCAGGTTTCTTCCTGTGCCCTCGCCCCCCTCGCAACCGTCCGATCTCCCTCATCGCGCGTGCATTTCGCGTGCCGCGGCGCGCCTGGGTGTGCGTCAAGATTCCGCGCTATGTAGCCAGCTCCTCTGGAGAGGCTGCTGTCAGCGGATTCTCCGAAGGAATCCGATGGACTCATCGGATTCCTTCGGACTGGGCAACTGATTGAACGGAACACAGCGCGAGCAGCCAGCGCCTATTGGTGTTTGATTGGATGAGGCAGAAAGCCCTACTGAGCAAGAATATGCTTCTTACGGCGACCATCCGCTCTCCGAAACGTCCCGAACGGGATCCCGTCCTTCCTGAGAAGGACGGGAGAGTCCGTCCCGCTTCACGGGACTCCGACGCTCGGAGCAAGGCGGACAATCCGATCCCCGAAATCCGTTGACAGCAGCCTCTCCCCAGCCGTCTGCCGCGAAATCTTGACGCGCACCCGCCGCGCCTCCACGTATTGCATTGTGCCCAGATTGTGTGCTAGACTTTCTACTGTCTGACGAAAGAGAAATCATCCTCGCGGAGCGACTCTGTGCGGATAGGAATCGATAGTAGCAGGGCAACAGTTGGCGAACGGACGGGCACGGAGAACTACTCGCTGCGCCTGGTTCGTGAGCTAATCGACGTCGGCAACGGCAACGAGTTTGTTCTCTATTTTCGGGAGCCGCCCACTCCCGGCACCTTCCCCGACTATCCGTCTGTGACCCAGCAAGTTATCTCCTTTCCTCGCCTATGGACCCACGTCAGGCTCTCCTGGGAGATGCTCACGAGTTCGCCGGATGTGCTGTTTGTGCCTGCTCACGTTCTCCCGATCCTGCACCCGGCCCGCACGGTCGTCACTATTCACGACCTGGGCTACCTCTACCACCGGTACGCTCACCGAACGGTTGACTGGTGCTATCTACACCTGTCGACCCTGTATAATGCGCGAATGGCCACGAAAGTCATCGCCGACTCCAACGCGACCAAGCGAGACCTCATCGAGAAATATGATATCGCCGCCGAAAAGATAACTACTGTCTACCTGGCCCACGATGATACCTTCCGTCCGATCGAAGAAAAGGCGGTGATCGACGCTGCGCTCAGACGTTATCACATCGAAGACGATTATTTCTTCTGTCTGGGCACAATGCAGCCGCGAAAGAATCTTATGGGAACCGTAGCCGCTTACGCGACCATGAAGAGATTGCACGGCGTTCGCCACAAGCTGGTGATAGCGGGAAAGCATGGATGGCTCTCTGAGTCCATCTTTAAGAAGGCCAGGTCACTCGATATCGAAGACGACGTGGTTTTCACCGGCTACGTGCCCGATGAGGACCTGCCTGCCCTACTGACGGGCGCCACCGCGCTCGTTTTTATCTCCCTCTACGAGGGGTTTGGCCTGCCCGCCCTGGAGGCGATGGCCTGTGGAACCCCGGTCATCGCCTCCAACGTCTCCTCACTGCCCGAGGTCGTGGGCGATGCCGGGCTGCTGGTCGATCCACAGGATGTCATCGCTGTGTCATCGGCGATGACCAGGTTGGCCACTGATTCCAGCTTCCGCAACGAGTTGAGCGGCAGAGGAATCGAGAGAGCCCATCTCTTCTCCTGGCGACAGTCCGCCGCCGCCACCCTCGACGTCATCCGCCAGGCCGCTAACTAGTTTTCGATGCGAAATCAACAAGTGTAGAGGCGGACGGCCCTGTCCGCCTCAGAGCTGTTCGAACGAGCACGGTGTCCAATAGCTGAACATATCGATACAACTGGCAGCATAGCCCCTCGCCCCTGACCGACACGGCAGTCGGTCACTACAGAAAAACGCAGCGGACCAACAGAAGATCATTTCCGCACCAAAAACTAACTAGACAAGCTTCAGGTTCGGCCAGACATCTAGGTCCAGATCGTCGCGATACCCCGCCTTCAGCCTGAAATAGCCGCAACTGGCGATCATCGCCGCGTTGTCCGTACAAAGACGTGGCGGAGGGAACTGCACCGTTATGCCGAGTTCCTCCGCCATCCGCTGCCGCAGCTCCGCGTTGCTCGCGACACCGCCGGCCAGCAGCACCATCTTCACCCCGTACGCGGCTGCCGCGCGTCGCGTTTTCTCGACCAGCACGTCCACCACCGCTTTCTCGAAACTGGCGGCCACGTCACAGACTGATAACGCCTTATCGGTTTGGCCTCCAGTCGCGCATACCGTGAGTTCCTTGCCCTCCGCTTGAAGTCTCTCGACCAGCCGCAGCACGGCGGTCTTCAGTCCACTGAAGCTGAAATCGTAGGAGTTCCTCAGCCAGGCGCGGGGAAGCCGAATCTTGCTGGGCTCGCCCTCGCCGGCCGCCGTCTGTATCGCCGGCCCTCCAGGATATCCGAGGCCGATTATCCTGGCAACTTTGTCGAATGCCTCGCCAGCCGCGTCGTCGCGGGTTCGCCCGAGGAGCTGGTATTCCCCGTGATCGGTCATGAGGATCAGATCGGAATGGCCGCCTGATACGACGAGGCAAAGCAACGGGAACTCCGGCTCTCTACCTATCAGCCAATTGGCATAGATGTGACCCTCGATATGATTGACGCCGATTAGTGGAAGGCCTTTGGCGAAGGCGAGCGCCTTGCCGGCGTTAAGCCCGACCAGCAACGAGCCGGCTAGCCCGGGCCCTTTGGTTACCGCCACCGCGTCGATGTCGATCCATTTTGCGCCTGCTTCAGACAGGCCCTGCTCTATGATCGGTATTATCCATAGGAGGTGCTGGCGCGAGGCCACCTCCGGGACTACGCCGCCGTACGCGGCGTGAATATCGACCTGAGAGGCGATTACATTGGATAGCACACGACGACCATCGGCGACTACGGCCGCCGCCGTCTCGTCGCACGAGCTTTCAATCCCTAATACGTTCACGTGCCCTCTATTTCGGTAGATCGGCCACAAAGACCTGCCGGTCGCTCAGGACATACAGCTTCGCCCGCTGCTCGTCGACGCCGATCTCCTTGAGATTGCGAAAGATGTTGTCCGACCCTCCGTAGCGCAACTGTCGCTCGAAGTGCCCATCTCTACTAAATTGTACCACCCGTTGGTTGCCAACATCAACGACGTAAACCGATCTGGCCGACGGCGAGGCGAAGATAGCCGAGGGTGATTTCAGCGGCGCATCGGGCGTGGCGCTGTCGAACTGCTGCCGCCGGCCGGCGTAGAACCGCTCGATCTTGCCCGTAGAATGCAGGACAAAGAGGTTGGAGTCTACGGCGAAGTCGGCCGCCGTGGTCAGATCGGTCTCGGTCTCAGGATTCACGTAGCTGTAAGGGGACTTCTCGTATCCCTGCGCGGTAGGTGGATACCACACGAGCTGCCTCTGCTTGGGGGCCAGGACGTAAAGACTCCCAGCATATCCCCCCACAGCCTGGATCTCGCCTGGCGATAGGGCGCCCGTCATCTTCAGCCTGGCAAGACCTCTAGTCGGGTCATACTCGTAGACGCCTCCAGCATCGTCGATAAACACCAGCGCATCTCGCAGGCGCTGGCCGCCGGCAGGTACCCAGGTGATCTTTATGATGCGTCCCACAACGCCGTCGCCGATTGTGTCGCCCCTTCTCACGACGACAGGATTCGGGTTGGACTGAAGCTGGTCGCCTGATGCGTCCAGCAAATACTTGTATATGCGGTCGGCGCCCCTGTCCAGGACGTACAGGTCGATCCCCTGAAGAAGAAGCCCGGTCGGGTCGCTCTCTTTCACGTCCTGTCCCAGGTCGACGAGCCTCCTGGCCGACCCAAGCCTCACCCCATTGCTCAGTTGGTCAAGCGCATTGTGAATGCGCTCGCGCACCACGAAGGAGTCCTGGTCGCCCGGCCTCGCAGCGATCGCCTGCTCCGCAAGCTGATCCGCTTGCGACAGAAGTCGTCGCTTGATGGCTATATCCTGCGTGCCTTGCGCATCCTGCTCGGCCTGCGCCGCCTTTGCGAGGATCGCGAGCGCCTGCTCCTTACGCTCGTTTGTTTGATATTCCTGTAAGAGATAGATGCCAACCGAGGCCGCGACCCCCACGAAGATCAACGGTATCAGCGCGAATACCAAGATTCGCCTGAAGTCAAAGCGTCGGCGTCGAGCCCCATCCCTTTGGGCCAGCGGACGCGTATTGCTCCAGACGCCATCTGTTTCGGCGAGTGATTGCGCCCTCCCTCGCCCCCGGCGCCTATCCTCAAACGATCGATGCTCCTCCTCACCCTCTCCCGGCTCCGCGAAGCCCTGTGCCGCTGTCCTGCCCCTGCGCTGCCCCAAAGCCGCCCGCTCGACCGCCCCCCTGGCGTCACGAGCGCCATCCCCTACCCTTACGTCAGCCCCCGACCGGCCCTGCGCTCGGCCGTGCCGAGTGCCTCCATCTTTATCTCCTACATTCCCCTCTTCTGCATTCCTCTCCCCTTTCCGCCCCTCCCTTACATTTCCGCCCCCTCCGTGTCTCCGTCCGGCTCTCTGCCAGGAGTCCGCCCCACGGACCGTGTTGATTCCGGACCCTTCCACAACTAAAGCCACCGCTGAAAAATCTTCGGGATTCAGGCTCACCCTGTGCAGATGCAGCAAGTTCTCCACTATCGCCGCGCTGTTCGGATTCTCCAGACACGTCATGATCTCGCCGCCGCTGGCCATCCGCAGCAAGCTTGGAGAGCACAAAAGCAAGATGTCGCCGGGGTTGATGGCATCGTGATAGAGCTGGACCTCGATCTCACAATCCTGCCCGAGGGCGCAGGCGAAAGATAAAGGCTCCGCTCGCAGGGGCTCGCCGATAATCGCCAGCTCTCCGTCTCGCAGCCTGAGGGCCAACGATGGCCCGATCTGGGCCAGATAAAGGTCGTCGTCACGTACGACGGCGCACGCGACGGCGACGCTGCGCCGGTCAGGAGACAGCGACTTCAGATTCTCTCGAGAAAGAAGAACGTTGGCCGCGCGCAGGGCGTGGGCAAGGCTTGATGTTACCGACGGCGAGGCGTCGCCAAAGAACTCCCTGGAGATCGAATCGGCGACGAGCGGCCCGGCCTGGATGCCGCCGTCCAGGTCAGGCTCGGCCACAACTATGAGCTTGCCCTTGTTGGGCTTGAAGTTGAGAATGCCCGACGACTCGGCGACGACTATTCCCGCCCGCTCGCCCTGTCGTCCGCGCAATCTTCCTCGTCCCGAGGACGCTGGCGCATTAGCCGATCCCCCTGGGACGGGGCGCCGCGTGCGCCGTCCCAGGGCAAGTGACGCTCGGCCTTCACCCTGGGCAACCCCGTTGACGACGGAGATGTGGTCCACCGAGATTCGCACCCTATTCACCCCACCTCCTCCCAGCTACCGATGCCTCGTACCACTGCCAGCCAGTATAACAAATCGTCCAATGGAAGTAAACCTGGGCCCGTTTGCCACCAAAGGGCTATTTCACTAAAGGACGATCTCTTGACCGTGCTGGTGTGACGCTCAGCGGCGTAATGTAGCTTGCCAAGGCAACGGTGGCTTTTACCGAGAGCTGCTCTGTGACTCGGTCTCGGTTGGCCTCCAAAACGCCAGCTAGCGTCCTGAAGTGGGAGAGGACTCCCTCTGGCGCCATCTGCAACTCCCGCTTGCCAGCAGCAACCGAAGAGAATCGAAACTGTCTTATCAGCGATATGGCAGCGTTGCGCAGGGTGGCGAACACCTCGGGTGCTTGCCCCTTGTGTATCTGGCTGGCATCCTCAGTGAACG
>JACPRP010000025.1 GCA_016189905.1 Chloroflexota bacterium | reverse complement strand
GTCTGGTGCCGCACGAGCCCGTCACGGAGTTTGACCCGGGCGCCCCAAGGCACCACCGATTGTTGCTCCCGAAAGGGAAGCACGCAGGGTAGATTCTGTTTATCGCCTGGCATCCCTCTCGGTCGTCTCAGAAGGAGTAGGAAATCATGTAGGATAACAACCGTCCAAGCGGAGGACGTTATTTTCATCCCTGGTGGTCCTTCCTCGCGAAGGATGGGTAACTCCGTGTTGAATGGACCCTTCGTACCAGGCAACATTAAGCCACAGGCAGCGTGAAGTAGAACGTGCTGCCCTTGCCGGGCTCGCTCTCGGCCCAGATGCGGCCACCTTGGGCCTCGACCAGCATCCTGGCGATGTAGAGGCCCAACCCTAATCCCTCGGCCTTACGAACGCCTTTTGCCCGGTAGAATCGCTCGAAGATATGGGGTAGGTCTTGAGGGGCGATGCCTACACCGCGGTCGGCGACCGAGATCCTGGCCCACCTGTCCGTCGCTTCCACTCCGATTAGCACCTCGCTGTCGGGCGGTGAGTATTTCAGCGCGTTGCTGAGCAGGTTCATCAGGATGCGTTCCAGACGATCAGGGTCAGCCGAGACTGGAGGCAGGTGGGCTGGCATCCTTACCTTGATCCGCTCGACTTCCACCATTCCCCTGCCTCGGCCGAGCAACTCCTGGACGAAAGATCTCAGGTCTATCGGCTGCTTCTGGGGCTGCAACTGTCTTGTCTCCAGGCGCACCGAGTCCACCAGGTCCTGGATCATCGCGTTCATCCGCTTGGCGCTGGTAACAATGGCTTCGGCGCTCGTTAGCACCATTTTCTCGTTGCCGGGGACCCGCTGAATGATTTGCGCCCGGCCGAGGATGATCTGAAGCGGATTTCGCAGGTCGTGGGAGACGGTGCGAGCGAGGTCCTCTCGCTGCTCCTGTAGCTCGTGCAGCGCGGTGATATCGGTAAAAATGGATACGGCTCCCACTATCTGGCCGTCGGGAGAACGAATCGGGGCCGCGCTGCCGGAGACCCAGAAGGTCTTGCCGTTGGGATGAAGCACCATAACCACGCCGTACACCGTTTCTCCGTTCAACGCCTGCTGCCCTGGAACCTGCTCGACCGGAAACGGCTTACCCTCTGGCGTATCGATGTGCAGCAGCGCCGTTCGTTCGGCAAACGGGAGCTTACGCTCCGCGGGTGTGTATCCCAGCATATCCTCGGCGGCGGGGTTCATGCGCACAATCTCGCCTGTTGGATCATAGATCACGAGCGCATCGGCGATTGAGGTAAGTGTGACGTTTAGCTCCGCGGCCACACGCCGCACCTCCGCCAGCAGTCGCGCCCGCTCCGCCTCGGCTTGCTTGCGCTCTGTAATATCGACGAAGCTTACAACCGCCCCTACTATGTTTCCACCCATGAAGATCGGATGGGAGGCGTATTCCACCGGGAACGAGCTTCCATCTCGCCGCCAGAAAAGCTCATCCTCTGTTCTCAAACCCTGTCCAGTTTGATAGGCGCGATGGCTGGGACAATCGCTCTCTGGATAAGGTGAGCCATCGTTGCGGGTATGATGAATGATCTCGTGGATCCTCTTGCCCACAAGCGCTGATGGGTCGTATCCAAGTATGCGCGCTCCCGACGCGTTCACATAGGTGCAGAGGCCCTGCGGGTCGAGTCCGAAGACGCCTTCATCCGTCGATTCCAACAGCAAGCGCATATACTGGGCCGAGCGCACCATATCGGCCTCGGCGCTGGCATCGCGCTCTCGGCCGGGTCTGGCGCTGGGGCTTTCGCTCAGCTCGTGCAGCGGCTTCTCTACTTGCTTACGGTGGGCCTTCTCTGCTCCCATCTCTTGCATCATAGCATTAACCAATCAGAACGTCAAACCCTCGCAAGCCAGGCTTCAGAACATCCGGAAGCCAGACCCCTAGCCAGAGCAGGCCAGAGCGTTTGTTGTCTTCGCCACTTCATCCTGCTAGAATGTCATCGTCTGAGGCATCTGTACGTGGCTTCTGTGGTAGTGAATAGATGATTGTGGAAACAAAAAGGGTCTGCTCTGAAAATAGATTTTCATTATTGGTGGTCCTTCCTCGCGAAGGATGGGTAACTCCGTGGTCAACGACATCGCACACGTGGCCACTCCTATCCGTTAATCGTTCTCAGATCCGCTGACGCCCCGGCCCACGGAGATGAAGAGAAATCAAATGTTGTGGAGCGAGCTTCTTATGCGCCTATCATTTTCAGCCAACCGTCTGTTGGCATCCGCGTTTCTGATCGTGGCCCTGGGACTGTTGCTCGGCTTTGCCGAGATTCCTCTAGCAATCGATTTTCGAGCAACGCTGGGAATTGCCTCCACCGCTAGTGGCCCGGCCACTATCGCGATGGCAAGCCCCGATGTGGAGGAAACCGCGCCTGAGGTGGAAACAGCGCCTGAGAACGACTTGCCGCCGGCGGTCGAGACGGAGCCGACACAGATTCCCGCGATAATACCCATCGAACCGACGTCGCCGGCGCCCTCGGCCACGGGGCCAATAGACCCTATCGATCCTTTGCCCCTCGCCACAACGCGACTCCTTAGGGAAGAAGCTGCCAGCATTCAACTGGCCAGCTCGCAGCGCCTGATTAAGGATGGCGACACGATAGCGCTGGCAGAGCAAGTCGACGGGTCATACGTCGCGGAGGGATCTCTCGTTTCTGAGCAGTATCTGTCTGAGCGCCCATTCGATAACGTCGTCCTGTCGTGGAACGCCGAAGCGCCCTTAGGAACCAGCCTGGAGTTCCAAACGCGGGTCGGCAGCGGCGATAGTGCATCGCCCTGGTTTACGATGGGAACGTGGAGACCCTCGGGAGGCGCGAGCGCCACAGGCCAGGCTAACGCCTGGGGGCGCGTTAACGTGGACACCCTCGAGCTTGCCGGCAGGGCCGAGTGGCTCCAGTACCGGGTCAATTTCACGACGGGCGATCCATCGGCCAGTCCCCGGCTTCGCTCTATCGCCGTGGTCTACGCCGATATGAGCGTGCCGCTCGATGGTCCGGCGCCATCCGTCGCGGAGGGATGGGCGCGCGACCTTCCCGTGCCGCAGTTCTCGCAACTGGAACAAGACCCCGCCGTGGCCAGAGCCATCTGCAGCCCAACATCTCTCGCAATGGTGATCGATTTCTGGGGCCAAGATAGGTCCGTTCCCGAAGTTTACAAGGCAGTCCGCGATGCCCGCTCCGGCATCTTCGGCAACTGGCCGCTGAACGTTGCCTACGCTGGAGCTCTCGGCCTCGACGCCTACGTGGACCGGTTCTACAGCATGGAGCAACTACAAAACGAGATCGCCGCCGGCAGGCCGGTGATCATCAGCATCCAGTATGGGCCGGGCAAGCTGGCCAACGCGTACCTGAACTCGACATCAGGCCATCTCATAGTCGTTCGTGGTTTCACCTCAGAAGGCGACATCATCGTCAACGATCCCTTCAATCCGACCAGCGCTACTGTACGCCGCGTCTATCGTAGAGACCAGCTCGGCAAGATATGGCAAGACAGCGGAGGCATCGTCTACATCGTCAGGCCGCGATAGACTCCGGCGAAATGCAATTCACTGGCGAGAATATGTTATAATACAGTGCGCTGTTTTGTCCGGTCGTCTCCGGTCGAAAAGCGCCTGGATGGAGGATCTTGGGATGCCATTGACGACGAGCAAACAGATACTCGAGGCGGCTAAGAGAGACGGCTATGCCGTCGGCGCGTTTAACACGAGCAACCTCGAGGTAACACAGGCCATCATCGAGACCGCGACGGAGAAGCGTTCGCCCGTTATCGTCAGCACCTCGCCATCCGCGATAACGTACGCGGGGATCGAACACCTATCGACCATCGTGCGCAGCCTCGCCGAGGAGGCTCCGGTGCCCGTAGCCTTGCACCTCGACCACGGGCTCGATTTCGAGACGGTTGTCAAGTGCATCAGAAACGGATGGACCTCAGTCATGATCGATGCCTCGAAGGAACCGTTCGCCGGTAACGTCGCGCTGACGAAGAAGGTAACGGAGGTCGCACATCTGGCGGGCATATCCGTCGAAGCCGAGCTGGGTCGTCTGGTAGGGATCGAGGATCAGGTCGTGGTCAGCGAGCGCGACGCGAGCCTCACGGACCCGAGCGAGGCGGCGCGCTTCGTAGCGGAAACAGGCTGCGACGTGCTGGCAATAGCCATTGGCACCTCGCACGGGGCCTACAAGTTCAAAGGAGAGCCGAAGCTGGACTTCCCACGCCTGCGGGAGATTGCCGGCCGAGTTCCGGTTTCACTGGCCCTGCACGGCGCATCGGGAGTGAACAAAGAGACCACCGCGAAGGCGATTCGCTATGGCGCCGGGGAAAAGCTTGCGAGCGCGGCGGGCGTGCCTGACGAGGCGATTAGACAGGCTATTAAGAACGGGATACAGAAGATAAACATCGACACCGATTTGCGCCTGGCTTTCGTTGCCGCGCTGCGAGAGGTGCTGGCACTGAGGCCAGAAGAGATCGATGTTCGCAAGCTACTTCAACCCGGTCGTGAGGCGATGAAGGCCGTCATAGGCTCCAAGATGGAGCTATTTGGCAGCGCTGGCCGGGCCTAACGCCCGAGTGAAAAGGAGAGAATCATGCCGGTTATGGCTGTAGTGGGCGCCCAATGGGGGGATGAGGGAAAAGGCAAGATCGTAGACATGCTGGCGGAGAAAGCGTCCGTTGTCGCCAGATATCAGGGTGGCAACAACGCCGGGCATACGGTTATCAACCATCTAGGGGAGTTCCGTCTGCACCTCGTGCCAGCGGGCATCTTCGACCCTCGGGTCACCTGTATCATCGGCAATGGCGTCGTGATCGATCCGCAAGCTCTGATCGACGAGATAGATCTGCTAGCAAGCCGTGGCATCAGTGTCGATAATCTCTGTATCAGCGAGCGTGCCCACGCGATCATGCCGTATCATATCCTCCTCGATCGCCTCGAAGAGCAGGCCCGAGGCAGGCAGAGCATTGGCACCACCGGCCGCGGCATCGGCCCTGCCTACTCGGACAAGGTAGCGCGGACAGGCATTCGAATGGGCGATCTGGTCGACCGGACCTTGCTCCGCGACAAGCTCGCCTTCATCCTCGAACAGAAGAATCGGATTCTCACCAAGCTGTACGATGCCGAGCCGCTGTCGCTCAAAGAGGTTCACGAGCGCTATCTGCAGTATGGAGAGCGTCTGGCCCGCCACATAAAGAATACTACGCAATTGGTTCAGAGCGCGATCGCCGAAGGCCGCAACGTGCTCCTCGAAGGGGCGCAGGGCACCCTGCTGGACCTGGATTTCGGAACTTATCCTTACGTGACGTCGTCGTCGCCTACCTCGGGCGCTGCCTGTTCGGGGCTCGGCATCGCGCCGACACAGATCACGTGCGCGCTCGGGGTATTCAAAGCCTATCAGACGCGCGTCGGCGCCGGCCCTTTCCCGACCGAAATCTATGACGAGACCGGCGAGATGATTCGCGAGCTTGGCCAGGAATATGGAACGCTCACAGGTCGGCCCAGACGGATCGGCTGGTTCGATGCCGTGCTGGCACAGCACGCGATGCAGGTAAACGGCTTCAAGTCCATCGCCATTACGCGTCTGGATATTCTCGATACTCTCCCCAGGCTGAAGATTTGCGTGAAGTACCGTTTCGACGGTATCGAAGACAGCTATCCCCCCATCGACCTCGCCAGGTGCGAGCCTGTCTACGAGGAACATCCAGGATGGCAGACCCCAACCGGCGGTATCAGGCGCTTCGACGAGTTACCGCAAGCCGCCAGGAGCTACGTGAACCGTCTTGCCGAGCTTATCGGCGTCAACCTGGACATCGTCTCCGTAGGGGCCAATCGCGAACAGACGATAATGTTGAACTCGATGCTTTAATGGGGCGACCGGCCGGTCGCCCCTACATTAAGTCAGATCCTGCTGACGACCGAACGGTCGTCGCTACATTAGACTTGATCGCATTGATGACCGACCGTCCATACGGTAGGCCAGATGGCGTCGATGACTGACCGGTCGCCCCTACGGAAGTGGGCTGCGGGCACGGCTCCGCCGGTGCGACCGCTCGGCGATCCAGCCCCCGATCGCGCCGGCGACCAGCGGGGGAATCGCTACCTGCAGCCCTGCCAGATCGAAGCCCCTCGCGAACGGCAGGATGAACACGAAATCCTCCGGCCCGATGGCCAGAAATAGCGCCGCCACCAGATAGAGGCACCCGCCCACACAAAAGCCCAGCAATCTGCTGTAGCGATAGTGGTTGAACCAACTGGCCACGTAGCCACCCCATAGAGTGGCCGCAAAAGCCATGGCGGCCAGGATCACCATCTGAGCGGTCTCATCCAAGAGATGGATGGTAATCGTCCGCCAGATCAGGTAGCCAAACAGGAAAGCCAGCGCAGCCAGGTAGATGCCTAGTATAACCCCCAGCACCGCCTTGGCCAGAGATAGTCGCCTTGTCGGCTCGGTGCGCATCTTCCACAACCTCCAGAAACAGGATCTCCTCCCACTGTAAGAAGTTGTGCAAAAGACGTGCCGCGATAGCTGGCTATGGCCGAATCGGGGTCAGACCGGTGCGAGAAAAGCCTTTATCAAAGGAGTAGATTTCGTCCAGCCCGGCGCTACGTGTACAAGCCGCGATCAGCGCATCTCCCAGACTAGCGGCCCCACCATCGGATGTACAGGCCAACAACGCCGCCTGGGCCTCGGCCCTTTCATACCCAACGCACACGATATTCTCGCGCCCAAGCAGTTCGATGAGCTCAGTGGCCACAATGCCGCGCTCATGGCGGTAGCGTGGACCGGCAAGTGTCCACGCGATTTCCGCCAGGGCCACCGCCGTCAAGCCAAGTGGTCGATCAGAGTCGATCAGCACTCGCGCCCTTTCAGCCTGCTCAGGAATATCTCTCAGAAGATAGCGCAGTACCACGTTGGCGTCCACGCCACGTAGCGGCTCTGGCACTTTCATTGCTATCCCCTCGCCTGTTCTTCATCGATCGCTTCCATCACAGCCTCGTCGAGTTCCTCTCGCGTGCTAACCTTGGGTTTCTCGCCCTCTTTGTGAAAGACGCCATACAGTGACCGTTGATGGGGCACTGGAAGGAAGATGACTTCGAGATGGCCGGAGACAACGCGTTGATGGGCCACCATCCCAGGCCGAACGCCAAGCTTCTTCCGTACAGCACGGTCGATCGTGATCTGTCCCCTTTCACTGACATAGCTAGGCATATCCGCACCTCACATGATCGTCAGCACGAAGTATAACACGCTGAGTTATCATTGTCATGCTGAAGGATTAGCGCATCTTCATAGATACTAATATCTTTGTTCGCCACTTTGCCCAGGATGTGCCCGATCAGTCCGAGCTGGCTACTGCGTTTCTAAAGCGAGCAGAGATCGGAGCTATCGAGGTTGCGATCACCGAGTCGGTGTTGTGGGAACTAGAGCACGTCTTGACTTCTCGCCTGTTGCCTTACCGGCTTGATCGCGCCGATGTGGCCCAGGCGCTGCGGGCAATCCTCGGAATGCGGGGCCTCCGACTTCCCCGCGACGACCATCTTGCCTATGACGATGCTGTTAGCCTTTACGAAGAGTATCCGATCGATTTCGGCGATGCGCTGCTCGCCGCTCGAATGCGGCAAATTGGCGCCAACGAAGTTGCCTCGTACGACCGACACCACTTCGACCGTCTGCCCAACCTCCACAGGATCGACCTGGCCGATCCCGGGTCTCAGGCCTAGCCTTCTGGAGAAACGCACCGCAGAGCCGCTGGAATACTGGCCGCTTATGGTCTTGCCGATTTCGACATGTTTGTGTAGACTACAGTTCATACAACCTATCACTATCGACCTATTCCAGTTTGGAGAATCAACTTGTCCCAGGACACAATGCAAGACGAGTCAGGCCACGAAGCGGCGCCGCGGCAGCTACCGGTCTTTGGCACGATGGTGCCAGTGCTGGCCCTGATCGGAATGTTTGTCTCGGGCTACCTCGCCTGGGTGCACTGGTTCGGCATCGAGCCCATCTGCGGCGAGTTGGGCGAGTGCGAGGTGGTCAATAGCAGCGTCTACGCCGAGATCTACGGCGTCCCCGTGGCGCTCCTGGGCTTCGTGGGCTACGCCTCGCTGCTGGCGCTGGGCCTGATCAACCTGCGCCACGCGGAACACAATCATCGTCTCGCGCGGTGGGCTATTTTTGGATTCTCGTTAGCCGGGGTGTTGTATTCCGGCTGGCTGACCAACATCGAGCTGAACGTGCTGCGCGCGATCTGCGTGTGGTGTGTGGCTTCGGCCATAACGATAGCGGCCATCCTGGTCGTGTCGGTAGTCCTCCTCGTGAGAAAGACCTAGCGGAATCTCATTTCTCTGTTATCTTTGCGTCCTTTGGCCTTCCGCAGAAGGACGGTTGACGCATTCTCACGTTGGATACCATGCAACCAGGCGAGCAGCGTACTTGACGCACCGTGATGGATATGATAGATTTGTCCCATATTTTGCTCATTCTTTGTTGGTCGGTCCTGTATACCCGGGTTCTGGCCGCTGGACGGGAGGAAAGAAACGGTGTTTTCCGGATCCTATGTGGCCCTGATCACGCCCTTCAAGGACGGCAGGGTAGACGTGGCGAGGCTGCGCGAGCTTGTCGAATTCCAGATCGCCAATGGAACCAACGGCCTCGTGCCGTGTGGCACGACAGGTGAGACGGCGACGATGACGGAAGAAGAGGACGAGCTCGTTATCGGAACGGTCGTCGAGGTGGCCGCGGGACGGGTGCCGGTTCTGGCTGGCACCGGGTCCAACGACACCCGCAAGGCCATTCAGTACACCAGAAATGCCGAGCGCGTCGGCGCAAATGGCGCCCTGGTGGTGGCTCCCTATTACAACAAGCCCACCCAGGAAGGCGTCTACCTGCATTACAAGGCCATCGCCGAGTCGACCGACTTGCCCATCGTAATGTACAACATCCAGGGCCGAACCGGCATCAATATGGCGCCCGAAACCATCGCGCGCCTGGCCCAGATCGAGAACATCATCGGCGTGAAAGAAGCCAGCGGCAATCTCGAACAAATAGCCAATGTGGTCAAGCTCTGCGGGCCCGCTTTCGACGTGCTCTCTGGCGACGACACCCTGACGCTGCCGATAATGGCGGTCGGTGGGGTTGGCGTCATCTCGGTGGTGGCGAACATCTATCCACGTCCTGTTGCCGATATGTGCGCAGCCTTCCTGCAAGGTGACCTTAAGCGAGCGCGAGAGCGCTATTTCCACCTTTTCGGCCTCTGCAAGGCGATGTTTATCGAGACCAACCCCATCCCGGTGAAGACCGCGGCGGCCCTGATGGGGATGTGCTCGCCTGAACTGCGCCTGCCTATGAGCCCGATGGCCGAGGGCAACGTGCGCAAGCTGCAAGAAGTGCTGCAAGAATACAAGCTCGTGAAGTGAATTCGGCTGGAGCTATGAATATGGTCAAGGTTGTAATAGTGGGCGCGGCCGGTCGCATGGGCCGCATGCTGATCGCCGGTGCGCTGCAAGACAAGGACCTGGAGCTGGCGGGCGGCGTCGTCGAGCCTGGCTTTCCCGAGGTTGGCGCCGATCTGGGTAACCTTGGTGGCCAGCAGCCCATCGGCGTTTTCGCCGTGGATAATCTCGACGCCGCGATCGGGAACGCCGACGTCGTGATCGAGTTCACGGCGCCGGAGGCATCGGTGCAGCACGTCGAGCTCGCCGCGCGCCATAAAAAGGCGGCGGTGATCGGCACCACAGGGCTCGACGCGGCCCAGATGGAGAGAATACGGGCTGCGGCCAGGTCCGTGCCGGTTCTCGTCGCCCCAAATATGAGCGTTGGCGTGAACGTGCTGGAGCGCATCCTGCCGCTGATCGCCAGGACGCTCGGCGAAGGCTACGATATCGAAATCGTCGAGGCGCACCACCGAATGAAGAAAGATGCACCCTCGGGCACCGCGCTGAAGCTGGCGCAGGTCATAGCCGAGGCGCTCGGTAAGGACCTCGACGACGTCGGCGTCTACGGCCGTCACGGGATCGCCCCCAGGACGGAGGGCGAGATTGGCGTTCACGCCGTGCGAGCGGGCGGGATAGTGGGCGATCACCGGGTCATCTTCGCCAACGATGGTGAGGAGATCGAGATCGTGCACCGAGCCTTCAGCCGCCAGACCTTTGTTCTGGGCGCGCTGCGCGCGGCGAAGTACATCGTGAATCAGAAGCCCGGCCTGTACTCGATTCAGGATGTGCTGGAAGTCGCGTAGCGAAAACCTGACCCGGTGCGCGACGAAGTCGGCGCGAGTACCACGGCTAACAGATTATCTCAAAATGGTGTCGAAGGTGGCTACAGAACGAGCGGTCAACGGATTGAACGGATAGCCACTTTAATCCGTTCAATCCGTTCCCTGAATCCGTTGACAGTTTTTCCGTCTAGCCCCGATACATCTTGGCCATTGCCAGGACAACTGCGGCTGTAGTACTGGCTTCGCCGCCGCGATACTGGCGGCACTTCTTTGGCTTCAGTGACGGCGACTTCGGTAAAGATCGTGATGTGTGATGGATGAAGGAGGCCCAGTTGGAATCTTTCTATTATGATAACCAGACCCTCTGCTGTGAAGGCGTGAAGCTGAGCGACATCGCGCGACAGTTCGACACCCCGACCTTCGTTTATAGCCAGGCGCAAATCGAGCACAATTTCCGCACCCTCGACGCGGCCTTCGGCAATATTCCTCACGTTATCTGCTATTCACTCAAGGCGAACTCGAACCTTTCGGTAGGTCGGATTCTGGCCAGCCTGGGAGCAGGCGCCGACATTGTGTCGGGCGGCGAGCTATTCAAGGCGCTGAAGATAGGCATTGACCCGCAGCGGATAGTTTATGCCAGCGTCGGCAAGTCCCCAGCCGAAATCGAGTACGCCCTCAGAGCTCACATCTTGATGTTCAACGTCGAATCGCGCGCAGAGCTCGAGACGATCAATCGAATCGCCGCCGACATCGGCGTCGTGGCGCCGGTCGCCCTGAGGGTCAACCCTAACATCGACGCCAAGACGCACCCTTACATCACCACTGGGATGACCAAGTACAAGTTTGGCATACCGGTCGACGAGGCTCTCGATCTTTATCGCCTGACACGGACCCTCACCAACGTCGCGGCTAAGGGCATACAGATGCACATCGGCTCGCAACTGGTATCGGTCAACCCGATAGTCCAGGCGGCCACCAGGATAGTCGAGCTGGCGTTGCAACTGCAAGGTGAAGAAATGCCGCTGGAATACATCAATATCGGCGGTGGGCTGGGCATACGATACAAGGACGAAACGCCAGAGGGGCCCGAAGTGCTGGCAGAAAAGATCGTGCCGATGATCAAAGAGACCGGCTGCACCCTGGTGATGGAGCCAGGCCGCTTCATCGTCGGCAACGCGGGCGCGCTGCTAACCCGGGTGCTTTACACCAAGCAGAACCCGGCCAAGAAGTTCGTGATCGTCGACGCGGGCATGAACGACCTGATTCGCCCCTCGCTCTACGATGCCTATCACCCGATCCTCAACGTCGCAGAAGTCGAGGAGACTGAACAGGTGGACGTCGTCGGGCCGATCTGCGAATCCGGCGATTTCTTCGCCCACGAGCGCGAGCTTCCGAGGTTCGCGAGCGGCGACCTGATGCTGATAAAGTGCGCGGGCGCCTACGGTTTCTCTATGTCTTCCAATTATAATGCCCGGCTGCGGGCCGCTGAGGTCATTGTATCGGGAGATACCCCCCGGCTGGCGCGTCGGCGCGAGACCTACGAGGACCTGGTGCGCGGGGAGGAGCTATAGGTGAGCGGTATTTCTTTTACCAAGATGCACGGTCTGGGCAACGATTTCATTATGGTGCAGGCCGTCCAGGAGGCTGAGGCCAACCGCCCGGGCAGCAACTGGTCCTTCCCTCGCCAGCAGGGCGAATGTGGGAAGGACTGGTCTGACGAGCAGTGGCGGGACCTGGCGATCAAGGTTTGTGACCGCCATTTTGGCGTCGGCTCCGATGGCTTGATCGCCATTTTGCCCTCATTAGGGGGAGTGGCCGATTTTCGCATGCGCATGTTCAATCCCGATGGCAGTGAGGCGCAGATGTGCGGCAACGGCATCCGGTGCTTCTCCCGTTACGTGTTCGAGCGCGGGCTGACGAAATCGACGAAGCCAGCTATCGAGACCCTTGCGGGCGTGAAGCAGGTGGACCTGAGCGTCGCCGCCGGCAAGGTCGTCGCCGTCAGGGTGAACATGGGAACGCCGGCCTTCGACGCGGCCAGGATTCCCGCGAAGTCCGAAACCCCCACAGTCAAGGATCACCCGCTGAGCGTTGGGGGAAAGGTGTATAGCGTCTCGTGTGTATCGATGGGCAATCCGCACACCATCACGTTCTTGAGCGAAGCGGAAGTCAACATTCTTGATCTGCCCGCGCTTGGACCGCTCTTCGAGCACCATCGAATGTTCCCTGAGCGGACGAACACCGAGTTTTGCGCGGTGCTGGACGAAAAGACCGTGCGGATGCGGGTCTGGGAGCGCGGCGCAGGGGAGACCCTGGCGTGCGGCACGGGCGCCTGCGCATCAGCCGTGGCCGCGATCGACCACGGTCTGGTTGGCAACCAGGTCGAAATGGTCCTCGACGGCGGCAGGCTCACGGTCGAGTGGCAAGGAGAAGGCCATCCTGTGCTGATGACGGGACCGGCAGAATATATTTGCGATGGAGAGTACTACTATGGCGATTAAGGTGGCCGTTGCCGAAAGGCTGGCCAAACTACCACCATATCTGTTTGTGGAGATAGACCGAAAGAAGCGCGAGGCAATGGCCCGTGGCATCGATATCATCAACCTTGGCATCGGCGACCCCGACCGGCCGACGGCGCGGAACATCATCCAGGCGCTGGAGGCGGCGTCTTTTAAGCCCGTGAATCACCGCTACCCTGAGTCCGAGGGACTGCTCGAGTTTCGGCAGGCGGCGGCCACCTGGTACGAGCGACGGTTTGGGGTGCAGCTTGATCCGCAGCGCGAAATCATTTCGCTCATCGGCGCGAAGGAAGGCATCGGCCATTTGCCGCTGGCGCTGGTGAACCCCGGCGAGGTGGTTCTGGTGCCCGATCCTGCCTACCCGGTGTATAACGCGGGGACGATCTTCGCCGGTGGCGAGCCCTATTTTATGCCCCTGCTGTGCGAGAACAACTTCCTGCCTGATCTGAAGGCCATCCCGGCCGAGACCGCGGAGCGCGCCAGGCTGATGTTCATTAACTATCCCAACAATCCCACTGGCGCCGTCGCCGGCCTCGATTTCTACGAGCAGGTGGTCGAGTTCGCGAACAAGTATAACATTATCGTCGCGCAGGACAACACCTATTCGGAGATCGCCTACGACGGCTACCAGCCGGCGAGCTTCCTGCAGGCGCCGGGGGCGATGGAGGTTGGCGTCGAGTTTCACTCGCTTTCGAAGACCTTCAATATGACTGGCTGGAGGATAGGCTTCATCGCCGGGCACCGCGAGGTGGTTGAGGCGCTGCGCAGCATCAAGGCGAATCTCGATTCCGGCGCCTTCCAGGCCGTACAGGAGGCGGGTATCGAGGCGCTGCTGAACTCGCAGGCGGCGGTGGACGAAAGCCAGCAGGTTTATAAAGAGCGCCGCGACGTGCTCGTCGAGGGCCTCCGCGCCGTGGGCCTGGCCGTCGAGCCGCCGAAGGCTACGTTCTACATCTGGGTGCGCGTGCCCGAAGGCCACACCTCGGCCAGCTTCGTCGGGATGCTGATAGAAAAGGCCGGCATCGTCTGCACGCCCGGCGGCGGCTTCGGCAAATACGGCGAAGGCTACGCGCGCATGGCGTTGACTGCCGACGTAAGCCGTCTGGCGGAAGCTACCAGGCGAATTAGGGAGGTACTGGGCTAAGTCTGGATTTCGCACTTTGAAGGCGGGAGATGAATAGTATTGAATTGTATCTACGTTGTGCCTGAATGGCAGGCACCTAGAAATGGAATCCTATTCCCGCCTATGCCACGTAAACCACATCTGCCGCGCCCTTGGCGCGCTCACCCTGAACTGGAAGCGCCGCGAGGAGGCCATCTCTGAAGCCGCTGAGATAGATGGTCGCTACCTGCTGGTCACCTTTGGCGTCTCCGCCCCCGTGTCGAAGATCGAGGCCTACCGGGCGGGCAGCATCAGCCGGCAGGAACTGATTCGCTCGGTTGGATTCCAGGGGCAGAGCCGCCTGGGAATAATCGAAACCTTTGGCAAGGGGGTGACGAA
This sequence comes from Chloroflexota bacterium, assembly GCA_016189905.1. Lineage (GTDB taxonomy): Bacteria > Chloroflexota > UBA6077 > FW602-bin22 > JACPRP01 > JACPRP01. Next base: position 23,673 of record JACPRP010000025.1, on the reverse strand, counting down.
ATGATCGACCGGCACTACCGCGTGCTTCCCTGGCTCGCGGCGTCCATCCTGGTTGCCGCTTTCCTAATCCCTCTCTCGGGTTGCGAGCTTTTCGGTGGGGAAGCGGCCATTGTGCAAGAGATTCAGGACGCGACCGGCATCGACGTCAACGACCCCTTTCAAGTGGGCGCTGCGGCCGTAGGTGGGACCCTGTTAGGGAACAAAGATGCCAAAGACGGCGTCGCGGTGCTGGAGGGCTACCAGCGGGCGCGGCACGAGCAAGTGGGCGATAAGTACTATAACGAGGGGCAATACCCCCGGGCGCGTGAGGAATACAAGGAAGCCCTCAGGTGGGCGAACACGAACACGAACGCAGGCAAGTATAAGGCAGCCGAGATTCACGCTCAAACCGCACGCACTTATGTCGCGGAAGGCGAAACGGTGCAAGCGGCTGCCAAACAAACGAACGACCCGGTCATTAAGGCTGACCTTGAAAAGGCAGCTCGGGAAAAGTATGCCCGCGCCGCGAATGATGCCGAGCGCGCGGGGAAAATGCATCTTGACCCCATCATGAAGGCCCTTGCCTATGCTGATCAGGCAGATTACCTTCGTTCTGCAGGCCAGCCAGAGCAAGCCTGCGCCACGGCCAAGAAAGCTTACGAACTAAGTCCGGACGGTTATATGGGGTTTGTCATCGCAGAAAACTGCCCGTGATCGGCTTTCTGTAGGAATATCCGCCTGCCAAGGTGGATAGAGGCGTCCTCTTGTTGAAGGACGCCTCATAAACTATCACCAACCGTTCATCCTTCGTGCCTAGGCAGGAAGCACCTAAACTCGTTAGTGCAAACACGAAAGAAATCTGCTATAATTGGCAGCAATATTCATCCGGTGGCTGATGCCTACCGGGTGGGTGTTGGGAGCGGCAAGAGCGCCAGAGAAGATCATCTGCGAGGATGCCCGCTGCCATCTCACGAAAGAGATCCCGCAGTGGGCACTTGTGCTTTCTCATAACCGGATGGAGAAGTCCCTTGGAAACGAAAAACGCCAGAAAACTGTGGATAGATGATACGACGCTCCGCGACGGCGAGCAAACCGCCGGGGTCGTGTTCGCCAACGCCGAGAAGATCCAGATCGCGAAGTTGCTTGCCGAAATTGGCGTGCACCAGATCGAGGTCGGCATCCCGGCGATGGGTGGAGACGAAAAAGAGGCCATCAAGGCGATAGTCGATCTCGGCTTGCCGACCAGCATCCTCGCCTGGAACCGCCCGGTGATTGCCGACATCGACGCGTCGCTCGACTGTGGCGTCGACACCATCGCCGTTTCGATCTCAGCCTCAGACATCCACATCCAGACGAAACTGATGAAGGATCGGCAGTGGGTTCTGGACAGCATCAAGGAAGCCGTCGAATACGCCAAGCGGCACAATCTCTACGTTTCCGTGAACGCCGAGGACGCCTCGCGCGCCGACCCCGAGTTCCTGGTCCAGTTCGCCAGGACGGCGAAAGACTCCGGCGCCGACCGCATCCGCTACTGCGACACGCTCGGCATCCTCGATCCTTTCGAGACGTATCAGCGCATCAAGGCGCTGATGGACGCCGTCGATATCGAAGTCGAGATGCACACGCACAACGATCTGGGGATGGCGACGGCGAACGCCCTTGCCGGCATACGCGCGGGAGCCACTTTCGTCAACGTGACCGTGAACGGCCTGGGCGAGCGGGCGGGGAACGCGGCGCTCGAAGAAGTGGTGATGGCGCTCAAGTACATCGAAAACATCGACGCGGGCATCAACCCGAACCGCTTTCGCGAGCTGTCCGAATACGTCGCGCGCGCCTCGGGACGGCCGCTGCCTACCTGGAAGCCGATCGTCGGCAGCAACCTGTTCGTTTATGAATCCGAGGGTCGCGCGAGCGGTGCACTGCAGAGCCCGACGAGCTATGAGATCTACCCGCCGGACGAGGTGGGGCTGGCGCGCAGGTTCATCATCGGTAAGCACTCGGGGCCGAAGATGGTGAAAAACAAGCTGCGAGAGTATGGCCTGCGCACCGACGAGAAGCTGGTTCGCGAGCTGACACTCGAGGCTCGCAGTCTGGCGATCAAGCTCAAGCGCGCCCTTTTCGACCAGGAGCTGGTCGATCTATACCACCGACTCAACCAGAACGACATCGTCAAGAAAGATATTGTTGCGAGCAAGGCGGGAAAACAGGACTAGCCTGGCATCTTGCTCTAGAGGATCGATAGGATGACCGAAGCGTTGACTTCCGAAAAGCTAGAACCAGGACGACAACTACATCTAGTGGACCTCACCTTACGCGATGGTGAGCAGACCGCCGGCGTCGTGTTCGCCCAGGGGGAGAAAGTCAGGATTGCCAAGCTGCTCGACGAGATCGGCGTGCGGTACATTGAGGTAGGCATCCCGTCTCTCGGCGCCGAGGAGCAGCGCTGCATCAAGGCGATCGTAGAATCCAGGCTTCAAGCCAGGCTGATTGCCTTTTGCCGTCCTGAGATGGAAGACGTGCTCGCGGCCGCGGCCTGCGGCGTCGATGCCGTCACCCTGTCCATATCCACTTCTGATTCTCACTTGAAAAAGAAGTTCAACAAGTCGCGGCAGTGGGTGTTGGAGCGCATCGTCAAGGCGACCGAGCAGGCACGAAAAATGGGGCTCGAGGTAACCGCTAGCGCAGAGGATGCCTCGCGCACCGACCTCGACTTTCTACTCGAGTTCTATCGGGCCGCCAAGCAGGCGGGCGCCGCCAGGATTCGCTATTGCGACACCCTGAGCGTGCTGAGCCCCTTCCGGGCCTTCGACGATATCCAGACGATCACCCGCGCGCTCGGCTTGCCCCTGGAGATGCACACTCACAACGATTTCGGCATGGCCACGGCGAACGCGCTCGCGGGGGTGCGCGCCGGCGCCGATTTCATCACGGTGTCGATCAGCGGCCTGGGCGAGCGCACCGGCAACGCCGCGCTGGAGGAGGTCGTGATGGCGCTGAAGTGCCTGCACGGGGCCGATCTGGGGATACCGACCAATCGCTTTCGTGAGCTGGCGGAGTACGTCGCCGAGGCCTCTGGCCGTGCGATTCCGATCTGGAAGGCGATCGTCGGCAACAACGTCTTCGCGCACGAATCGGGCATCCACGCCGACGGCGTGATCAAGAATCCGCGCAATTACGAGATCTTCTCGCCAGAGGAGGTCGGCCTGACCCGTCAACTGGTCGTCGGCAAGCACTCCGGCTCCCACACGATACTACATAAGTTCCGCGAGTTCGGCATCGACCTTACGGCAGACGAGGCGACCGAGATCCTGGCCCTGGCGCGGTCCATGGCCGTCGAGCTCAAGCGGGCGTTGTTCGACAAGGAATTGATGTATATCTACTACGACTACGTCAAGGAGCGTGCGGGTCGGAAGTAAGATGAAAATAGCCCCTTACGATTCCGTCGAGCCCGAGCCGGTCAAGGACGCGACCGATGTGACGATCCGGTGGCTGATCACCAAGAAAGATGGCGCGCCGAACTTCGCTATGCGCATCTTCGAGGTGGGCCCGGGCGGCGGCAACCAGCTACACACCCACGCCTGGGAGCACGAGGTGTTCATCATCGAAGGCGAGGGCTATCTCGGCACCCCAGACGAGCAAATCCCGTTCAAGGCCGGCCATTTCGTCTTCGTCGAGCCGAACAAAGTCCACCAGTTCCGCAACACCGGCGACAAGCCGATGAAGTTTTTGTGTATGATCCCCAATCAGTAGGACCACGCTTCAAAGACCATCTGGTTTGTCCGGTCCGAGATGCGGACACGCAGGCTTATACTCCTTTCCGATAGTGGTTTCGTGCTATCGGTGTTTTGTTGGATGCGGTTGAGACGCTTTCAGGACAGCGAAGACTGGCGAAATAGCAGGACGGCGCCCAGCGATCTCGGCCCCTTTTTACGCCGGGTCGTATGCTTCCGATACGCTCAAAGCAGACGACAGTGCGAGGGCGGCAGAGTAAGTATCCGAGTTCAACAAAGCACCAATAAGTGCATAGCCGCCAGTTCGTCGGCGATGCCAGCGGGTAGATCCGGGGAGGGTGGAAGCACGGCTTCGAGGCTCGTGGCGGCGATCTCCTCGACCGAGCGGTGCGTCATGTCGGCTGCACGTTTCAGTTTCTTGATGAGGGATTCGAGCAGTTGAACTGGTATCATCGAAGTCGTCACAGCACAAATCCGACTTACTCACCGCTAGCTGCTAGTTATCGCCTGTTTCTCGGCCCTCTCTAGCTCGAAGGCGCGGTGGAGGGCGCCGACGGCGGCGGGGAGGTGCTCACGGGCGACGAGACAGGTGATGCGGATCTCCGAGGTGGTGATGATATCGATGTTGATGCCTTCGCCGGCCAGCGCGCGGAACATGCGCGCCGCGTAGCCGGGGGCGTGCTGGATTCCGGTGCCTACGATGGAGACCTTCGCCAGCCCGGTCGCGTTTGCCACGCCGCGCGCTCGGACGCGTGCGGCCACGGGCTCGACGAGGCGCACGGCCTTGGCCAGGTCGCCTTCGGATACGGTGAACGATAGGTCCGTGGTGCCGTCGAGGCTCGCGTTCTGGACGATAGTATCGACGCTGATGTGCGCCTCCGCAAGAGGCTCGAATACTGTGGCGGCAGCGCCCGGCTCGTCGGGCACGCCGATGACCGTTATCTTCGCGATGTCGACATCGTGAGCGATGCCGCGCACCTTGTTACTCGCTTCCATGCCCTCGCCTCCACAAATCAGGGTTCCCTGTCTATCGTTGAAACTGGATCTGACGACGATGGGTATCTCGTGCACCGCGCCAAGCTCGACTGCACGGGGGTGCATCACCTTCGCGCCCTGCTGCGCCAGCTCGAGCATCTCGTCGTAGCTGATCCTATCCAGCTTGCGGGCCTCGGGAACCAGCCGAGGGTCGGCGGTGAAGACGCCGTCAACGTCCGTGTAGATCTCACACGTCTCGGCGTCCAATCTCGCCGCCAGGGCCACGGCCGTCGTATCGGAGCCGCCTCTGCCCAGGGTGGTGATATCGTGCTCGTCGGTGACGCCCTGGAACCCGGCCACAATCGCCACACGGTCCCTCTTGAGCTCTCTGATGATTCTGGCCGGATCTATCGCGACGATCCGCGCTCGGCTATGAATGCCGTCGGTTCTGATGCCCGCCTGGGCGCCGGTGAACGATACGGCCTCCTGTCCCAGCGAACGCAGGGCCATAGCCAGCAACGTGCAAGAGATTATCTCCCCAGTCGAGAGGAGGAGATCCATTTCGCGCTCGTCGGGATCGTTGGTGACCTGTCTCGCCAGGGAGATCAATGTGTCGGTGGTGTCCCCCATCGCCGACACGACGACGACTACTTTATGGCCCTGCCGGTTTGCGGCCAGCACGCGCTCGGCAACGGCCCTAATACGCTCGGCGGAGCCAACCGAGGTTCCGCCATATTTCTGAACGATCAAGCCCATTCGGTACACCCTCAGCCAGTATTATGCCAATTGGTCACAGGCGGGTTCAATATCGCCCCGCCACGGGGAACATAAGGCCTTTCGATAGGCAGTTGGTATTATTGTCGGCCAGGCTGCTCATTCGACAGCCCAGGCGCCAAGCACTTTAACTAAGACGCACTCCTCGGCCAGCTCGGCCAACGCCTCCGCCACGTTGGCATCCTCGGGATGGCCCACCATATCGATGAAAAACACGTATTCCCACGTCCTGAGTCTGGAGGGGCGCGAGTCGATCCTCGTCAGGTTGATGCCGTGTCTCTGCAGCACCCCCAGGGCCGCGTGCAGCGAGCCGACACGGTGCTTGACCGTGAACATCACCGACGACTTATCGTTGCCCGTGGGCTTGCCCATCTCCCCGCCAATGACGAGGAAGCGCGTGACGTTATCGGGATTGTCCTGAATGCCCCGCTCGATCACCTGCAGGCCGTAGATCTCACCGGCAAGCTCGGGACCGATCGCCGCCGCCGAGGGATCGTCCGCCGCCATCTGCGCCGCGCGCGAGTTGCTCGACGCCGCCATTTGCTCGACGTCGGGCAGGTGCTGCTGCAGCCATCTTCGCGTCTGCGCCAGGCTCTGCGGGTGAGAGTAGACGACCCGGATATCGTCGCGCGACCCCCTGGACAAAAGGCACTGGCTGATGGGCAAGGCGATCTCGGCGCAGATTCTCAACTCGGATTCGGCCAGCATGTCCAGCGTGTGCCCGACGAAGCCCTCGGTGGAGTTTTCGACCGGCACCACGCCGAAGTCGGCTTCCCCCCTCGCCACCAGGGAGAACACCTCGCCGATGTTCGGCGCCGCGACGAGCTCCGTCGTCGAGCCAAACCTCAGCATCGCGGCCTCGTGCGTGAAGCTGCCCATAGGCCCGAAATAGGCCACCTTCAACGGGTTCTGCAGGGCGCGACAGGCGGAGATTATCTCACGGTAGACGGCCTTCAACGATGCCGGGGGAAGCGGACCAGAGCTTATCGCCAGCAATCTGCCGTAAACTGCCTTCTCTCGCTGTGGATCGTACACGGCCTTGCCGCTGCCGGCCTTGATCTCTTTGATTTGCAGGGCCACCTCGGCCCGCGCATTCAATAGGGCGACTACCTTCTCGTCGATTTCGTCGATTTGCCGCCGGCAAGATTCGAGATCCATATGCTCCCCCAATTCATTCACGCAGCCAGGTCACCAGAGGGTACTCGAGGCTGTCGGACAGCGCCCACCAACTGGCCTCGATGATGTTCGTCGAGCTACCCACGGTGTTCCAGGTGTGCTCGCCATCGCTGGATTCGATCGAAACCCGCACCGTCGACGCCGTTCCTTCCGAATCCTCCAGCACCCTGACCTTATAATCCACGAGGCGCACAGTCCCCAGGGTCGGGTAATACTGCAGCAGCGCCTTCCGCAGGGCCGCGTCCAGCGCGTTCACCGGGCCGTTGCCTTCGGCGGCGGTGTGGATGGTCTGCCCGCCCACGTCGATCTTCACCGTCGCCTCCGCCAGCAAATCGTCGCCCTTGCGCTTTTCTACGAGCACCAGAAAATCGAGGACGCGGAAAGGCGGCGCATAATTCGGCTGAGTACGGCGCACCAGCAGCTCGAACGATGCTTCGGCATCTTCGAAGCGAAATCCTTTGCTCTCCAGATACTTTATCCGTTCAGCCATCTGCCGCACGTCAGCCCCCTGCGAGGCAAGATCCACGCCAAAACGCTGCGCCCCGAGCAGCACGTTGCTCTTGCCGCCAAGCTCGGAGACCACGATCCGCTGCGTGGCGCCGACCGCCACGGGCGACACGTGCTCGTAGGCCGCGCTGGACTTGGCCACCGCGCTGACGTGCATCCCACCCTTGTGGGCGAAGGCGCTGGACCCAACGTAGGGCAGGTGCGGGTTGGGCACAAGATTGGCCACTTCGCTGACGTAGTGCGACGCCTCGGTCAACAGGCGCAGGTTATCATCGCCGATGCAGTCGTAGCCCAGTTTCAACATCAGGTTTGGGATGATCGAGCAGAGGTTCGCGTTGCCACAGCGCTCGCCGTAGCCGTTCATCGTCCCTTGCACCAGGGTCACCCCTTTCTCGACGGCGGCCAGGGTGTTGGCGACGGCAAGCTCGGCGTCGTTATGTGTGTGAATGCCCAACGGGGCGCCGATGACGTCCCCAACGGCCTCCACCACCTCGGCGATGCGACTGGTTAGCGTGCCGCCATTCGTATCGCACAGCACCAGCCAATCCGCACCAGCCTCCCGCGCCACCTCCAGGGTCCGAAGGGCGTAGGCCCGGTTCGCGGCGAAGCCGTCGAAGAAGTGCTCGGCATCGAACATCACCTCTTTTCCACGGGACTTCAGGTACGAGATCGAGCCGGCGATCATCCTGAGATTCTCTTCGAGCGTGGTCTCCAGCACCCTGGTCACCTGGAAGTCAGAGCTCTTTCCGACGATGGTGATGACAGGGGTCTCGGCATCGAGCAGCGCCTTCAGTTGCGGGTCGTCGCAAGCCTCGGTGTAGCAGCGGCAAGTGCTCCCGAAAGCGACGAGTCGGGCGTTGTTAAAATGGAAGCTGCGCGCCTTCGCGAAGAACTCGGTATCTTTAGGATTCGCCCCCGGCCATCCACCCTCGATATAGTGGACGCCAAGCTCATCCAGCTTTCGAGTGATCTTGATCTTATCCTCGACGGTAAACGAGATGCCTTCGCCCTGCGCTCCATCGCGAAGCGTCGTATCGTAGATCCACACCTTGCCCAAATTTGTCACCCCTCTTATTGACCGCCACTCCCCGAAGTCCACGTGCCCTCACCCCAGCCCTCTCCCTCTGGGAGAGGGGGCAATGGATCGTCTCTCCCAGAGGGAGAGGCCGGCGAAGCCGGGTGAGGACACACACCAATCACAAAATCGACAGCGTGCGCCAGCTCTATTAGCCGGCAACCTTATTGGCGATAATCTCGCCCATTTCTTGCGTGCCGAGGAGCGTTTTGCCCGGCTCCATTATGTCGTTGCAGCGGTAGCCCTCTTCGAGCACCGCCGATACCGCGTTCTCGATCGCTTGCGCCTCGGCTTCAAGGCCGAAGGAGTAGCGCAGCATCAACGCCGCGCTGAGGATCGTCGCGATCGGGTTGGCGACGTTCTGGCCGGCATATTTGGGCGCCGAGCCGTGGATCGGCTCGTAGAGCCCGACGCGCAGGGAGTTTTTCTCTCCCTTTACCGGCGCATTAGGATCGTCGTTGTCATACCCCAGGCTCGCCGAAGGAAGCATGCCCATCGAGCCAGCGAGCATCGATGCCTCGTCGGTAAGGATATCGCCGAACATGTTCTCGGTCACGATCACGTCGAATGTGCTCGGACGGCGGACCAGGTGCATGGCGCAGGCATCGACGAGCATATCCTCGTGGGCGACGTCGGGATACTGCGCCGCCACCTCCCCGGCGATCTCGCGCCACAAGCGCGACGTGGCCAGCACGTTTTGCTTGTCGACCGAAGTGACCTTCTTTTTGCGCTGGCGTGCCAGCTTGAAGGCGACGTGCTGGACGCGGGCGACCTCCTCTTCCGAATAGGGCAGCGTGTCGATGGCGTGGCGGGTGCCATCGACCTCATAGCGCTTGCTCGGCTGGCCAAAGTATAGGCCGCCGGTCAGCTCGCGCACGACGACGAGGTCTACACCATCCAGGACTTCCTCCTTAAGCGTGGAGGCGCTCTTCAACATCGGGGAAAGCTTTACCGGACGCAGGTTGGCGAATAGCATGAAGCCTTTGCGCAGACCAAACAGCGACTGCTCGGGTCTGACCGTCGATTTCGGATCGTCCCACTTGGGGCCGCCGACCGCGCCGAGAAGAATCGCGTCGCTCTCTTGCGCGAGGCTCATCGTCTCGTCCGGCAGCGCCACGCCGGTCGCGTCGATGGCCGCGCCGCCGACCAGCGCCTTCTCAAACGCAAAATCGTGGCCGAATTTCTCCGCTGTGGCCCACAGCACCCTCACGCCTTCCGCCGTCACTTCGCCGCCTATCCCATCCCCTGGGAGCACGGCTATATTAGCCCGCATATTTCCTCCTGTAACCTGTGCGTATTGACCAATTATGGCAGCTATTGGAATGGGAGCGATTGTATTTCGTGAGCTTGACCAAACCGTATTGCCCCAGACACCTGGTTGGACCGGCAACAGCTACCTTGCGGCCAGCGCTGCCCTGGTGTGCTCGACCAGACCACCCGCGGCCATTATCTTCAGCATAAACTCGGGATATGGCTTCGCCTGAAAATCCCGACCTTTCGTGATGTTCGTTATCCTGCCGCTGGCCAGATCGACCTCAATCACATCGCCGGCGTCGGTCATATCGATGGCCTCTTCGCATTCGAGGATCGGGAGGCCGATGTTGATCGCATTGCGATAGAATATTCGCGCGAACGATTTCGCGACCACGCAGGAGACACCCGAAGCCTTGATCGATAGTGGCGCGTGCTCGCGGGACGAGCCACAGCCGAAGTTCGTCGTCGCCACGATCACGTCTCCCTGTCGTACCTCGCGCACGAAGGCGGCGTCGATATCCTCCATGCAATGCTTCGCCAGCTCCCTGGGATCGGACACGTTCAAATAGCGCGCGGGGATGATGACGTCGGTATCGACGTTGGCACCGTATTTCCAGACCTTGCCGTTGATATTCATCGAAACACCCCTCAAGCCAGCTCATCCGGGCTGCCGATGCGGCCGAGAACCGCCGAGGCCGCCGCGATCGCCGGATTCGACAGATAGACCTCGCTCTCGACGTGCCCCATGCGGCCGACGAAATTGCGATTGGTCGTGCTGATGGCCCGCTCCCCCGCGGCCATAATGCCCATGTGGCCGCCCAGGCACGGGCCACACGTCGGCGTGCTCACCGCCGCGCCAGCCTCGATAAAGGCCTCGATCAACCCCTCGCGCAGCGCCTGCATATAAACCGTCTGCGTGCCCGGAATTATAATGCATCGCACGTATCGATGCACCTTTCGCCCCTTGAGCACCTGCGCCGCGACGCGCAGGTCTTCGAGCCGGCCATTCGTACACGAGCCGATGATCGACTGATCGATGGCAACGTTGCCGACCGCGCTGATCGGCTTCGTGTTCGACGGCAGGTGCGGAAACGAGATCTGCGGCTCGATCTTAGAGGCGTCGTACTCGAACACGCCGGCGTACCGCGCGTCGCCGTCGGCCTGGTACGCGACGAACTCCCGCCTCGCCCGCGGCCTGACGTACTCCATGGTCTTGTCGTCGAGCGCGAACAGTCCCGCCTTGGCCCCCGCCTCGATCGCCATATTGGCGATGGTGAAGCGCCCGGCCATATCGAGACGGTCGATGGCCCGGCCGGCGAACTCCATCGAGGCGTACAGGGCGCCATCGACGCCGATCTGGCCGATCGTGTAGAGGATCAAATCCTTCCCGCTAACCCACGGCTGCAGTCGCCCGTCGAAGACAAACCGCAGCGTCGGCGGCACCTTCATCCAGATCTCGCCCGTGGCCATCGCCACCGCGATGTCCGTGCTGCCCATCCCCGTGGCGAAGGCGCCCAGCGCGCCGTAAGTGCAGGTGTGGGAGTCCGCGCCGACGACGACGTCGCCGGGCAGCACTATACCCTGCTCTGGAAGCAAAACGTGCTCGATGCCCATCTCTCCGACGTCATACCAGAGTATGCCGTGGTGGCGAGCGAACTCGCGTATCTCCTTGACCTGCTCCGCCGATTTGATATCCTTGTTAGGGACGAAATGGTCGGCGACGAACACGACCCGCTTAGGATCGAAGACCTTATCCACGCCGATGCGGGCAAACTCCCGCAGCGCCAGCGGCGCCGTTATATCGTTGGCCAGGACCACGTCAGCTTTGACGCTGACCAGGTCCCCCGGCGAAACCTCTTTCGCGCCACAATGGGCAGCGAGAATCTTTTCAGCTAGAGTCAACACACTTCCTCCTCGTGCCGGTGCATGTTCAGGCTACTATCCCAGCCAATTGCCTTTTCGCAAAGCTGTCCATCACCCATATCTCGTCGGATTCGAGAGGGCGAGGCCCCCGGCCGGCGTGGGCAAAGCATTCGCAGAAGGCCATCTTAGGGCGATGGTATTCTGCGAATGCTTTGCCCCTACGAGGGGATACCCCAATCCCCGATCCGGCGGCGCGCTAATACTGCGGCACTTTCTCCTGCGTTCCTCGCCTGGCGAGCAGCTTGTTCAGCGCGTGCATATACGCCTTGGCCGAGGCGACGATGATATCGGTAGCGGCCCCACGGCCGGTGAAGGTCAGCCCATCGCCTTCTACTCTGATCGTAACCTCGCCGATGGCGTCGATGCCCGCGGTCACCGACTGCACCGAGAACTCGGTGAGCCGATTCTCGACCTTAATGACCCTGTTGATCGCCTTGTAGACCGCGTCGACCGGGCCGGTTCCCAGCGCGGCGTCTTCGAGCACCTGGCCGTCGGGAGTGACGATTCTAACGGTCGCCGTGGGAACGTTGTGGTCACCGCAGGATACCTGCACGTGCTCCAGGTGGAAGATATCGACCGGCGCGCGAACCTCGTCGGCGACGATCGCCTCCAGGTCGCGGTCCGTGATCTCCTTCTTCTTGTCCGCCAGCTCCTTGAACCGCAAGAAGGCACGGCTCAGGTCCTCCGCCGATAGATCATAACCCAGCTCGGCAAGACGATCTTTGAAGGCGTGCCGGCCGGAGTGCTTGCCCAGCACCAGCGTGCTCTCCACCAGCCCGATCGATTTGGCATCCATGATCTCATACGTTCGACGTTCCTTCAGGATGCCATCCTGATGGATGCCAGACTCGTGCGCGAAGGCGTTGGCTCCGACGATCGCCTTGTTTGGCTGCACGTAGATGCCGGTGTAGTTGCTCACCAGGCGACTCGTCTTGTAGATCTGGGTAGTATCGATGCCGGTGATGAAAGGGTAACGATCGCGACGCACGTACAAGGACATCACCACTTCTTCAAGAGAGCAGTTGCCGGCGCGCTCGCCGATGCCATTGATGGTGCACTCGATCTGGCGCGCGCCCGCGAGCAGGGCAGCCAGGCTGTTAGCGCTGGCCAGGCCGAGGTCGTTGTGGCAATGCACCGAGAAGACGGCCTTGTGGGCATTGGGCACCTGCTCCAGGATGCCGCGAATCAGCGCGTAGAACTCCTCCGGGGTCGTGTAACCGACCGTGTCGGGGATGTTCACCGTCGTAGCGCCCTCTTCGATGACCGCCTCGACCACCTGACATAGGAAGGCCGGGTCGGAGCGGGTGGCATCCATCGGCGAGAACTCGACATCGGCGCAATGGCGCTTCGCTCGCGCCACCATCGCGCGAGCCAGCTCGAGCGTCTCTTCGCGAGTCTTTCTTATCTGGTGAAATAGATGGATATCCGACGTAGAAAGAAAGGTGTGGATGCGCGGGCTCTCCGCCACCTTGATCGCATCCCACGCGCAATCGATATCCTCCGGGTGGGCGCGGGCCAGGCCGCAAACCACCGAGCCCTTCACCTCTTCGGCGATGCGGCGCACCGCCTCGAAGTCGCCGGGAGACGAGACGGGAAAGCCCGCCTCGATCACGTCCACACCCATCCGCGCCAGTTGCCGCGCGATGTCGAGCTTCTCTTCGACGTTCATCGTGGCGCCAGGAGACTGTTCGCCGTCCCGCAGGGTCGTGTCGAAGATGGTTACCCTTTCCATTATCGTTTTGGCCTCCTTACTTACGCAGCCAACTCATCATCTCGCGCAATTTCTTGCCGACGACCTCGATCTGATGGTTCTGGCCTTTGCGACGGTGCGCAATGAAGCTGGGCCGACCCGCCTGGTTCTCCAGGATCCAGGTGCGCGCGAACGTGCCGTCCTGAATCTCGCCCAGCAGCTTCTTCATCTCCGCCTTAACCCGATCGTCGATCAGCCTCGGTCCCGCCGTGTAATCGCCGAACTCGGCCGTGTCGCTGATGGAATACCGCATATAGCTTATGCCACCCTGATACATCAGGTCGACGATCAGTTTGAGCTCGTGCAGGCATTCGAAATAAGCGAGCTCAGGCTGATAGCCGGCTTCGACGAGCGTCTCGAACCCCGCCTGCACCAGCGCGCTGGTCCCGCCGCAGAGCACGGCCTGCTCGCCAAAAAGGTCGGTTTCGGTCTCCTCCGCGAAAGTCGTCTCGAGCACCCCCGCTCGGGTGCAGCCGATGCCTTTGGCATACGCCAGCGCACCGGCTCTCGCCTTGCCACTTACGTCCTGGTGCACGGCAAACAGGGCCGGCACGCCATTGCCCTCCTGGTAAACGCGACGCGCCATATGGCCGGGGCTCTTGGGCGCGACCATGCTCACGTCGACGTCGGCGGGGGGAACGATCTGGCTGTAATGGATGTTGAAACCATGGGCGAACATCAGCGTCTTGCCAGCGCGCAGGCCGCCCTGGATGGACTGGTAATAAATCTGCTTCTGGACCTGGTCCGGAACGAGCATCATGATCACATCGGCCATCGCGGCGGCCTCATCCACCGTCTTCACGGTAAGGCCGGCCTGCTCGGCCTCGGCCCATGACTTGCTGCCGCGGTACAGGCCGACGACGACGTTGCAGCCGCTTTCCTTCAGGTTCAGTGCGTGGGCGTGCCCCTGGCTGCCATAACCGATAATGGCGATCACCTTGTTAGAGAGAATACTGAGATCAGCATCGGAATCGTAGTACATTTTCATGCTCATAGCCCGTCGTCAATCCTCCTCACTTGTTTTTGTCGCTCCGTTGGCGCTCCGCAGCATGGCGATGCACCCGGTGCGAACCATCTCTTTGACGCCGAAGCGCCGTACCAGTTGCGTCAGCGACTCGATCTTGTCTTCGGTCCCGGTCACTTCGATGATCAAAGAATCGGCCGCGACGTCGACGATCTTGGCGCGGTAAATGTCGACTATCTGCATGATCTCCGAGCGGGAGGACGCGGTTGCGCTCACCTTGATCAGCGCCAGCTCACGCATCACCGTCGTATCCGCGGACACGTCGCTCACCTTCAGAACGTCGATGACCTTGTAAAGTTGCTTCACCACCTGTTCGACTATCGTGTTGGCCCCATCGACGACGATGGTCATCCGCGAGATGTGCGGTGTCTCCGTCCGTCCGACCGTGAGGCTATCGATGTTGAATCCACGCCGGCGAAAGAGGCTGGCGACCCGATTCAACACCCCCGGCTGGTTCTCGACCATTGCCACCACTGTGTGTTTCATCGCCACCTTACCTCCCATTGTCCTCGATCATTTCGTGTATTGAGCCGCCTGGCGGCACCATCGGAAAAACGTTCGTGTCTGGCTCCACAAGGAAATCGATGACCACCGGCCCATCGATCTCCATCGCGCGCCGGATCGTCGAAGCCACACTCTCTTTGTCGGCGACCTGGAAGCCGGCGATGCCGTAGGCTTCGGCCACGGCGGCGAAATCGGGGCTGACCAATCGCGCGCCACAGTACACTTTGTCGTGGAAAAGCTCCTGCCATTGCCGAATCATACCCAGATAGCCATTGTTGAGAACGGCGATCTTCACTGGGATCTTATCCTGCGCCAGCGTCGCCAGCTCCTGTATCGTCATCTGGAACCCGCCGTCCCCGACGATGGCCCACACCGCCTTGTCGGGCCGCCCGATCTTCACCCCCATCGCGGCCGGCATTCCGAAGCCCATCGTGCCCAGACCGCCGGAACTTACGAAGGAGTTTGGCTCGTCGTAGACGTAGTACCGCGCGGCAAACATCTGGTTCTGGCCGACGTCTGACACGACTATGGCGGAGCCTTCGGTGACCTTGCAGATCTGATCCACCACGTACTGCGGGAGGATGCGATCGGCGCGAACCCCGGCAGAAAGGCACGGATGGGGGCAATCAGGCAGATTGCAGCGCTCGCGGCGGAACTTCCCTTCTCGCTCGCGTATCTCCATCCCAGAGTGCAGCAGCTTCCATTCGGCGATGTGAGCGTTCCAGGCATCGTGCCGTTTCGGTGTCACCTCGTCGTTCAAGGCCCGGAGCACGTGCTTGACATCGCCGACGATGGGAACGTGCACACGCACGTTCTTGCCGATCTCCGCCGGATCGATATCGATGTGCACCACCCGGGCGTGTGCCGCAAACGTCGAGGTCTTGCCTGTTACACGATCGTCGAAGCGCATGCCGATCGCGACGACCAGATCAGCGCCCGTAACGGCGTTGTTAGCCGCGACTGTGCCGTGCATCCCGAGCATTCCCAGCGCCAGCCGATGCGAATCGGGGAAGCCACTCTTGCCCAGGAGCGTCACCGTGACAGGAACGTCGGCTTTTTCGGCGAGATCCTTCAGCTCGGCCTGCGCGCCAGAGATGTTGACGCCGCGGCCGGCCAGAATGACCGGTCTATCCGCCTCGTTAAAAAGCTTTGCCGCCTGCTTGATCTGCCGGACATTGCCCTGCAGCGTGGGCTTGTAGCCAGGAAGGTGGATTTGCTTTGGATACTCGAACTGTATCTCGTTGCTCAATACATCTTTCGGCAGGTCGATCAGCACCGGACCCGGGCGGCCAGTTGTGGCGATGTGGAACGCCTTCCGCACCGTGCGGGCGAGGTCCTCCACGCGTTGCACCAGGAAGTTGTGCTTGGTAATCGGCAGCGTAATGCCCGTGATATCGATCTCCTGAAAGCTATCCTTGCCGATGAAAGGGGTCGCGACCTGCCCCGTGAGGGCCACGAGCGGCACGGAGTCTAGAAAAGCGTTGGCCAGGCCCGTCACCAGATTGGTGGCGCCAGGGCCCGAAGTGGCAATGCAAACGCCAGCCTTCCCTGTCACTCGGGCATAGCCGTCCGCGGCGTGCGCGGCGCCCTGCTCGTGGCGAACCAGGATGTGGCGCATCGGGTAATCGGGCAATACGCGATAAAGGGGTAGTACCACGCCGCCCGGGAAGCCAAAGATGACCTCTACTCCCTCGCGCAGCAAGCACTCGCAGAGTATCTGGGCACCTGAGAGCCTCTTGCCCTCCATGTTCTCGCGGGAGACGCCGATCGCACTTTTCTTGGAATCACTGATCATAATCATTCCGATCACCCCTTTTCTGTAATGCCTGAACTGAAGCCGAACGCTTCATCCAAAGGCCGATGCTGTGCTGCCGCCGTTACCGGAACACGGCGCCCGTGCTGGCCGACGTGACGTGCTCGGCATAGCGCCTCAAATAACCCGTCTTGATCTTTGGCTGGAAACGCGGCAGCGCCGCCAGCCGTGCCTTCAGCTCATCCTCGCCCAGCGCCACATCTAGCCGGCAGTTCGGAATATCGATCTCTATGATGTCACCCTCACGCACGGCCGCGATAGGTCCTCGCTCCGCCGCCTCTGGCGAGATGTGCCCAATCGCGGCGCCACGGGTTGCGCCGCTGAACCGCCCGTCGGTCAGCAGCGCCACACTATTATCCATCCCCATTCCCGAGAGCATCGAGGTCGGGGTCAGCATCTCGCGCATCCCGGGACCGCCCTTGGGACCCTCGTAGCGAATCACCAGGACGTCGCCGGGGCGGATCGTGCGGTTCATGATCGCCCGCGTCGCCTCGTCCTCGGAATCGAATACGCGGGCGGGGCCGCGATGCCTGAGCATCTCGGGTGCGACGGCCGCCTGTTTCACCACCGCGCCATCGGGCGCCAGGTTGCCGAAAAGGATCGCGAGACCGCCGTGCGGCGAGTAGGGCTCCGCCGCCGGGCGAATGACCGTTTTGTCGCGAATCACAGCGCGCTCCACGTTTTCGCCGATGGTTCTGCCGGTCACGGTCAAAGCGTCGAGACGCAGCCTGTCGCTGACCTCGCGCATGACGGCGGGAATCCCACCCGCCTCGTGCAGATCCTCGATCCGCTGCTCGCCCGCCGGGCTTATCTTGCAAAGGTGCGGCACGCTGGCCGATATCTCGTTGAGTGACGCGAGGTCGAACGCGACCCCGGCCTCATCGGAGACGGCCGCGAGGTGCAGGATCGAGTTGGTGGAGCCGCCGAGGGCCATATCTACGACGAAGGCGTTGCGAATCGCGTCAGGGGTGACGATGTCGCGCGGCCGGATGTTCTTCTCCAACAGGCTCATCACCTGAGCGCCGGCTTCCTTGGCGAGCCGCACGCGGGCCGCGTGAACCGCTGGCGTGGTGCCACTGTAGGGCAGGGCTAATCCCAGGGCCTCACTCAGGCAGTTCATCGTATTGGCCGTGAACATACCGGCGCAAGACCCGCAGCCGGGACAGGCGAGCTGTTCGAGCCGGTCGAGCTCCTCGTAAGACATCTCGCCCTTCGCCACCTTGCCCACGGCCATGAAAACCGTGTTCAAATCCACGGCGGCGCCATCCTGCCGGCCCGCCAGCATCGGCCCACCGCTCACAAAGACACAGGGAAGGTTGAGGCGCAGCGCCGCCATCAGCATGCCGGGGATTATCTTATCGCAGTTCGGGATGAAGACGAGCGCGTCGAAAGCGTGGGCCTGGACGACCACTTCCACGGAATCGGCGATCAGCTCGCGGCTGGCCAGGGAGTACTTCATTCCCTCGTGGTTCATCGCCACGCCATCGCAGACCGCGATAGTGCCGCACTCAAACGGCGTGCCGCCGGCCATGCGCACTCCAGCCTTCACCGCTTCCGCCACGTTGCGCAGATGGACGTGGCCGGGAACCACCTCGCTGTAAGAGTTGATCACGCCGACGAAAGGTTGCTCAATCTCGGCATCGGTGCAGCCGACCGCCCTCAGCAGCGCTCGGTGTGGGGCTCGCTCGAAGCCCTTCTTGACGGCGTCACTACGCATCACATCAACCTCGCAACCAAATAAAAATGCTCTCGTGCAAAGGGACGAGAGACGTTTTCCCGCGGTACCACCCTATGTTGGCGCATTCAGCGGATCAACTGCGGGCAATAACAAAATTCCCGCCCCTCCAGGGACGGGAAATCGAATCCCGCGGTACCACCCTAATTGGCTTAGCCGCTGTGCTACACCCACTCGAAGCGCTATAACGGGCGCCGGTCGGCTGAGGTTTACTCAGGCCGCAGGGACCCTTTCAACCTAGCTGCTCGAGGGCGAGTTCGGGCAATCTCCCCTGCCGGGTTCACAC
The DNA here is from genome assembly GCA_016189905.1 of Chloroflexota bacterium. Classification (GTDB taxonomy): domain Bacteria; phylum Chloroflexota; class UBA6077; order FW602-bin22; family JACPRP01; genus JACPRP01. Next base: position 5,167 of record JACPRP010000025.1, on the reverse strand, counting down.
CACTTCCCCGGCTCTCTGGAGGTGTAAATCGCCTTACTACTCCCTTTCGTCGCTTGTGGATTTAATTACAAGCGATGATAGCACATAGCATGTTGTGGTGTCAAGATAGAAAAACACGAGAGAGAAAACACCCTATAGCTATGAGCAAATGAATTGGACTTTTCGTCGGGCTCATTGTATACTGGCCGCACATCCTGCGGGCTCTGCCGTATTAGATCCAGATTGCAAATCAGGAGGGCAAAGGGTGGATATGAGGCTGACCTTGCTGGGGACAGGTAACCCGCGTCCCAATCCTCATCGTGCTGGACCCAGCCAGCACATTCAGATTGGCGGAACGTCGATCTTAGTCGATTGCGGCAGCGGCGTGGTTCGGCGGATGGTGGAGGCAGGGCTACGTGTACAGGACATCGACTATATCTTCCTGACCCACCTGCACTCGGACCACTGCATCGATTTGATGCACGTGCTGTTGTCGGGGTGGATCTCTTTCAGGACCCGGCCACTGCAATTGATTGGTCCACCGGGAACACGAGAGCACCTGGATAGCTTGATGCGGGTTTTCGACTGGGACATCAGAGTGCGGCGCCTGTCCGAACGCGTCGGGGCCGAGATGCTGCGCGTCGACTGCCAGGAGATCGAGCACGGCTGGACGATGGGGGGGAAGGGTTGGCAAGTCACAGCCGCGCGGGTCGATCACTACCCTGTCGAGCACGCCTTCGCCTTCCGTTTCGATGCCCCCGAAAGATCTATCGCCATCTCCGGCGATACGGCTCCGTGCCAGGCTATGATCGATCTGGCCAGAGGTGTGGATATTTTGGTGCACGAGGGCACGCACCCCACGCGCCACGAGGGGGCGTACGATCATTTGCCGAAAGGTCAGGTCGAGGCGCACTTCGATAGGCTGCAGCGCTATCACACTCGAGCCAGAGAAGCAGGGCGCATCGCCCGCGAAGCCGGTGCGAAACTTCTGGTGCTATCCCATCTCGGACCTTCCGACGAGTCTCCCTTAAGAACCGAGGCCGAGGAAGCGTTTGGCGGTCCCGTAGTACTTGGTGCGGACCTGATGGTACTCTGAGCGCAGATTCTACGGTCGCCAGTCTCTCACCACAGGTATTAACGGCATCCTGGTCGTCAAAGATGACTCGGCCTCCGGTGAGGGCAAAGCATTCGCGTTCTTTTGGGGAGATCGTGCTCGAAACAGGCGCGCGAATGCTTTGCGCCTACCAGTCGGGTGTGCATTCGTGTGGTTCGCTGTGAATTGGATGCGCGAGACCGGGTCTCGCTTATGTCACGCCGCTCTTCTCAGGCCAAAGGGCACACCGAGCTGGCCCATCATCGTGGCTGTGTCGTGGTATTCACGGGCGCTGACGATCTTGCTGTGCTCGATGCGGTATACGTCACAGAACGGGATGGCCAGCTTGCGGCCCGTCGGCTGAGCCTGAATAGATGGCCAGCGGAGAGGGCCGGTGAACGTTCCGCGGCCGATGTACTCGACGCAGACAGATTCTTCGTCGGCAAACAGGTTGGTGATCTCGATCGTGTTATCCGGGAAGGCTTCCCACCAGCTCTGCGAGAGCTGTCGGAAGCCTCGCGGACCACGGAAGGTGTCGCCGGTCGCCACGTCGATCCACTCCGCGTTATCGTCGATGAGGGCTGTTGCGCGGTCCAACTGGTGGTTGTTGATGGCGTCGAAAAGATTCCGAACGATATTGATATTATCCTGAGCGGGCATCGTTACCTCCTTCTTAATCAAAGCTCTTAATCAAAGCTTTGGAAGTTTGCTTTAGCTTTGCGGTCCCTTCCTCATTCGGTTGCGTTCGTCGGTAACGTCGCGAGTGACGGCGATGGCGCCGACGATCTTGCCATCGCCGTTCCGCACCGGAGCCGAATTGATTAGCCGGTAGCGCAGCTCACCGGTTTTCCGTAAGCGGACAATCACTTCGAAATTGGTGAGTGTCTCGCCTTTCAGCGAGCGAAGCAGTGGGGCTTCCTCTCGACGCAGTGGACAAAACTCAGGAGTGTATATCTCCAACTTCGATAGCAGCTCCTGGATAGGCTGAGGTATTTCCTCCGCCTTCTCAAAACCAAGCCCCCTGATAGCTGCTTCATTAACCGGAGAGACAATGCCTTCGGCGTTGACGAACCAGACCTCATCCGCCATGGCGTTCACGATTGCACGCAGCTTGTCACGTTCCTGGGCTAGCTCATCCGCCTGTTCCTTAACCTTGAAGCCACACCGAGCCAGTTGCTCGTTCACTTCCTGCAGTTGTTTGAGCAGTTGTTCACGCTCAGCCTTCAGCGCGGCAAGGCGTCGGTCCGGTTCTCGCAGTGCGCTCTGTTCCTGTTTTCCTGGCTTCTTATCGTTCGCCACGATTATCAAACCTCCAGGTTGATGGCTGCTATTTTGTTCCTGCCACCAAACCAGTACAAGGACGTTTCGTTCAAAGGCTCTGGTGCGAATTCTGTGGTCTAAGCAAAACTCGAACATCGTCCAACAAGAGGTTAGTGAACGGGATAACGTTCTCGTCTGGGTTTTCGTGCAAAGAACGTGCCAAGAGCAGGCTGTTACCTGATGAACAACTGCCAATCGAGCACATTCTCGGGACGCCCCTAAGGCGGCCTGTTACTTCGTCTTTTGAAAACAGCAGTGCAATAGCTCATAGGCAGCGATTCCAAAGGTCAGCGCCACATTCAAAATGGGTGCCGATGACTACGTCACCAAGCCTTACAGCCTTCGTGAGCTTCTCTCCCGCATTCGGGCCCTACTGCGGCGTGCTTATGGAGAGCTATCGGCCGCCGCTGCCGATCTACTTCACGTTCGTGACCTCACCGTCGACCTGAATCGTGGCCAGGTTATACGCGATGGTCAGGCACTGAACCTGACACCCACAGAGTTCCGCGTTCTGGTTTTCCTCGCGCGGCACGCAGGCCAGGCTATCAGCCGCTCCCAGATTCTGGACGCCATCTGGGGCTATGACGGCGACATAGACGGCGAGCGCAACGTGAACGTTCACATCCGCCGCCTGCGTGAAAAGGTGGAAATCGATCCCAACTGTCCGTCGCTTATTCTCACTGTGCCCGGCATCGGCTACCGTTTAGTGAGCTAGACGCCATCCCTATCGCTACAAGTATCCCGCGAATAATGCCGTCCCTTCCAGCGTTTTCTCCGCATTACGAAACCGTAATCCGGCCGCAACTTCATCGCAATCCCTTGCCTCTATAGTTGAGGAAACTTCGGAGGGGTTCGCTGATGAGGAAAAGGGTTCATCGCCTTCGCCGATCCTGTGGCAGTAGAGATAAGCGCCTCCTTAGACGTCTGGATCAATGGGCAAGTCGAGAAGCGTGCCGTTCAGGTGGGCCTGCGGGGCGACGTTTACGTCGAGATCGTCAATGGATAGAACGAAGCAGAAAGGGTGGTAGGTCAGTGGCAACAGCCAAGCTCCAACAACCAGAAGAATCAACCAGGCAAATAAACGATCCCGAATGGATCATCGAAACGATAGGCCTGACGAAGATCTACCCGATGGGCGCGACGCAGGTGAATGCCTTGCGTGGAGTTAGCCTGAGGGTCGCCGCGGGGGAACTGGTGGCTATCACGGGTGCTTCCGGCAGTGGCAAGTCCACTCTAATGCAGATACTCGGCTGTCTCGACACGCCGACCGCAGGCAATTAGCGCCAAATCCACCCAAACACTCTGTGTGAAGAGCCAGGCCAGGTTCAAGACTGTTGAGAGTGGCTATCGGGTTTCGCCCGCAGTTGCGCGAGACAATCGAGGTCAATATAATATATGCCGTCGCGACGAAGCAGACGGTGCACAATGGTGCGCAATCGGTGATCCCCATAGACGTGCGCGGCCGGTGTGGGCGATGCCGAGTGGCAAGGGAAAGGAGACAGGTGTGATGTTTCGTGTATTGGAGTCGACAGCGCTGTGCGGGCTGGAGTTGCGCAACAGGTTCATGCGCTCTGCCACCTGGGCGGCGATGGCCGACGAGAACGGGGCGGTTACGGACCGGTCGGTGAAGCTCTACGAGGACCTTGCCGTAGGCGGGGTGGGACTAATTATGACCGGCTATGCCTTCATATCCAAACAGGGCCAGGCGACGGTTGGCCAGCTTGGCATCTACAGCGACGATCTGATCCCTGGTCTGCGACGGCTCGCACAGACCGCGCATGAGCACGGGGCAAAAATCGCCGCGCAGATCGTCCACGCCGGAGCCGCTTCCACCTATCTTTATCGTCAGGGACAGGTGATGCTGGCGCCATCGGAGGTCGAGGGCAAGCCACCGCATCGGGCGATGACCGAAGAGGAGATCGAGAATACCATCAACGACTTCGTTGCCGCGGCGCTTCGCGCGCGCGAGGCGGGCTTCGACGCCGTGCAGCTTCACGGCGCCCACGGCTATCTGATTTCCCAGTTCTTCTCGCCCATCACCAATCGACGGGAGGATCGCTGGGGGGGAAGTGCGGAAAATCGGCGGCGATTTCACGTCGAGACAGTCCGGCGGGCGAAGGCGGCCGTGGGGCCTGACTTTCCTCTGATGATCAAGCTCGGCATCACGGACGACGACGAGGGCGGAGCTTCCCTCGACGAAGGGATCACAGCCCTCAAGGCCATGGCCGAGGCCGGGCTCGACGCGGTGGAGATCAGTGGTGGGATCGGCAGCGGCAGCCGCACCCAGATCAGGGTGTTCAACGACGACGTAACGGAAGTAGCCTACTACCGGTCACGGGCTGCCGAAGCCAGGAAAGCGGTCGACATCCCGGTAGCGCTGGTAGGCGGCATCCGCAGCATCGAGACGGCCGAGGAGATCGTCGCCTCGGGCGACGCGGATCTTATTTCTTTGTGTCGTCCGCTGATACGTGAGCCAGGGCTGATCCGCAGGTGGCTGGACGGAGACCAGAGGCGCGCAACATGCATCTCGTGCAACAAGTGTATTACCGCCGTGAAGCGCGGCGAGCCGCTCGAATGCAGCGAAGACAAGCGGATTCGCGAGGAAGCGGCGGCCCAGTGGTAGGGAAACATCCCGAAGGGGCAAGCTTCACAGGCTGGGGGCGCGCAGCGGGTGAGGGGGGAATAAGCAACCCGGCGTAGCGGCGGAGATCAACCCAAGTATAGAGACCGCAGAGTGGTAGCATTCTGCGGTTTCCTGGTGTCTTTGGCATAGAT